>OY843592.1:0-507500 GCA_963692865.2 bacterium | reverse complement strand
CTGTTCGCCAATTAAAGCGGTACGCGAGCTGGGTTTAGAACGTCGTGAGACAGTTCGGTCCCTATCTGTCGTGGGCGCAGGAGATTTGAGGGAAGCTGACCCTAGTACGAGAGGACCGGGTCGGACGAACCTCTGGTGTTCGAGTTGTGGCGCCAGCCGCAGCGCTCGGTAGCTATGTTCGGAAGGGATAACCGCTGAAGGCATATAAGTGGGAAGCCCCTCCCAAGATGAGATCTCCCCGGACTTCGGTCCCTGAAGGCCCCTTCAAGACCAGGAGGTTGATAGGCCGGAAGTGTACGCACAGCAATGTGTTCAGCTGACCGGTACTAATAGGCCGTGCGGCTTGACCGATTCGAGATTTCTCTCATCGGTTCTCGGCCGGGAGCTTGATGTCGCCAATCGCGTGATTTGATTGTCGGGAATTTCAGGAATTTCCGGTGGCTATAGCGGCGGGGCCACACCCGTTCCCATCCCGAACACGGCAGTTAAGCCCGCCAGCGCCTATGGTACTGCGGTCCTTTCCGTGGGAGAGTGGGTCGTCGCCGGAATATGAACCGAAAACCCCGCCGGCAAGCGCGCCGGCGGGTTTTTTTGTCTGTGCAGGGAGTGTCGTTTTCTCATGATGATGGAACTCATCGCGCCCGTGCTCTCGTTTGCGGTTTCCACCACCATCACGCCCGGTCCCAACACCATCATGGTGATGGCTTCGGGGACGAACTTCGGGTATCGCCGAACGCTCGGGCACATACTGGGAATCAGCCTCGGATTTCCGGTCATGGTGATCGCCGTGGGGCTCGGCCTGGGCGGATTATTCCATGCGTTGCCCGGAGTCCACATCGTCCTCAAATCTCTCGGTTGCGCCTACATCCTCTGGATGGCGTGGAAAATCGCGACCGCCGATGGAGTGGGCGGATCGAGGGAAAAGTCCGGTAGCCCATTCACCTTTCTCCAGGCCGCCGGTTTCCAGTGGGTGAACCCCAAGGCCTGGGTCATGGCGGTGGGCGCGATCACCGCGTATACGAGCGCGAGCGGATATTTTTACTTTGAAATCGCTCTGATCGCCTCGATATTTCTAATCGTCTGCATACCAAGCATTTCCATCTGGACGTTGTTCGGCGTCGGAATCGGACGGATATTGACCGCCAGGAAATGGCTCAGGATTTTCAACGCAGTGATGGCGCTTCTGCTCTTGGCGTCGCTCATCCCGGTTTTTCTCGCCTGGGGGCCTTGAGGAAGCTGTGCGCAATCTGATGGGCGATGTTTGGCCCGACGGCGTGGTTTTTGTGTCTGCGCCGGGAGAGTTGCTCTTGAAGCTGATGGTTCCGCTCACTCTACCCTCAAGAGGCTGTTGAAAAACCTCCGGAAGCGATTGTAGGTTTCACGAACGCTTTTGAATTTCACTCCCCCCTTGAGGGGGAGTCGAAGAGCCAAGGGCGCAAGCCCGAAAGCGATTCGGTGGGGGGTATAATTCGGAATGGCGAAAAAACACGTTTTACCCCCACCGATTCAGCCTTCGCACAAACCGCTCGGCTTCATCGTTGGGCTTTCCCCTCGGGAAGCCCAACCCTCAAGGGGGGAGTGATTCGCGCACGATACTGAAGAAATTGACTTATAGGGGCGGACCGATGTGTCCGCTCGATTCTCTTACATATCCATTCCTCTCTCATGCGTAGAGATTGACCTCCTCTTACAGGTTTGGAATGATTTCGTCCGTCATTCCGGCGGATGCCGGAAACCAGGCAGAATAAATGACGTTTGTGCCCTTTCGGATTACAATTTAGAAGCCATAGAGGAAACACGAATAGACGGGAAAAGGGATAACGTATGGCGAAACAATGGACTATAAAATCCGACGATTTGCTTTGGCCTACACTGAAAGCTTTAGAAGCGAAAGGAGGTTCCGCTTCTATTCAGGAACTCTTGGAACAAATCACGTCCGACTTAGGGTTATCTGATCAGATTTTGGAGGTTCCACACAAAGAAGGTGGTACTCAATCAGAATTTGAATTTCGCTCTGCATGGGCGCGTACTGCACTTAAGAAGATCGGCGCGGTCGATAATACATCCAAGGGTGTTTGGACGATCACTGAACGAGGCAGGCAAATTCAGGATGATAATCAAGTACGTAGTCTCAACCGCGAGTGGTGGAACAATTACCAAGCGCAGAAGGCGAAGAGTGTTGATACGTCTACGAATTCGGCGTGTATAGAGAATAACGACACTGAGAATGTTGATTTGCCTGAAACGGATTGGCAAGAAAAGCTACTCGATATTGTTCGCCGTATTGAACCCGACGCCTTCGAGCGTCTCTGCCAGCGCATCCTTCGTGAGTCCGGTTTCACGAAAGTAGAGGTAACGGGAAAATCTGGCGATGGCGGCATAGATGGCGCAGGAGTTTTGCGCGTCAATCTCCTTTCGTTTCATGTCCGATTTCAATGCAAGAGGTATACAGACTCAGTTGGCGCAGGCGCGATTCGAGATTTCAGGGGTGCGATGGTTGGCCGCGCGGATAAAGGGTTGTTTATGACCACCGGAAGATTCACCAAGGAAGCGGAGCGAGAAGCGGTGAGAGACGGCGCCCCGGCCATTGACCTTATCGATGGTCTTGAACTTTGTGAGTTGTTGAAAAAATTAGAACTTGGCGTGAAGACGGAAATCACGCCGGATGAGGAATTTTTCTCCGCTCTGTAGGTTTAACCAATAGGCGTTTCAATCCCCATTTTTTCTTGTGGGTTGTTCACGAACTTTTGGGCGGACACTTAGGTCCGCCCCTACGGCAACCTGCGCAATTTCCCTCACCAATCGAATTGTCGCAAATTGCTCTTGCGACGCGGCAAACACGGGTCATTTTCCGGTAGCACCCTCGCGCGAAGAGCGTTATTCTACGGGAAAGGGCGTCGCCCTGGGCGGCGGGCGCGTCGCCTGCATCAAGAGTTGCTTTCTTGGTGTTCGGCGACGAGAGGCTTTTCACGGAGGATGAAAATGTTCCCCATTCCCTGGGAGGCGCGCAGCGACGCGGGCGTTTTCCTGTTCAACCAGGGGGAATACTGGTGCGCGCACGAGGCGTGGGAGGGCATCTGGATGAACGCCGAGCCGGTGCCCAAGAAGTTCTACCAGGGTCTCATCCAGATCGCCGCGGGCTACGTGAAGCTCCAGCAGCGCCACCACAAGGGCGCGCTCGCCAACCTCAAGAAGGGCCTCGAGCGCTTCCGCGAGGTGGATGAGGCCGTGGGCGACCTCGACGTGCCGATTCTCTACAAGAAACTCGTGAACCAGTCGCGCGGGGTGCGCGTGAGCCTGCTGGATCAGGGCGAGGCGCGCGTGATCGCCCGCGCGTGGGATTTGTGGCCGAAGATAGAGTACGCCGCCGACGCGCCGCAGAAAAAGGATGTCCACCCGCCGCCGTCCAAAGGACGAGAGAGATGAAGCGTCTTGCCTGTTGCCTCGTCATGCTGGTTTTTTTGAGCGGGTGCGCGGGAATTGAGCTCGCCGATTCCCCGTATCAGCGGATCGCCCGCATCCAGGCGAAAGAAAAATATATGGTGGCCGTTCAGGCCAGGCTGGTTCCCACCGATGATCACGTCATCTCGCCCCTCACCCCCGAGGACGCCGAGGTGCGCGAAGCCGCCTGCAGGGGATTGTCGTTCACCCCCCGGTTCCGCTGCGTCCGGCTGAACGATAGGGGCGCGCCACTTGAGAAGCCCGACTACGTCGTTCGGATAGAATACGACGTGGTCGACCTGCGCTCCTTCCTGTCGAGGCGGTTCATCAGGTTCGTGCTCGTGAGCGGCTCATGGGGCGGCGAGGCGGACGAGGGGG
Organism: bacterium; assembly: GCA_963692865.2. Lineage (GTDB taxonomy): Bacteria > UBA8248 > UBA8248 > UBA8248 > UBA8248 > Bin107. The sequence goes on along the minus strand of OY843592.1, from coordinate 503,681 downwards.
ACGACGCGGGGGATGCGGATCACGCCGTGCGCTGGGGCTTTCGGGTGATGAAGCCCGGAGATTCGAAGCCGGTGTTTCAGAGCATTTTCCGCGAAATAGACGCCCAGACGTGGAGTTTCGACGTGGAGCAGTGGATGGAGCGCTATTTCTCGGAGTGAATCGCCGGTTCGCCACTCCGCCGGGAAGGACTTGCGCGCCCTCTCCTGTTTTTGTCCTTCACCTCCGTTCGTTTCGCCGCCTGCGGGCGGACATATCGTTTCCCGGTCGAAAACCTTACCCTTTCGGGGCTGTTGAAAAACCCCTCCTCGCTCGGATTGACCACCGCCGTCATTGTCGTTTCTATTGTAGGGGCCGCATATCATGCGGCCCGGCTTTTTCGCCTTCACAATACGGGTCGCATGATATGTCGGACATATATGTCCGACCTACGGGTAAAACGTGGTTGATCCGAGAGGGACAGGTTTTTCAACAACCCCTTTTCGCCGCGGTTCGCGAAAAAAACTTGAGAACCCCGCGCGTTGCTCCTACTATTGGTTTGACAATCACACGGCCCGGAAAAACACACGAGGAGGCCCCCATGCGCACGATCCCCAAACGGACAGGTTACGCCGCCCTTATGGCGTTTTTTCTCGCGATCTTCCCGGCGGGGGCGGTGGATACAGCCGCCCAGGAGAAGAGCGCGGGCGAGCGCGCCTCGGCGGCGGGCCACGTTCCCCGGTCCGCGTCGGAATCCCCGCGCCCCGTCCACGTGATCACGCGGCAAGACATCGAACTCTCGGGCGCCCAGAACGTGCGCGACCTGCTGCAGAGCCGCGCAGTGTTCAACAGCTTCGGCCTGTACCGATCATCCGTTGCGGGGAGCGGCCGGCGGGTGATCCTCGTCAACGGACGCCGCGTATCCTATTCGGATTTTGACTACGAAGCGTTCCCACTCTCCGCGATAGAGCGAATCGAGATACTGAGCGGCGACGCCGCCGCGCTGCACGGCGGGCACGCGGTGGGGGGCGCGATTAACATCGTGCTCAGGAGCGGTTTCAAGGGCGTCGAGGTCCGGGCCGGCGCGGCCCGGCCGGAGCAGGCGGGCGGCGATTCAGAGCACGGGAGCTTCGTTTGGGGAGGCGCGCTCGGACAGGGGCGCGCCGTGGTCGGCGTCGACGTCGTCCGGCGGGAGGAGATACGGGACGCCGACAGGGACTACTCCCGGGCTTCATGGACGCCGGGCGGTTCTTTCGCCGACGCGCGGGATGTGTCGGTGGGCGGCAACACCGCCTTCATCACGCCTCCGGGCGGGACCACCCTCGCCCGGCCTCTCGGCGCCTGCGAGGGAAGCGGCTACGTGGTCGGGCTCACCAACCCCCGAGGCCACCCCGGCGTGGGCTGCGGCTTCGACTATACGGCCACCAAATGGCATCTCGATTGGGGGGAGCGTCTCGAGCGCGAGGGTCTGTTCTTGAGCGCGGAGCACCCGCTCGGCGGGAACGCCGACGTCTATCTCGACGCCAGGGCCGCTCAAAGCGAAAGCACGCTCCTTTACGCTCCCTCGGTCGGCAGTTTCTCCTTCTCTCCCCCGCAATCGCTCAGAGACAAGTTGCTTCGGGACCCCGATATCGACGCTCTTCCCGAGGAGATAACCGTGGCTCACCGGTTCGTCGCCCACGGCGACCGCAAATGGGTGACGGAGGTCGAGGAGCGCGACCTCACGCTCGGCGTCCGGGGCGAGTTGGGCGAGGTCGGCTACGACGCGCACGTCCGCTACCATCTGCGCGATCTGACCGTGGACGGGAGCACCTTCGTGAGCGGGAGCGCGATTGCGAAAGCGATTGCCGATGGGCGCTACGACCTCGAAAACCCGTTTTCGACCGATCCCGGACATCTGGCGGCGATTCGGCAGACCAGCCTCAAACTCGTTCAGGAACAGGTCGCCGAGTACACGGCGGCGCGGGCCTCGTTCAACGGCAAGGCGTTCCCGCTGCCGGCCGGCGACGTCCTCTGGGCGGCGGGCGCGGAAATCGCGTCTCAGGACTGGAAGAACATCCACGACTATCGGGACGCGGGCGGCGACTCCTACCCGTCGACCGACGTGCTCGGCTCCGGCGGAAGTTCGTCGCAAGGCGATCGGACCACCTTCTCGGCGTTCTCGGAAGTCTCTCTGCCCTTGAGCGAGAATTGGGATCTCACCCTCGCCGGGCGGCATGACGATCACGACGACGTCGGCGCGGCGTTCTCCGGTCAGGCCGCGAGCAGGTACCGGCTGAACAAGAACCTCGCTCTCCGCGCGTCCTGGGGAACGAGCGGCGCGCCGCCCGCCCTGAGCGTCCTCAACCTGCGCGGGCAATCGGTCAGCTATCCATACGTGTGCGACGTGAGTACGCACACCGGCGACCTCGCCGATTGCGACAGGACGCAGGTGGAGCACAGATCGAGCGGAAATCCCGATCTCGAACCGGACGACGCGAAAAGCCTGAGCATCGGCGCGGCAGCGAACCTGGGGTCTTTTTCGCTGAGTCTGGACTGGTTCCGGATAAGCATTTCCCATCAGCCGGCGGAGCTGGAGGCGCAGACCATCCTCGACCTCGAAGAGAAAGGGCAGTTGCCCGTGGGCGTTCGGGTGGTGCGCGACGGGAACCTGATCCGGCGGATCGAGGGATCGTGGGATAACGCCGGGGAAAGCGACATGAAAGGCATCGACCTCAAGGCGCGCGTCGATCTGGAGACCGACGCGGCGGACCTGGCCTTCGCCCTTCGCTGGACGCGCGTCACCGAGGACGAAATCCGGGTGGCCGGCGAGAAGTCTCCCAACGCCTTTCCGCGCGACCGCCTTCACGGGTCGTTCCGGGTGAGCCGGGGCCGCGTGACGGTCAACTGGAGCGTTTACGGGCTTTCGGAGTATTGGAATGAGGACGAAACCGCCCGGTACGGGGCGTGGATGAGCCACGACCTCACGCTGCGCTGGCGAGATGCGTTCGGTTTCCGGGGGATGGAACTCATCGGCGGGGTGCTGAACATCGCCGACCACGGGCCTTCCATCGCCGATGACGAGCCGGATCTGACTTTCGTCTCCGCCCAAGGGCGCACGTTGTTCCTGAACGCCAGATACGCCTTCGGGTCTTGAGGAAGCCGGTTCCGCGCGGACGCTTTCCCCTCGCACTGAAAACGACCCCTCTTGCGTCCCTTGACGAGGGGCAGGAGGATGCTCCCTCACGATGAGGCGGGAGGAGCTCCCGACAAGGGGGGGCGGGGATTGCGTTTCACCCCCCGCTTGCTCCTCCCCGCGTTCACGGCCATGCCCGGTGTCGGCGCGGGCGCGCGCAATCCTTTCCTCCTCGGGGCTGTTGAAAAACCCCTCTCCGCCTCATCCTGGGTAGCGGCCCTTCGACAGGCTCAGGGCAGGCTCCGCCGTCCCCCCACCTGCCTCATCCTGAGTAGGCGCGTAAGCGCCGTATCGAAGGATGCGCCCTCTCGCCCGGCGCGAGGCGTTCGACTCCCATCGCCTTTCGACAGGCTCAGGACAGGCCCCTTCGATACGCCGCCTTCGGCGGCTACTCAGGGTGAGGAAAGAGGCGTTGGCGGTCTTTGGGGTCGAACGCGATTGAGGAATGAGGGTTCGACGCGACCGGGGAGGAAGCGTTCGCTGCCCTTGGCGGGGCTTTTTCAACAGCCCCACATACGACCCTTCCGGTTCACGGCATGCGGGCCGCTCCCGAGGGGATGGGCGGACACACAGGTCCGCCCGCACGTGAAACAGGGTTTTTCAACAGCCCCTCCCCGGTCGGGATTGACCCCGCATTTGCGCGTATGGCGGACGTGGGGGATTCGCGCTATTCTCCCCGCCCCGGGCCCGCCTCCACGGTCGCCTGGCGGGGTTTGCGGGCGGGGGCGTTTTCGGGGCGCGTCGAGAGGGAGACGGGGAGCGAAGATGAAGCGAAGCGGTGAGGATATGAGGGCGCCGGACGAGGTTTCCGGCGCGGGATCCGCCGGTGAGAAGTCCTTTGGAATTTCTGTAAAATAAGATAAATATGTATAAATTCACGATGTTTTTCGATAAATAACTGAAAATTTATATATTTGATATTTAAGGACTTATTCGGTTTTTCAGCCGAAACGAGTCGAACGGAGGGTCAGCCGGTTTTCCGGGGATCGTTCACCGGATGCTTCGGTTTCCCGCCGCTCAGGACGCGGGCGATGTCCTCCCCCGCCCACGCGGCGATGGCTTCGAGACACTCCCGGGTGGAGCCCGCCATGTGCGGCGTGAGAACGAGGTTGGGCGCGTCGAAGATGGCGCTTTCGGGGTCGGGCGGCTCCCCTTCGAGCACGTCCAGGGCCGCCCCGCCGATTCGTCCGCTCGTGAGCGCGCGCGCCAGCGCCGCCTCGTCCACCAGCGGGCCTCGCGCGGCGTTCACGAGAAACGCGCCCTTCTTCATTTTCGAGAGCGCCCGCCGGTCGATCAGGTGATGGGTCTCGGGCGTGAGCGGCGCGTGGAGGGAGACGAAATCGGCCCGGCCCAGGAGGGTGTCGAGCCGCGCCGGTCTCGCGCCCCGCGCCCTTATCTCTCCGCTCTTGAGGCCCGGGTCGTAGGCGAGGACCTTCATGCCCATCGCAAGCGCCGTTTTCGCGAGCCGGCTCCCCACCTGTCCGACCCCGACGAGCCCCAGCGTCCCGCCCTTGAGCTCCACCCCCGTGTGGCGCGCCTCGCCCCATGCCCGCTCCCGGCCCACCATGGCCGCCGCCTGGGGGATGCGCCTGGCCAGGGAGAGCATCAGGCCGAGAGTGAGCTCGGCCACGGCGTTCGCGTTGGCCCCCGGCGCGTTGGTGACGAGCACGCCGCGCTCCGTGCAGGCCGCCACGTCGACCTGGTCCACGCCCGCGCCGTGCACGGCCACCACGCGCAGGTCCGGCAACCGATCGAGCAGGGAGGCGGTGATGTAGCCCGGGCGCAGCAGAACCCCTTCCGCGCCTTTGAGTTTCCCGGCGAAGGCGGCCTCTTCCGCTTCGTCCAGGGGTCTGAAGGGCAGCGCCACGGCGCGGACGGGCGCGACGCCGGCCATCGCCCTTTTCACGGGCGCCATGGCGACGGGGAAATCGGATGTGGAGGTGACGGCGGCCCAGGGTTTTTTCGAGCGCATCGGGCGGGCTACATGTCGACGGCGGTGAAGTCACCGTCGTAATTGTATTCGCTTCTGGCTTTCTGAACGGAAAGCAGCCCCTCCTGCAGGTCGTACTCGATGGCGTAGAAGGAGCGGTCCTTCGGGTCGCCGTAACCGCCCCCGCTCGGCACTTCCAGCACCAGCCTGTCGCTTTGGTTCATCACCCATTGGCGCTTGGGATTGATGGGGCGTCCGTTCAGGGTCACCTTGCCGACGCGCCCGTTTTTGCCGCCGAACAACCCGTAGGCGGGGTGCCGGGTCCGCTCGCTCATGAACGTGAGGAGGATCGGTCCGTCGGAGAGCGATTTCACGATGACCTGCTGGCCGTTGCCGCCGGCGTATTTGCCCGCGCCGCCGCTGTCCCGGATGGACGCTTTCCTCTCCACCAGCAAGGGCACGAGGTGCTCGAGGATTTCGATGGGCGTGTTCGACGTGTTCGAGGGGAAATCGAGGCATACGCGCCCGTCGTGCCTGTCCGTCGCGCCCTGCCCCCCGTGCAGGAAGAAGTTGCCGGCGAAGCGCCTGTTTTCCTTGGTGATGCCCGCCGCGTTGATGGCCCAGGTGGGGCTGCCGCTGGCCGCCTGCACGAGATTGGGAACCGCCTTGCACAGCGCGCCGAAAATGGCCGAGGGGATGAAATGTCCCACCATGGAGCGTCCGTTCACGGGCGCCGGGTAGCGCGGATTCAGTATGCTGCCTTCGGGGGCCGATACCGTCACGGGCCGGAAGTTGCCCTCGTTGTTGGGAATCTGCGGACAGAACAGGCATTTGAGCGAATAGGCGGAATAGGAATAGACGTAGCTCAAAACGGCGTTCAGGCCGCGGTCGACCTGCGGGGACGAACCCGTGTAATCCACCAGAATGCTGCTGCCGCGAACCTTCACCTCCACGCGGATGACGAGCGGCTCGTCATATCCGTCGGTGGACACCTGAAAGCGGTATTCTCCGTCTTCCACCTTCTTGATGGCCTCGCGCATGGCGTTTTCGGAACGCTGGAAGATCGTGGTGGCCGGCGCTTCGAGGTCGGCGAGCTTGTATTCTTCGAGCATCTCGCCGATGCGCTTGGCGGCGAGCCTTCCGGCGGACATGTGGGAGATCAGGTCTCCCTCCACCTGATTCGGCACGCGCACGTTTTTTCTGATGATGCGCAGAATGTCCTCGTTGATCTGGCCCGCCGACATGTACTTGCAGGGCGGAAGCTGGAGGCCTTCTTCGTAAATCTCGCGCACCTCGGGGGACCTCAGTTTCCCCCCCATGTCCGTTACCTGGGTGGTGATGCCGATGAGGGCGACCAGCTTCGACTTGTAGAATACCGGCGTGAGAGAGGTGAGATCCTGAAGATGGCCGGTTCCCATCCACGGGTCGTTCGTGAGGATGAGGTCGTCGGGCTTGAGGGATTCCTGCGGGAATATCTGCAGAAGTTTTTTGGCCGTAATCGGCAGGGCGCCCACGAAGCTGGGCATGGTGGACCTGGCCTGGGCGATGGACTGACCGCCCGGGTTCAATATGATGACGGCGAAGTTTCTCGATTCGCGTATCGTGGTGGAAAAGGCGGTGCGGACGATCTCGGTGGCCGCCTCCTCGGCGATGGCGATGAAGCGGTTCCAGAGGACTTCCAAGGTAATCGAATCAATACCCTTGCGGGCCATGTCGAGGCTCTCCTAGAGTTCGATGATCAGGTTCTGGAATTTATCGACCTGGAAGTTCGAGCGCGGCCCGATGACGGTCGTCGTCATTCTCTCTTCTATCAACGCCGGCCCCTTGAACTTCTGACCCGGCTTCAACAGATAGCGGTCGAAGATGTTTACTTTCCGAAAGCCCTTGTTCTCCGGCATGTAGATGCGCCGGTTGCCCTTCAAGGCGTTTTTCACGTCTTTTTCGGGCAGGTTCGAGAAATCGAAGCTCACGTTGGGTTCCGGCCCCATGCCGAAGATTCGCCAACTGAATATCTGCAGCGGCACTTCGTCGATGGCGCGCCCATGAGCCGAGGCGTAGTGTTCGCGATAGGTTTCGCTGATCTCTCCAAAATGGTTTCGCGTCAGTTTTCCGGTCGGGATGGGGATGGTGAGCGGAAAGCCTTGGCCCTCGAAGCTGATGTCCGCCATGCGCTGAATCCGGATTTCGCGCTCCCTCACCCCTGCTTCGGTGAGGACCTGGCGAAGCCGCTTTTCGCGCCGATTGAGCGTCTCGTTCAGCCTGGAGAGGTTCACGTCTTCGAGCGCCATCACCTGGCTGTCCACGGTGTCCACCTTGAAGGGCACGGTATGGAGCCCCAAACTGGAAGCCAGGCCCGCGCCGGGCGGGCAGACGATGCGCTTGAGTCCCACCTTGCGCGCAAGCCGGAAGGCATGAACGGGGCCCGCGCCGCCCGTGGCCATGAGGGTGAAGTTGCGAGGGTCTTTCCCGCGCTCGGAGAGCTTGATGCGAGCGGCTGCGGCCATGGTTTCGTTCACCAGCTCGTGAATGCCCCAGGCCGCCTGGATTTCTTCGATCTTCATCGGGTCGGCGATTTTGGCGCGTATGGCTTCGGATGCCGCCTCGGGGAAAACGGGCATCTCGCCGCCCAGGAAATAATCGGGATTGATGTAGCCGAGAAGCAGGTTGGCGTCGGTCACCGTGGGTTCTTCTCCGCCCAGTCCGTAGCAGGCGGGCCCGGGGGACGCCCCCTGACTCTCGGGGCCGACCTTGAGCAATCCCAAATCGTCGATTCGCGCAATGCTGCCTCCTCCGGCGCCGACTTCGATGAGATCGATGCACGGCACCTGGATGGGCATTCCACTGCCCTTGGTAAAGCGCTTGACGCGCGCAATCTCGAACTGAACGGAGAGGTGAGGTTCGCCGTTTTCGATGATGCAGGATTTGGCGGTGGTGCCGCCCATGTCGAAGGCGAGAAGATTCTCGAATCCGCCGAGTTTCCCGAAATAGGCCGAGGAGAGCGCTCCCGCCGCGGGTCCCGACTCGAACATGCGTATGGGGCTGCGTCCGGCGGATTGCGCCGTGGCGATGCCGCCGTTCGACAGCATGATATAGAGCGAGACGTTTTCGAGGTTGACTTCCAGGTCTTCGAGATATTTCGAGACGATCGGCTGAATGTAGGCGTTGGCCACCGTGGTGGACGTTCTCTCGTATTCCCTGATTTCCGGGCAAACCTGAGAGGAGAGGCTGAAACTCACTTCGGGAAACGATTGGGCTATCGCTTCGCCGACTTCGCTTTCGTGGGCCGGATTGGAGTAGGAGTGCAAAAGGCACACCGCTATGGATTCCGCCCCCTTTTCCACGAGTTCCTGAATCGTTACCTTCACCTCCTGGGTGCTCAGGGGCTGGAGAATTTCCCCGGCCGCGGAAATCCGCTCGGTCAATTCGCGGCGAAAGGGCCCGGGGACCAGGGGATCCGGAAATTCAGGCACGATGTCGTAGATGTCGTATCTGGATTCGCGGCCCATCAGGAGGATGTCGGCGAATCCCTTCGTGGCGAGAAGGCCCGTGGCCGCTCCTTTTTTCTCGATGATCGCGTTGGTGGCGAGGGTGGTTGCGTGAATCGCCTGCCCGAGGTCGCGGAACCGCAGACTTTCCTCATCAAGCAGCGTCCGAAGGCCTGCGAGCGCGCCGATGGAAGGGTCGTTCGGCGTCGTGAGATACTTGCCCACCGAGGTTTTTCCGTTCGATGGATTGTAAATCGCGATGTCGGTGAACGTGCCACCGATGTCAATCGCGGCGATAATTCGTTTTCTCGACGTGGAAGGCGATGCGGATTTGGCCATTTCGAAGTTGTGGGAAAGCCTCTCGTAGTGAGGATGAAAAGATTTGCGCCCCCGTATGGTTTCGGGTGATTTTGCGCAACTCAAATTCTATAAGCAGACATAAGTATATGAAAAAAGGCGCTTTGTCAATTTCGGACATGGTGAAATCAACTTAAGATATTGAAATTTAATGAGTTATTTTATTTCATAAGGCAAGGGAAAATAATGAAAATTATAAAACAAAATGAGAAATTGGTCTTAACTCGTTGATCTTTTTATCGTTACGAACCCACGCTCCTTCGTTTCGCCTCGAAAGACCGGATATCGAGGAGGCGAAATGGATTGCACCGCTCGATATGGGGTATTGTTTGTATGGAAAAGCCGGATGTCCATACGACATGACACGTATTTCTCGAACGAGAAAGGGGTTGGGTGTGGCGGCGGGAAATAAAGGCGGATCGGTTGTTCGATACGCCCTGGTGGATTGCGACCCGGGCGTGGACGACGCGCTCGCCCTGGCGATGGGCTTCGCATGCCCCTTTTTCAGGTACGACGCCGTGACGACCGTGCACGGCAACGTTTCCGTGCGTCTGGCTTACCGGAACGCGAGAAGACTCGTCTCATTCTTCCACGATCATCTCGAGTTTCCCGTCCCGGAAGTTCGCGTCTTTCCGGGCGCCGCGCTGGCCCTGGACGGAAGCCGCCTGAACCGGAGCGAATCGCGCGCGATTCACGGCCCCGAAGGCTTGGGAGCGATGTTCAGGAACAAAAGGCGCTTGCCACGGATGAGCAGGGGGAATTCGAAACCGGCCTGGGAGGTGCTTGTCGAGCGGGCCGAGGAGAGGGGTACGGCGTTGACGATCATCACGCTGGGGCCGCTGACGAATCTGGCCCTGGCGCTCCGGCGCGCGCCAGGGGTCTTCTCCCGAGTGAGGCGGATTGTGGTCATGGGAGGAGCCGCCCGGATGCCCGGGAACGTGACGCCTGCGGCCGAGTTCAACATCTATTGCGATCCGCTGGCAGCGAAGGAGGTGTTCTCGTCGGGCCTGCCCATCACCATGGTGGGTCTGGACGTGACGAGGCGCGCGCTCCTTCGCGTCGATGAATTCGAGGGCGGCGGAGCGTTTCGCGCGGCGCTCAGGGACCTCGCCCGGGTCTATGCGAAGTTCTCCAAGAAACGAAGGGGGGCGGACGACATCACCCTGCACGATCCTCTGGCGCTCGCCGTCGCGATGAAGCCGGATTTGGTGGAGACCGTCCCCTGCCGCGTGGACGTGGACGCAAGCAAGGGCATCGCGCGCGGAATGACGGTGGTGGATCTGAGGGAGAACAAGACGGCGCGGGTCAAGAACCCCGTCGATGTGGCCCTGGATCTGGACGTAAAGGGTTTTCTGTCGTTTTTCATCTCGCATCTGCGCAGATACCGCGGGTGGGACGCCGATGAAGAGTAGGAAAGGCGCCGTCCTGGTGGTGGGAAGCTCGAACATCGACATCGTCGTTCGCGTGGACAAACTCCCCTCCGCTGGCGAGACCGTCCTGGGGGACGAGCGGCGCGAGTATTGGGGCGGTAAAGGGGCGAACCAGGCCTTGGCGGCCGTCCGCGCCGGGGCGGAGGTGCGCTTCGTCACCATGTTGGGAGACGACGCGGGCGGGGACGGCTACGCCCGGCACCTTGCGGAGAGCGGGATATCGCCCGACGGGATACTGCGCTCCAAAGCGAGCACGGGGACGGCGCTCATCGTGGTGGACGAGAAGGGCGAGAACCAAATCGCCGTTGCCCCCGGCGCGAACGCGCTTCTCACCCCCGGTCGAATGAGAACAAAGTCCGGGCTTCTCGATTTCGGCGACGTCGTTCTGGCGCAACTCGAGGTTCCGGTTCCGTCTATCATGACCGCGTTTCGGAAAGGAAGAAAGCGCGGTGCCTGCAACCTCCTGAACCCGGCTCCGGCGGCGGGGGAATTGTCCGATGAGTTGCTTCGCCTGACCGACGTGCTCGCGCCCAACGAAACTGAAGCGGCGTATTTGGCGAAACTCGAGAGAACACCCGAAATCGACGCGGAATTCCTGCGCGCCGCCCGCGACCTGCAGGGTCTGGGACCGTCGCAGATCGTCATCACGGCGGGCGCAAAGGGAGCTTTTCTACTGGACGGGGAAGGGGCTTTCTGGTTCAGGCCCTCCGCCGAAATAGAGGTAGTGGATACCACGGGCGCGGGAGATGCGTTTTGCGGCGCGCTGGCGGCGAAACTGGCGGAGGGCGCGGGTTTCGAGGATGCGGTTCGCTTCGCCGTCGCCGCCGGGTCTTGTTCGGTGACGAGACGCGGCGCGCAGGGTGGTTTGCCTTCGCGCCGGCGAATCGCGAAAAACGAGGCCCAAGTGCGACGAAAACGGATTCGGGTTGGTTGACTTCAAACCATAACGCGCATAGGGTGAAGCGGATGGGCGCTTGATGAGGCGATATTTTGCGCTCCGTCTCGACAAAAATCATACGTCGCCAATAGGAGAGACGCTCATGCCGATGGATTGGGATGAGTTCAAATCGAGAAGACAGGGGGGTGGATCAGGAGGCGGCGGCGGTGGCGGCATCCCGCCGCAGATCAAGCTGCCGCAGTTCCGTCTGCCGAATTTCAAACTTCCCTCCGTTGCCATATTCGTGGTGGCGGCCCTGCTCTGGCTGGCTTCGGGTATTTTCAGCGTGGGGCCGGACGAGCAGGGAATCGTGCTGCGCTTCGGACGCATCGACCGGGTGGTGTCCTCGGGCCTGAACTACCATATGCCCTTCCCGATGGAGACCGCCTATACGCCGAAAGTCACGGAAGTGAAGCGCGTGGAGATCGGTTTCCGCACCATCGACCCCGGGCCTCCCGCCCGATATTCGGACAAGCCCCATGAATCGAGGATGCTGACCGGGGACGAGAACATGGTGGACGTCGACATGATCGTCCAGTACCTCATCGTGGAGGCGGACAAGTATCTCTTCAAGGTGCGCAACCCCAGAGAAACGGTGGTGCACGCGGCGGAGGCCGCCATCCGCCAGGTGGTGGGCAGCAAGCCCATCGACGAGGCGCTCACCACCGGCAAGGGCGCGATTCAGCAGGAGACGCTCGTGGAGCTTCAGAAGATACTGGATCGCTACGAAACCGGCTTGCGAGTGGTGGCTGTGCAGCTACAGGACGTGACGCCGCCCAAGGAAGTCATTCACGCCTTCAAGGACGTGGCCAGCGCCCGTGAGGACAGAAACCGCCTCGTGAACGAGGCCCAGGGCTATCAGAACCAGGTGATACCCGAGACGCGGGGCAAGGTGGCCGCCATCATCAGGAAATCGGAAGCCTACCGGGAGACCAAGATCCGCCACGCCCGTGGTGATGCGAATCGCTTCCTGGCGACGCTCAAGGAATACAGAAAAGCGCCGGCGATCACGCGCGAGAGGCTCTACCTCGAAATGATGAAAGAGGTGATGCCGACTGTGGACAAGGTGATCCTGGATCAGGGCAAATCGGGCGTTCTGCCCATACTCCCGCTGCGGGGGAATGGAATTGAAGGGGTGACGAAACGATGAGCGCCGAGGGAGCAGAAACCAGAAAATTGCCCAAAAAGACGATCGCCCTGTTCGTCTTGATCCTGATAATCGTCTTTGGCCTCAATTCGCTGCTGTTCACGATTCGCGAAGACAGACAGGTGGTCGTCACCCGGTTTGGCAAGCCCGTGCGAGTCTTGCGGAATGCGGGCCTTCACTATCGGCTGCCGTTCGTGGAGCAACTCTCGTTTTTCGACCGACGCCTGCTGGAGTACGACTCCAACCCCACGGAGATCATCACGCAGGACAAGAAATCCCTCGTGGTGGATAACTTCTCGCGCTGGCGCATCGTCGATCCGCTGCAGTTCCTGCGCACCGTCCGCAACGAAACGGGGGCGCAGGCCCGGCTCGACGACATCATCTACAGTGAATTGCGCCTGGAACTCGGCCGCAAGGACCTGATCGACATCGTGGCGAAAGAACGCGCGCAACTGATGGCCAAGGTCACGAAAGAAAGTGACAAGAAAGCGCGCGCCTACGGCATTCAGATCGTGGACGTGCGCTTGAAGCGCGCCGATTTGCCCACCGAGAACCTGAAGGCCATTTACGGGCGCATGCAGGCCGAGCGGCAGAGAATCGCCCGCCAGTACCGCTCGGAAGGAAAAGAGCAGGCCCAAAAGATACGGGCGGAGACCAATCGTGAGCGAGACGTGCTCCTCGCGGAGGCTTACGAGAAAGAACAGACCATCAAGGGCGAGGGAGACGCCAAGAGCATTGACATCAATGCCCAGGCGTTCGGGCAGGATGAGGAATTCTACGCTTTCCTGAAGAGCCTCGAAGTGTATGAGGGCTCGCTCAAGGACAAGACGACCCTGGTGCTGCCCGCAAGCAGTGATTTCCTCCGCTTCCTGCAAAGCTCCGAGAACAAGGGTGTGGAGCAAGTCAAAGCCGAGAGCAGACTCAAGGAAACGGCAGAGAAAAAATCCGAGTAATATCGTCTCTGATATAGAAAGCCCCCCTCCCGGCGAGGGGGGCTGTTTTGTTCTGAACGGTGCTTGAGCGGCATCCGGCGTCGGTGCCCGTAGGCCGGTATTTCATATTTATGGGGCCCCGTGGGGGCCCCTAGGTGGGATTAGGGCATCATCTGGAAGGAAAGGGCAGGCGATGCCCGGAAGGATCACTTTTCCGCCCAACATCACGACAAACGTCGACGACCTTCCTGCGAAAATTACTTTTCTGTAAAGATGTGGGGCGGACGCGCCTACCTGAACTCTTGCTGAAGTGACTTTATCTGCTACCCTTGCCTGACAAGGTAAGCCGAATTTTTCCATCTGTCAAGAAATTTAATACAAAATGTAGTATATTTTTTTCTCGCCACACAAGATATTGGGTTAAAAAGGGGATTTTACCCACAGTTTATCCAGATGGGGGAAACCGGATTACCTCAAATAAAGCAACTGGTTAGAGGGAATCCATATATAGTATGTGGATGGGTTGTGGATACAATATCTGGGGATGAAGGGAAATCATGAGTTTCGGAATTTTTTCTGGGTTCGTATTGTTTGGCAAGTCGCGGAACGCACCAAACGGCGCGCAGGGAGGCCGCACCGATACGCTCTCGCGGCGGCAGGCCAGCCTACGGCGGGTGAATTCCGGTTATTCGTCTCTCAGGTAATCATCGGTCCCGTCGACCCAGTCTTCGCGGATGGGGCTGAAGATGTCGTAGTCTATCGCCGTCTCATCGCCCACGACTTCCACGGAGTGGGGGACGTGTGGTGGGATGAGGAGCGTTTCACCCGGCCCGATTTCCACGGTTTCATCGTCAATGAAGAACCGAAGTCTTCCCTTGATGACGTGGGAGATCTGCTCGTGCTCGTGGCTGTGCAGGGGCACCACGCACCCGGGTTTGAGCTGGAGCCAGCAAAGCATCTCTTTTTCGCCCACCACCATCTTTCGCGATAAGGTATCGTTCAAGACCTCCTCGGGCATTTCGTCCCAACTGTATTTTTGGGCGCGCATGGTTCATCTCCTTGAGGATCGAGTGTGATTCGCTTTTGGAAGGCGGCGAAGTCCGCCCGCAGGTTTACTGCTTGTACTCGGGGAGCGTCCGGCTGAAGCCCTCCCGCATGACCCGGCCTTTTTTGAGGACGTAATAACCCTCGCCGTAGCGGATGACGCTGGTGAGGGGGGGAATCCGGCATTCTTTCGAGATGATCATGTTTTCCTGGGATTCATCGCGGGGCAGATAGCGCTCCGTGTCCTCATCGGACAGGTGAATCTCGTGGTTGCATGCGCCGGCCGCCTTTTCGTATTCGCCCTGCAGTTTTATGGTCTTGCATTCACAAGAAGTCGCATTGCTCATTGAGGGTCTCCTGTGCTCATCGAGAGCCTTTTGAAAAAGTGGGCCTATGCTAAAAAGGGGCCATCGCGGTGTCAAGACCGCCGGGGTGAAAAACGCGTGCTTCATCGCCGCGACGTTTCGGGAGAGGCCCGCTTCGGTTTGAAATGTCTCCGCCTGAGGAGTATAAATGGTCGCGTTTCAGAACTTGGAGTCTCAGGCTTTTTCACTTCATTCATTTTCAGGAGGGCGCATTGATGCCACGAATGACGGACAAGATGATCGACTCGGGCGACCCCTTCCCGAGCCTCGAGGTGGACCAGGTGGGGGGAGGAAAAATCTCCCTGCCCGGCGACCTTGCGGGCGATTGGGGGGTGGTTCTGCTCTACCGCGGACACTGGTGACCGTACTGCAAGCAGCAGCTTACGGCCTTCGACAGGGCGGCGAAGCTCAAGGAAGAAGGCGTCAGGGTTGTTGCAGCCTCCGTGGACACGGAGGAGAACGCGAAGGGAACGATTGAGGAATGCGGGATCAACTTCCCCGTGGGCTATGGCCTGGACAACAAGCATATTTCCGAGCTCACGGGTTGTTTCTATGAGGAAAAACGCCAGATCATCCACAGCACGGGCTACGTCCTGAAGCCCGATGGAACGGTGGCCGTTGCCGTCTACAGCACCGGCCCCATCGGCCGCCTCGTGTGGCAGGACGTGGTGGGTCTGGTTCAGTTCCAGAAGAAGATGATGGCTTCCCAGAACTAGCGCGCGTCTTTTGGACACCCCCTCGGGTTTCGGCTTCGAGGGGGTGTTTTTTCGCGCGCGAGTCCGGCGGGCCGGTTTTCATGGTCTTTCAGGAGAGGTAACATCCCAGGCACATGAAACAGCCGCATTCATCATCACGACAAAGTGGAGTCCATCATGCCGAAAGTGAACCGGTTCTTCCTGGACACCGGGGATGATTTCCCGAGTCTCGAGATTCCCAAGGTGGGCGGCGGAAAAATCTCTTTGCCCAATGACTTGCTGGGTTCGTGGGGCGTCGTCCTCTTCTACCGCAGCCATTGGTGACCCTACTGACTCGCCCAGATGGCGGGATTCTCCCGGGCGGGAGAAAGACTGGAAGCAGAGGGCATCAAGGTGGTGGCGGCGTCCACCGACCCCGAAGAGGAAGCGTTGCAATCCATCGAAGCCGGCAAGGTGAATTTTCCGGTTGGACACAGCCTGGACCCCGCTCGCATCTCGGAGGCGACGGGCGCTTTCTACTCACCCGAGGCGGGCGAGAAACCGAGGCCCTTCCTCCACGCCACCAACTTTCTGCTTTCACCGGACGGCAAGGTGAACATATCGCTCTACAGTTCGGGGCCTCTGGGGCGTCTCGTCTGGCAGGACGTCATCCAGGCCGTGCAGTTCAGGAAGAAACGGATGCAGGACGCCCAGGCGCAGCAATAAAAAACAAAGGCAAAACAAATGGATTCCGGCTTTCGCCGGAATGACGGGCGTTGCGGTCTCTCCAAAGGAATGTTTCCCGTAGGGGCGGACCTGCGTGTCCGCCCGCCTTCGGGTATCCATCTCGTAACGACAACGCAACGGTAAAACAGGGCGGACACGCAGGTCCGCCCCTACGGTCGCCATTCGATGGGGATGTGCAGGGGTCGCCGTCGGGATTGACCCACCGCGCGGTATCGGGCTTCGCAGAACGCTTGACGCCCTCATCCCAGCGCCCCGAACCCTCATCCTGAGTAGGCGCGTATGCGCCGTATCGAAGGATGGGAGGGCATCTCGCTGGCGGGCGCGAAATTCGCCCTTCGATACGCCGCCTTCGGCGGCTACTCGGGGTGAGGAAGATGGGGGGACAGCGGAGCTTGCCCCGAGCGAAGTCGAGGGGGCCGCTTCTCAGGGTGAGGCGGAGCGGCAGGCTGCGCAGGACGGGGAGGGGGATTGCGCCGCATCGGACTTTTTCAACCCCCTCAAGGGGGGAATGATTACATCGTTCCCTTTCAAATCCAGAGCACGGAACCTCTCTTTCGAGTCATGTGTATCATTCCCCCAAAAAGCCAGTGGAATGGTCCACCGGCTTTTCTCGTTCAGCCTGCTAGTTCTTGAGTCGCTCGGTCACCTCGTCCGCATCTGCCGCCTTGTTGTAGTCCTGATCCAGCGTGCCGTCGCCCGCCGGGCTCTTGACGGCGAAGAACTTCGCGGGGCCTTCTGTAATGTGGATGCCGTGGCGCGTGTTTCTCGGGATGTGCACCAGCTCGCCGGGGCCGATCTCGCGCACCTCCTCGCCACAGATCATGTTCATCTTCCCTTCGAGCATCAGGATGTACTGCTCCTCGTTGGGATGAAAGTGCGGCGGCGGTCCGTCTCCCTGGGGATAAATCACCCAGCCCACCTTCATCAGTTCGCCCGCCGTCGCGTGGCTCACGGCGGGGCCTACTTTCGAGGAGCCCTGGGGGAGGTCTTCCATTCTGTAAAACGGCATGCAAAATCTCCTTGGTCTTGGAAGTGGTCCTATAATGTGGATTCCAGTTTCTCCCGCGCCTCGTCGGCGTCTTCGGCCTTGTTGTAGTCCTGATACAGATCGCCGTCGCCGGCGGGGCTTTTTACGGTGAAAAAGGCGAAAGGTCCCTCGGTGATGCGGAGGCCGTGGCGCTCGTTGCGGCGGATGTGCACCAGGTCGCCGGGGCCGACGACGCGGGTCTCATCGCCCAGAATCACGTTCGCCTTTCCCTCCATCACCAGAAGGAACTGCTCCTCGTTGGGGTGATAGTGCGGCGGCGGGCCGCCGTCTGCGGGGTAGGTGATCATCCCCGCCTTCATGAGTTCCCCGGCGACGCTCTGTGTCTGCGCCTTGCCCATGTCGATGTGCTTCGTTTCCATCTCGGATATTCGGTAAAACGGCAATGTTGCGCTCCTTTTAATTCAAGCGAGCCGCGCGACCACCCGCGCGGGCGCGCCCTCGATTCTGTAGAGTTTCACGGGAAATGCGAACATCTCGAATTCCGTCTCCTCGAAGGTTTCCAGGTTGATGACGTGCTCGATGAGCGGAACGCCCCGCCCCAGCACCGCCCGGTGGCCGGGGGAGTCCCCGTGGTGGGCGACGAAGTCGGCCGTCATGCCCGGGTCGATCCCGTGGTCCATGCAAAGGGCCTTCATGCCGCAATCGCACAGGAAGTTGCACGCCTCCGTATCCAGGTAAGGGTTGGTGGCGAAGTAATCGGGCGTGAAGAGCTTCTCCTTCGCCCAGCCCGTCCACGTGACGGCGATGGCGCCCTCCAGGCGCCCGGGCTCGAAGCCGGGGCTTGCCTCGATCATCTCCCGGGTGATGGGGCCCGCCTCCTGCGCGGTATCCCTCAAGTCGATCTTCACGGCGCGGCCGCAGAAGGTTTCGAGCGGCATCTCGTCGATGTTGGCGCCGTCGGGAAAGAAATGGCTGGGCGCGTCCAGGTGCGTTCCCTGGTGGATCGCCATCCGGACCGCGCTGTTCTGCCGGCCGTGCGTGGGATGTTCGTGAAACTGCCAGTATTCCACCGGGGGAAACGTCGGCACCTCGCAAAGGTCGGGATGTCCCAGGGGGGCTGTAAGATCAATCAATCGGCTCATGGGTTGCCTCCATTGATTTGGCGACTGAAAGGTGGTGTTTTCTGAAAAAATCATGGATGAGGGCGAGCACCGCCTCGGGCCTGTCCAGTTGCGCGTAGCGGCCCGCCCCCTCGATGAGAAAAGACTCACAATCTCGAATCCCCGCCGAGAGGGTCTGCGCGTCCTCGTGGTATTCGGGGTCTTCCTCGCCCGTGAGCGCAAGTGCTGCGCAGGCGACTTCGCCGAGACGCTCAGTGAGGTCGGGCGCGAGAAGCTCCGCGTATCCTGCCGAGGCGTATCCCGAAGCGTCGCCCCGAAGGAAAAGGCGGTGGTGCTCGGCGCGCTCCCTGGGGGTCATGCCTCTGGGTTCCCTGCCCTCGCTTTTCCTGTTCCGGTAGGCCTCCTGCACCTCTCCCGCTTCGGCCAGGTGGATGCGCTCGGCCACCCCTCTGCGCACGCGCTTGGCGGCGGGCGCGGCGCCCGTCGAGATGAGAACGAGCGCGCCGGGCAGGCGGGGCCGCTCGATGGCGAGTAGAAGCGCCGCTCTCGCGCCCAGGCCGTGCCCGATGAGGACGGGCCGGTTCAGTCCCAGGCGCGCGGCGACATCGCCTACGTCGCCCGCCATCTCGGCGAGCGTGTATTTCCCCGAAGGACTCGAGGAGCGCCCGTGCCCTCTCGGCTCCATAGTGATGACCCGGTGCATGCTCGCGAGGGTGGGGACGATCTTGCGCCAGACCCAGGCCGTATCGCCAAGACCCGGCACGCAGAGGACCGGCGTGCCGTCTCCTGTGGCCTCATAGCAGATGATGACGGGATCGTCCGCCCCCGCGCGGCTCAGGTTCAGATATCTCGCCGTGCGGGAGGACTCGCCTGCGATCCGGACCATGCCTAAAGCGCAGCCAGTTCTTCAATCAGCCCGCGCAGGCGCGCGGATACGGCTTCGAAGTATTGCGCCCCGTTTTCCGCCGTCGCCGCGCTTGGGCTTCCCGCTACGCCCGAGGGGGCGCGGTGCCGGTTGAAGTCCACGGGGCGGAAGAGCATACCGCGGTGGTGCATGTCCTTCGTCGCCAGGGGGTGCGGGTTCGCGTTGATTTGATCCACCGCCTCGTCCATGTTCACCAGGTCGGGGCGCAGGTGGAGCATCATGGCGGTTTCGAACTCCCCGCTGTGGGCCATGCCGCCGACGGGTGATTTTCTGATCTCCGCCGAGATTTCGTTTCCCAGATGGAAGTAGGTGATCATCCAGACGGTGAGCTCGATGTCGTAGCCGATGTCGTTCAGCGTGGCCTGGAGGGGCTGCACGTTGCCGCCGTGGCCGTTCACGACGAATACCTTCTTGTAGCCGTGATGGGCGACGGAGCGGATGATGTCCTTTATGAGGGCGACGTAGGTTTCGAGCCTGAGCGAAATGGTTCCCGGGTACTCGAAATGGTGGTGCGACGTGCCCGTCCATACCGTGCGGGTCAGCAGCACGTTGTCCAGGCCTTCCACCGCCTTACGGCAGACGCTTTCACAAAGCAGGGTGTCCACAACGACGGGGCTGTGCGGCCCGTGCTGTTCCATCGAGGCGAAGGGGATGACGACCACGGCCCCGTTTTGGGCCATTTCCTTGTGCTGCGGCCAACTGAGTTCTTCCCAAAGCATAGGGGCATCCTTCAATGTAGTGAGAGTAAGGCTCCAAGATTCTCAGGTTTTTCCGCATCGGGCAAGAGCCGCGCCCCATGCGCGGGAAACGCTCCCCCGCTTGCCAGCGGTTTCGATTCGTGGTCTTTTAGGGGCCGCGAGAAAAACCGGATGGAGAAAGAGAAGTGTATTCAACCGATCAGATGAGAGAAGACGAGCGCTGGATGGCGGAGGCGCTTGCGTTGGCCAGGATGGCCGAAGAAGCGGGCGACGTGCCCGTGGGCGCGCTGGTGGTGCGCGAGGGCCGGGTGCTGGGCCGGGGATTCAACAGGCGCGAGGCCGCCTGCGACCCCACCGCGCACGCGGAAGTGCTGGCGCTGAGAGAGGCCGCCGAGACCGACGGCATCTGGCGGCTCGACGGTGCGACCCTCTACGTTACGCTCGAGCCGTGCCCGATGTGCGCGGGCGCGGTCGTCAACTCGCGGATCGCGCGGCTCGTATTCGGCGCCACAGACCCCAAGGGCGGGGCATGCGGCTCTTTGTTCGACATTCCCTCGGACCCGCGCGTGAACCACCGCGTGCCGATAACCTCGGGCGTATTGGCCGAGGAGAGCGCCGCGATGCTGCGCGCCTTTTTCGAGGAGCGGCGCCGCATCGCCCGCGAGGCGAGACAGGCCGCGCGCTGAAGAGACGATTCTTACGGAGAGGTGGCCGAGTCCGGTTTAAGGCGGCAGACTCGAAATCTGTTGTGCAGGCGACTGCACCGGGGGTTCGAATCCCTCCCTCTCCGCCATTTTCATAAGGGCAGGCTTGGTGAACGCCCGTATTTTTCGTAGCCGTTTACTATGTCAAAATCCATGATCCGGGTTCCGCAAACGCTCCCGCGATGGGGTTGTTAACCCCCTCCTCGCTCGAAATTGGCCACCGCCGTCATTCCGGCGAAAGCCGGAATCCATTTTCAAGCGGAATAACAATACTCCGGCTTTTCATATCCCCGTCATTGTTTGGAACCAGTCAGAAAAGAAAAAACAAAGGCAAAACAAATGGATTCCGGCTTTCGCCGGAATGACGAAAAAACCGCATCGCCACGCAAGGATAGGTCGCGTCCTGTCCTTAAGGCCTCTCTTCCCCGGTTGGTTCCATGCACCAAATCACGGAATCAAGGATTTTTCAATATCCCTGGAACGCGGCCGGCGTTGCGCGAACATGCTCCGGCCTCGTCACCCCGCGAGGGACTGGTAGGTTTTCATCACGGCGTAGCTGTGAAGATCCCCGAAGAAGTCGAACCGCGGGTGATCCGCGGGCGGGGCGTAGGGCCTGTCGAGGTCGAGCGTGATTCGCTCCATCGCCTCGGCGAGCGTCCATCCGGCGCTGTGCGCCCCCCGCACGGCCTGGGTCACGTCGCTCAGGTACTGCATGTACCCGCCCAGGAGTTCCGGCCCCGACATGGGGTTGTGGGCGGGAACGAGCGTTTCGACCTCGAGCGCCTGGGCGAGGCGCGCGATCGAGTTCATGTAGGTCGGCGCGTCGCTCTCCAGGGGGACGATGAGGTTCCCGCCCGTCATGTTGCCCGTCCAGGCGACCTTCGCCTCCGGGACGTAGGTGATGGTGTCGCCGGGGGTGTTCGCCGGGCCGAAATAGCGCAGCTCCACCACCTTCCCCCCCAGGTCGATTTGCAGGAAGTCGTCGAAGACGACGTCGGCGTGGCGCAGTTCCACCTCCTCCAGAATCTTCGGGTCGTTCCCCACGCAGGGCAGCATGAAGCGCCTCTCTTCCTCGTGATAGGGGACGAGCGCCGCCGTCATGCGGTGCTGGATGATCAGCGTCTCCGCCGGGAACGCGCAGTTCCCGAAGGTGTGGTCTCCGTGGTAGTTGGAGTTGACGAGGTAGCACATGGGCTTGTCGGTCACCTCGCGCACCCGCTCCTGAATCTGGCGCGCCATGGCCGGGTTGATGTGGGCGTCGACGACGAGGACGTCCCTGTCGCCCACGACGAAACCGGCGTTGTCCACGTTGGGGACGGAGGAAAGAAGCGCATACACCCCCGGGGAGAGTTCCTTCGCATCGAGCCGCACCCCCGTCGGGTCGAGGAAGAAGGGAGTGAAGCCCTCCGGAAAATCCGCCCAGTCCAGAGGTTTCCAACCATTCTTCGCAGAAGCGCTCATCTCGGACTCCTTTCAGCCATCGGCCGGCGCGCGCGCTTCACCACGATGGTGACGCCCTTCGCGCCCACCGGAACGGGTTGTTCGTCATTATGACATGCGCCCGGAGGAGCGTGAACCGGGGCGGGAGGCGCTCTTCAGGCCGGGCGCTGCGTTTGACAACCCCGGGCTTCGCCGCCATGCTCTCGGGCATGAAACTCTCCACCGCGATCACCCGTCTCCTGAACATCGACCACCCGATCCTGCTCGCCCCGATGGGCGGCGTGGCGGGCGGCGCGCTGGCCCGCGAAGTCTCCGCCGCCGGCGGGCTGGGCCTCATCGGCGCAGGCTACGCCGACCCCGCCTTCGGCTACGGATCGGATGCGTGGATTCGGGCGGAGTTCGACAAGGCGGGCGAACACCCGGTCGGGATCGGCTTCATCACCTGGGCGCTGGATAAGCGGCCCGGCGCGCTCGACGCAGCGCTCGAATGCCGTCCGAGGGCCGTCATGCTCTCCTTCGGCGATATCGAACCTTACGCCGCGAAGATACGGGAAGCGGGCGCGGCGCTTATCTGCCAGGTCCAGACGCTGAAAGACGCCCGGGAGGCGGCGGCGATGGGCGCCCAAATCATCGTCGCCCAGGGCACGGAGGCCGGGGGCCACGGGGCGGAGCGCTCCACGCTGCCGCTCGTCCCGGCGGTCGCAGACGCGGTGGCGCCGATTCCGGTCGCCGCCGCAGGCGGCATCGGGGACGGGCGCGGCTTGGCCGCCGCCCTGATGCTGGGCGCGGAGGCCGTTCTGATCGGCACCCGTTTTGCGGCCACGCGGGAGGCGCTCGGCCATCCGAAACAGAAAGCGCTGATCGAGCGAACCGGCGGCGACCACACGCTGCGCACCAAGGCCTTCGACACGGCCCGGGGCATCGCCTGGCCGGAACCCTACACCGGGCGCGCCATCCGCAACGCCTTCGCCGACGCCTGGCATGGCCGCGACGAGGAACTCCGCGCCCGGAACCCCTCGATGCGCGAGCGCTTCTTCGCGGCCCAGCGCGAGGGGGACACGGAGATGGCGGTCACCTTCGCCGGCGAGGGGCTGGACCTGATCGCCGACCGCCCGGGCGCGGGCGAGCTCGTCGAGCGGATCGCCCGCGGGGCGATCGAAACTCTCACGGCGGCGAACCGGCATCTCGGCCACGAACCGCCGGAAGGCTGATGGCCGGGCGCGGCGCCGACCCGCATTCCCCCCGCCTTTGCAGTTGCGAATTTCGCCCTTGAACAGCGTTGCCGACAAACGAGATAGAGGGGAACCACTCCCCCTTGAGGGGGAGTCGATGAGGTGAGGGTGAAAACCCGAAACCGAATCGGTGGGGGGAGCTTTTGACTTTGTTGAAACCATCCCCCCACCATATCGGCCTTCGTCCAGAGGACTCGGCCTCTATGACTCCCCCTCAAGGGGGGAGTGAACTTCAAAAAGCGTACGCAAACAAAATCGCTCCACGGGGTTTTTCAACAATCCGGATGCGGGAGGAATTGACGGAACAGTTCGAAAAAAGGATGTGTGCGTGGATGGCGCGCGGGAGAAATTCAGGCGGCAAAGAGGAGTGTTTTGTCTGCAGGAGCGTGTTCTAGTTCGCGTTGCCCCCTTTGCCGTTATCGGGCTCGATCGTGGCGGGTGTAAGCGCATCGAAGATGCCCGTAAACCGTCCGACCGAGCCGTCTTCTTCGGCGAAGTGGACATCGCTCGATCCGACCACGCGGCGGGGGTTGCCGTCGGCGTCCGGCGCGTTCGAGAACTGGCCGCGCCACGTCCCGGCGGCGTTCGTGATTGTGCGTTCGGGATGCGTGACGGTGATATCGCTGCTCTCGAATGCGCCGGCGGCGTCAAAGGATGCGGAAAAGCGCAGGTCGTAGTCGGCCGGCGACGCCGCGGGATCGGGAGTCCGCCAGGTCAAGAGCGGATAGAGGTGTTGACCGGGCGCGGTCTCGATCGGCTCGACACACCCCAGGCATCCGGTGATGCTTCTTTTGCCGAAGTCGGCGGTCAACGCGATAATCCCCGTGAATTCAGTGGTATCGGAAGAACCGGCCAACTCCTCGCCCCAGTCGCGGCCGTACTCGTACGTGTACGGGCCGCCGGCGCCGCCGACGTAGGTGGCCGTGCCGGTCAAGGGGAGGTTCGGCGGGTTGGCGGGGTCGAGTTCCGGGCCATCGATAAAGACGCCGCGCGTGGCGTATTTGCCGGCGGTATACGGCGCGCCGGGCGGATAGACGAGCCACCATCCGGCCGCGAGGTAGTCGGCAGGGTCGGCGTCGTTCCACGAGACGAGGGCGTAGAGCAGAATCTTGCCGTCGTAGTGGTTTTCCGTGAGCAGCCATTCGCGGCTGGAATGGCCGGGCTGCAAGGGCGGGGGGAGAAAAAGCCCCCACGACCCGTCCTGGTGCCGGGCGCTGTCGAGGGTGCGGGTGCGGCCGTCGTGGTAGCGCACGTCGACGCTGAGGACGTTGTCGACGAAGCTTGTTTTCGTACGAAACGGTTGGGGCGTGGGCGTGAGCGTGGGTATCGGGACCGGAGGCAGAGCGGAACCGCCGCCGCCCAGGCACCCCGCCGTCAGTAAAAGCAAGAGGAGCGCAATCGGCGTGAAGAGTCTCATACAAGTCCTCAGTAATAAGAATAACGAATAGAATGATAAAGACAGGTAATAAATGCGCCGGGAAATGTCAAGCCGTTGACGGAATCGGGTCGTTGAAAAAGCCCTTCAAGAGGGGATTTACCCCTTTGCGCCTTGCTCGGCGAAAACTCCCTCATCCCGAGCCGATGGCCGCCTCACCCTGTGCCGCGGCCTCTCGACTCACCTCATCCTGAGTAGCGGCCCTTCGACAGGCTCAGGACAGGCTCCGCCGTCCCCCGCCTTCCTCATCCTGAGTAGGCGCGTAAGCGCCGTATCGAAGGATGCCCTCTCGCCCCGGCGCCAAGCGTTCGACTCCCCTCGCCCTTCGATACGCCGCCTTCGGCGGCTACTCGTGGTGAGGGAGGATGCGCGCCCGGCGGCGTCGAAACGGCGCAGAGGGATGGATTCGACGTGGATGCGCCCCGCGCAACCGGGGCGGCCCCGAATCGTGTTACCCGCAAAGTCCGCCCGTATTCGGGAAATCACGAACCCCCTCGGCGAAAACCGGGTGGGAGCTCCTGTGGTTCGCGGCCGCCGGGCGAACGTGCGGGTATGTCCCCGTATGAAACCGCAGTCTTTTCTTTTCAAAAGAGGCCTCGAGCCTGCATCAGCCCGCAATTCCCCGCATCTGCGCGAGGCGCTACTTGCGGACGGTGCCGAAGCTGAATCCCGTGACGAGGTGCTTCTGGATCAGGACGCCGAGGATAACCACAGGGATGGTAATGACCGTCCCAATCGCCGCCTGCGGTCCGTAGAGCCTGCCCTCCGACGCGCTCTGGAACTTGTTGAGCAGGATGGGCAGCGTGACGACCTTCGGCTGGGTGAGCGTCAGCGCGAGCAGGAACTCGCTCCAGTTCAGGATGAAGATGAAGAGAAAAGTCACCACCATGCCGGGCGCGACCAGGGGCATCACCACGCGCCTAAGCGTGTAGATGCGCCCCGCGCCCGTGATATACGCGGCGTGTTCGATGGTCTTGGGGATCTCCTCGATGAAGTTCAGCATCATCCAGATGACGAACGGCAGCGTGGTCGCTATGTAGAGAAGGCACAGGCCGGTGTAGGAGTCGATCAGGCTGATCCGGTAGCCGAGAACCGTCTGGGTCGCGAACGGAATCAGGATGGCGTAGTACATCACGACGGGAATCGCGATGATGATGGGCGGGACCATGCGGATGGTCAGGATCATGTAGCGGAAATACTTTCCGCCCACGTTGAAGCGCGATATCGAGTAGGCCAGGAACGTGCCCAGCAGGAGCGCGAGCAGCGCGCTGGTGGAGGAGACGACCATCGAATCGCGCACCGCCCCCCAGATCGTGAAGACATGCTCGAGAACATCGCGGTCGACGCGATCGCCTTGTCCGAACATGCTGAAAATCAGCCGGTAGTTGTCCAGGGTGGGTTCGTATCCCCCGCCGATGAAGCTCGGGAACCAGTTCGGCGGCCAGGCCAGCCAGTCGCCCGAATCCTTGAAGGAAGTCGATATCATCCAGAATATCGGGAACATGATCATGCTCGCCCAGAGCAGAAGCGCGGCGTGGCGGAACCAGAAGAAGAGGTTGTAGCGCTTGGCGAAGGACATCTCCGCGCGCCTGCCGGCCTCGTTCGCCATCTCGTTCCCTCCTCTCGGGCGATGGACCGCTCCCGCGCTCAGATTCAGCGTCAAAAAAAGTTTTCTGAATCCCCCGCATCTGCGCGAGGCGCTACTTGCGGATGGTGCCGAAGCTGAAGCCCGTGATGAGGTGTTTCTGGATCATGACGCCGAGGATGACCACGGGGATGGTGATGACCGTCCCGATCGCGGCCTGCGGCCCGTAGAGCCTGCCCTCCATCGCGCTCTGGAACTTGTTGAGCAGGATGGGCAGCGTGATGACTCTCGGCTGGGTCAGCGTCAACGCGAGCAGGAACTCGCTCCAGTTCAGGATGAAGATGAAGAGAAATGTCACCACCATGCCCGGAGCGACCAGGGGCATCACGACGCGGCGCAGCGTGTAGATGCGCCCCGCGCCCATGATTTGCGCGGCGTGTTCGATGGTCTTGGGAATCTCCTCGATGAAGTTCAGCATCATCCAGATGACGAAGGGCAGCGTGGTCGCTATGTAGAGGAGGCACAAGCCGGTGTAGGAGTCGATCAGGCTGAACCGATAGTTGAGAACCGTCTGGGTCGCGAACGGAATCAGGATGGCGTAATACATCACGACGGGAATCGCGATGATGATGGGCGGGACCATGCGGATGGTCAGGATCATGTAGCGGAAATACTTTCCGCCCACGTTGAAGCGCGAAATCGAGTAGGCCAGAAACGTGCCCAGCAGGAGCGCGATCAGCGCGCTGATGGAGGATACGACCATCGAATCGCGCACCGCTCCCCAGATCGTGAAAGCCTGTTCGGCGTATTCGCGGCTGAGGCCTTCGCCGTGCCCGACTATGCTGAAAATCTGCCGGTAGTTGTGCAGGGTGGGTTCGTATCCCCCGCCGACGAAGGACGGGAACCAGTTCGGCGGCCAGGCCACCCAATCGCCCGAATCCTTGAAGGAAGTCGATATCATCCAGAAGATCGGGAACATGATCATGCTCGCCCAGCCGATTAGCGCGGCGTGGCGGAACCAGAAGAAGAGGTTGTAGCGCTTGGCGAAGGACATTTCCACGCGCTTACTCGCGTCGTTCGTCATCTCATTCGCTCCTCTTCGACGATGGACCGTTCCCGCACGAGCAGATAAATGCCGTAGAAGATGAGTGTTCCGAACATGAAGAGCAACAGAATCGAGGCGGCCGCGCCGAAGCTGTACTTGTTGAACTGCCACACCTGCCGCCAGAGGAAGAAAGCGATGGTTTCAGTCGAAGTGCCCGGCCCGCCGAAGGTGAGCAGCACGGACAGATCGAACAGCTTGAGCGCCTCCATCGAACGAATGATGACGGCGATCATGATCGCGGGCTTAAGCAGCGGGAAGTGGACTTTCCAGAATATCTGCCACCTGCTCGCTCCCAGAACGCGCGCGGCGTTGGTGAGTTGCTGCGGAAGCGCGGCGAAGCCCGAGAGAAATATCAGGAACGTGAGCGACGTCCACTGCCATACGTCGGCGAGGATGATCGCCCACTGCGCGGCGATGGGGTGCGAGAGCCAGCGGATGCGCGGGTTTACGCCCATGGCTTCGGTGATCGGAGACAGAATCTGGTTGAGGGGCCCCGAGTCGATGTAGATCATCGAAAAGTTGTAGCCCCCCACGACCGGCACCACCATCATGGGGACCAGGAAAATGGTGATGTAGATACGCCTCCCCCGGAATTGCTTATAGGCCAGCATGGCGAGAAGAAAACCGAAGAGCAGCTCGAGTAAGACCGCCGTTCCCGCGAAGTAGAAAGTCCGCCCGAGCGCCCACCAGAAATCTTCGGTGGTGAGGACGCGGACGTAGTTCAACAAGCCGTGAAAATAGGCCTGCTCGAACGGACGGTTGGCGCGCCATTTGAGAAGGCTGATGTAGATGGTGAGAATAAACGGAACGGCGAGGAGCAGGAGGAAGGTCGCCTCCACCATGATGAACGGAATCAGGCGGAAAACCTTCTCCTGCGACAACCAGGCGGAGAGACTCTTGCGTTCTTTTGTCGTCGATGCTTGGGCCATCGTGTCTTCGTCTTAACTCTTAATTAAAGCGTATCGCGCTGTGCGCCCGCCCCGGTTTCGACGCCGGAGCGGGCGCTCTTTAGGCGCGGTGATTAGTTGGTCGGCGCGAACTTGTCGATGTACGCGCCGCTGGCGACGCTCGCTCTCCAAGCCGCGATCTGTTCTTTCCGACCGATGTCGTCGGTGATGTTGTTCCAGCCTTTCTCGACGTTCTTCGCCGCCTGCGCGGCGGAGATGTTGCCCTGCATGACCTGCGCCATGTTCTTGTCGAGCACGTTGAAGTACTCGTAGTTGCCCTCGATCATGAGCAGCGAGATGGCGTTTTTCGCGTTCTTCATCGTCATCTTGACGAAGGGCTCGGTGTGCTTGGCGAGCACGGCCTTGTTCGTCAGGTTCGACATGCGCATCGGGTCCCAGAAGCCGGCGGGGTCGGCGATGGCGATGTCGCCCTGGGTCGGGCCCGTGAACCACTGGATGAAGTAGTAGGCGAGCTCGGGGTGTTTGCTGTGCGCGTTCACCATGTAGCCGGTGCCGGCCGCCTGCGGAGCGCGGCGCACCATCTTGCCGCCCGCGCCTTTCACGGCGGGAACGGGGCAAGCCAACTGCTTACCGCTGATCTTGCTCTTCGGGTTGCGGTTGGCGTAGCCCATCGCCGAGGGGAAGGACATGAACGAGAAGGCCCGTCCGCTACCCCAGTGAGGATAGAGTTGCGGCGTTCCCCAGCCCTGCACGTCCGGCGGCATGTATTTGACGATGGAGGTGAATTCCTTGATCGCCCGGATGCCGTTCGGCGAGTTGATGGTGGGGTTCATGTTCTTGTCGAAGAGCAGTCCGCCCATATAAGCCGGGAAATGCCTGTAGGAGAAGTTGATGCTCCGGTAGGCCTGCGCGCCGTAGAGCGGCTGGTCGAACTTCATGCCCCAGCGGGTCTGGCCCTTTTTCGTGTGGAAGAACTTGGCCATCTGCTCCCACTCGGCCATCGTGTCGGGACACCCCGGCGCCTTGCCGAACTTGGCCTTGTACTCCTTCGCGGCCGCCTTCATGATGTCCGAGCGCAGGAAAAGCGCGATGTGGTCGCCGTCGAGGATGAACCAGTAGGTTTTCCCCTTGTAACTTTGCTGCGCCAGCAATCCTGAATCGATGCCCGTGAAATCGGGTTTCCCCTTCGCCATGTAGGCGTCGAGCGGCTGGAGCGTGCCCGCGCCCACCGCGTCGGGAATGACGTAGGGGAAGTGGTTGATCACGTCGTACTGCCCCGTTTTCGCCACGGCTTCGGCCATGATTTTGGCGGGGATGTCGGTGTAGCCGTACTGGATAGAGCCCATCTCGACGCCGGTGAGCTTCTTCCATTGCCTCAGGTATTTCGGCTGGGAGTTTTTGAAGAGCGAGATCAGAAGCATGGTCTGTTTCGGGTTCTTCAGATTATGCTTCTTGATGTACGCTTTCGCTCCGTTGATGGCGCGCTCCTCGACCGTCTTGCCGGGGTGCACCTTGGCGGCGATGGCCGTTGACGCCACGAAAACCGTAAAGCCAATCAGAATCAGTGTTGCGAGAAACATTCTCTTCATCTCGATTCCTCCTCCCTGCGTGTTTGGAAAGGCGATGCCTTGTTTCCGAATCGCCGAGGTCGAACATAAAACTCCGAGATCAAGCTGTTTCCATCTCCATCAACATTGCAGCTTCCATATGATGCCGTATCTTCGAGGTTCTTGTTTTTCGCGCCTCCTGTCGCGTCGCGGGCATTATTCCAGCCGCACCCCGCTTTCCGCGTCGAAAAAATGCATGCCGCCCGGTTGAAAACCGAATCGGATATTATCGCCGGAGCTGAACTCGCGCTCGGCGTCGACTTTGGCCACCAAAAATTCCTCATTGCCGCAGGAGAAGAACACCAGCGTTTCGTCTCCCAGCGGTTCGATTAGCCTCACCTCGCCCGACGCTTCTTCCTCTCCTATGGCCACGTTCTCGGAGCGCACCCCGAGGTTGATCTCTTTCCCTATGGCGGAGCCGGGCACGGAGTCCGGCGCGAAACTCATCTCGAAGTGCTCGGAGACGAACCTGGGCGAACTTCCGTTCTCGACGCGCCCCGGAATGATGTTCATCGTCGGCTGGCCGAAGAACGTGCCGACGAACTGGTTCGTCGGTTTTCTGTATATGCCGAGAGGGGTGTCGATCTGCTGAACGTATCCGCGGTCCATGACCATGATTCGATCCGCCATCGTCATGGCTTCCGCCTGATCGTGGGTGACGTAGACGAAGGTGGATTTGAGCTCCTCGTGGAGGCGCTTGAGTTCGGTGCGCATCTCGATGCGCAGCTTGGCGTCCAGGCTGGAGAGCGGCTCGTCCATGAGCAGGACTTGCGGTTCCGTGATAATCGTTCGCGCGAGAGCCACCCGCTGCGCCTCGCCGCCCGAGCACTGGGCGGGTTTCTTGGTGAGGAGGTGGGATATCTTCATGGTCTTGGCGACTTTCGAGACCCGCTCCTTGACATCCGCGTTGGGCGTCTTGTCCACCCGCAAACCGAAAGCGATGTTCTCGAAGACGGTCATGTGGGGGAACAGGGCGAGGTCCTGGAACACCATTCCCAGGCCGCGGTCGCCGGGTTCGAGGTGGTTCACCACGCGGTCGCCGATCGTCATCGTGCCGCTCGTGGGTTCCTCGAAACCGGAGATCATGTTGAGCGTGGTCGTTTTTCCGCAGCCCGAAGGCCCGACCACCACCATGAACTCGCCGTCGCTCACATCGAGGTCGACGCCCGCGACCGCTGTGACGGTTTCACCGAATTTTTTGACCAGGTTTTGAAGCGAAATGGAAGCCACCGCGATTATCCCCTTCAAATCGAATGGATAACGTACATCATCCCGAACAAATTAGACGATGCGGCAGAAGTTTTGCTCTATGCGTAAATTATGCGCGGGTTTATTATTTTTTTCAACCCTGACTCTCAAAGCCGGGCGGCGGAGCGCGCGATGATTCCTGTTTGCTCGTATGCTACATTTGCCTGGAGATGAATTCTCGGCGGAGGCGTCGTTCAAACGGAGCGGACGCCCGGAATAACGGCAGGGACGGCATTGGCGCAAAAGGTTCTCATCATCGAAGACGAGACCGATATTCGAGAACTCCTCACCTACAACCTCGAGTTGGAAGGATTCGAGGTCGTGGGCGCGGCCAACGGAGAGGAAGCCCTTCGCGCGCTCAGGAGCGAGCCGGTCCAACTGGTCGTTCTCGATCTGATGCTTCCCGATGTTTCCGGCCTCGAGATTTGCCGCTACATACGCCGCGATTCCAATTTGAGCCGGCTGCCCGTCATCATGCTGACCGCCAAGGGCGAGGAGGTGGATCGCATCGTCGGTTTCGAGTTGGGCGCGGACGACTACGTGACGAAACCCTTCAACATCCGGGAGACGGTCCTGCGGGTGAGAGCGGTGCTCGCGCGTTCGAGCACAACGCCGGTCGGGAACAAGGCGCTCCGGCGCGGGCCGCTCGCCATCGACCCCGAGCAGCACGAAGCGGCGGTGGATGGGCGCCAGCTATCCTTGACGGCGACGGAATTCCGCCTTCTGCACCATTTGGCGGCTCACCCGGGGCATGCCCGGAATCGTGACGAGTTGCTCGACATTATCTGGGGAGAAGACAAATTCGTCACCCCCCGCACCGTGGACACGTACATCCGCCGCCTCCGGGAGAAGCTCGGCCCGGCGGGGGAGATGATCCAGACGCTTCGGGGCGTGGGGTACCGGTTCCGGAAAATGCCCGAAGAGTGATTCTCCCCGACGCCCGGGGGAAACCCGCATATGCGAAGGTCGTTCTACAAGAAGCTTACGGCGAGCTATCTGGTGGTCATCACCGTGGTGTTCACGGCGGGGATGATCTATCTCCATTTCGGTCTCTCCGCCCAGTTGATGGAACAGGCGGAGGAGAACCTGGCCCGCAACGCGCGCCTCGCGCGCCGCCAGTTGGTTTCCTCGGTCTCGGAGAGCCGGCGAAGTCATCGAATGGATGAACTCGCCGATGAAATCGGCCGCGCGCTCGGCGTGCGCGTGACGGTCATATCCGCCTCGGGGCGCTTGCTCGCGGATTCGGGCGTCGCTCCGGGCGCAGCCGCGGACCTGGGTAGCCGGGCCGAGCGGCCCGAGGTCGTCGCGGCGAGAGAAAAGGGGATCGGCTCGAGCGTTCGGGAGAGTTCGAGGGGGGACGGAGCCCTGCTCTATCTGGCCCTGCCGATTGACGCCGGCCCGTTTTCGGGCGGCGTGATTCGCCTGGCCATGAGCTTGAGGGAAATCGAGCAGACGATCGGCAAGATGCGGGGCCTTCTCCTCGTGACCTGCGCCTTGGCGTTCTTGCTCGCTATCGCGGTCAGCTTCGGGGCGGGCGTGATCGTGCGCCGGGGGTTCGATGAAATCTATGAGGCGGTCGCGAAGATTTCCCGCGGCGATTTCAGCCACCGCATCGCTTCGAGGCGTCAGGACGAGTTGGGCGAACTCGCCAGAACGATGGACGTGCTCGCTTCGGAAGTGGAGGCCCATCTCGACGAGTTGCGCAACGAGCGCGACAGGCTCGAGGCGATTCTCGAGGGAATGGCCGAGGGCGTCATGGTCACGAACGCTGCGGGAGACATCCTTCTCGTGAACTCCGCGTTCCGGGAGTTCTTTCCCTCTCTGCCCGAATTCGAGGACGGCGCGCCGATTCCTTTGGAAGCCGTGCGCTCCACCGAGGTGCAGGAAGCGGTGCGTGATATGCTGACGCGCCCGGCCGCACGATTGGAGCGCGAGGTGGAGGTACTCCCCGCGCGTACGCTGACCCTGCACGCCGAGCGCGCGAGGGCGGAGGGGGAGTCGAACCTCGTTCTGGTGTTTCACGACGTCTCCGAGGTCAAGCGGCTCGCGGGAATGCGGCGGGAGTTCACCGCCAACGTCTCCCACGAGTTGCGCACGCCCCTGACGGCCATACAGTGGGCCTCCCAGACCCTTGAGGTGACGACTGGCTCCGACCCCGAGGCGACGCGCCGGTTCGCCTCGACCATCAACCGGCACGCGCGGCGCCTCTCGGCGCTGGTGGAGGACCTTCTCGAGTTGGGCAGGATAGAATCCAAGCAAGAGCATGTCCGGCCAGAAGAGGTTTCCATGCGAAACGCGATGGACTCGGTCGCGCACACGCTGGCGCCGGCCGTCGAAAAAAGGGGTGTTCGCCTGGATATGGAAATTCCCGAAGAAGCCGACCACGTCCGGGCGGACCCGGCGGCGCTGGAGAGAATTCTCATCAATCTGGCCGAAAACGGGGTGAACCACAGTTCCGAGGGAAGCGAGATCACCGTTTCGGGGCGTTTGCGCGAAGACGGCTTCGTCGAGGTTTCGGTGGCCGACAGGGGGGAGGGAATCCCCCCCGAGCACATTCCCCGGATATTCGAGCGCTTCTACCGGGTGGATTCGGCCCGGTCCCGGGAGAACGGGGGCACGGGCCTGGGGCTTTCCATCGTCAAGCACCTCGTTCAGGAAATGGGCGGAGACGTCTGGGTCGAGAGCGCGCCCGGCCGGGGCTCCACCTTCCGCTTCACCGTTCCCACGCCCTGAGGGGTCAAACACCCCTTCCTGGGGTTGTCGGAAAAATCCTGATTTCATGATTTGGCGCATAGAACCAACCGGGAAGAGGCGCCTGTAGGGAAAGGTCGCGACCTGTGGGACAGCCCCGAGGAGGGGCTGTCACTACAAGAGGCGGTTCGGCTTTGATCGTCATTCCGGCGCATGCCGGAATCCAGGGTTTTTGCCTTCCGGTATTTGCTGTCGAATCCGATATTCAGGCAATGGAAATGAAACACCACCGCATCTTCTCTCTCCCCTGTTCTGGATTCCGGCATTCGCCGGAATGACGGCTGTGTGGATGGCCTCGACCCATGCGGGAGGGATTGCAGGTGGCATCGCATTTACCCCCCTTGTCAGGGGGCTTTGTTCTCTCTCCCTCATCAGGGGAGGCTTTTTCAACAACCCCCTCTTGTCGGGTTTCTTTGTTCATGTCCGATGCATCGGGAGCGATTCTGCGCCTTACGTCTTTTCAACGGGTCATGGAAAGACGATATTTTGACGCCTGGAATTGTCCAAAAAGTCATGTGATTGTCATCCTTTTGTAACATTTCCGGCTCCTTTTTTTCCTATATTCCACCTCGTTCGGAGAGCGGTCGCGGGATGGGGTGTTTCCACTCACGGTTACCGAAGCGCAGCCTCCTGAAAAGGCGACGAGATGCGCCGGGCGCAGATGCAGGCAGTCCATGGAGAATGCGGAGAAGGTAAAGATTCGCCCGACATCAGGTGGAGAACGGCCGTGTCTCGGTATGTTCACCGTTTTGTCACCGGAATATAACAAAGTCCTTCAACTTTTCCTGTAGTTTCAAACCGCCCCAAAAAGGAAGCAAGAATGAGCAGGTTTTCCGAGATTTGCGGCTTGGCCGTTGTCGCTGCTTTTGGCCTCGCGCTCGCAGCGCAGCCCGCCGGCGCGGCCCTGATGGTGGACGAGAAATTGCCCTCCTACAAGGCGACCAGCGGCGTTTCCGGCAACGTGAAGTCCGTCGGCTCGGATACGCTGAACAACCTCATGACGCTCTGGGCCGAAGGCTTCAGGCGCTCCTACCCGGACGTGAAGATCGAGATCGAGGGCAAAGGCTCCTCCACGGCTCCTCCGGCGCTCATCGCCGGCACCTCGAACTTCGGCCCGATGTCGCGCGCCATGAAGTCGAAAGAAATGGACGCATTCGAGAAGAAGTTCGGCTACAAGCCCGGCCGCATCCGCGTCGCCGTGGACGCCCTGGCCGTCTTCACGAACAAGGACAATCCCCTCAAGTGCCTGAGCCTCCCGCAGGTCGACGCCATTTTTTCGAAAACCCGCAAGGGCGGCATGAAGTCCGACTTGGCCACGTGGGGCCAGGTTGGTCTAAAAGGCATGTGGGCGAGCAAGCCGATTTCCGTGTATGGCCGCAACTCGGCTTCGGGCACCTATGGATATTTCAAGAAAGTGGCCCTCTACAAGGGTGACTACAAGGACTCCGTCAAAGAGCAGCCCGGTTCCTCGGCGGTGGTGCAGGGCGTGGCTTCCGACAAGTTCGCCCTCGGCTACTCGGGCATCGGATATAAGACTGCGGACGTCATCGCGCTTCCGGTGTCCAATAAGACAGGCCAGAAATGCTACGGCCCCGAAGCGAAGAACGCCTATTCGGGCAACTACCCGATCGCGCGTTTCCTCTACATCTACGTCAACAAGAACCCGAACCAGGCGCTCGACCCCCTGAGGGCCCAGTTCGTCAAGTACATCTTCTCGAAGGAAGGTCAGAAGGCCGTCATCAAGGCCGGGTTTTTCCCCGTGAACGCGGTCATCGCCAAGCAGGACCTCGGCGCTCTCGGCCTCGCGTTGGGCAGCAACTAGTTTTCCGGTGCAGCGCAGCGGCGGGGACGGCGGAGCGGGTTCGCCGTCCCCCCGCTTTCCTTTTTGAAGACGAGAGATATGAGCGAAAGCCGGGTTTCAGACGAAAAGAATAACGAACCGAACAGGCCGGGCCGGACGCGCGACCTGAGCGCCAGGCAATCCGTCCGCATCATCGACAAGATCGCCACCAACGTGATCACCATCGGCGGGCTTTTCGTGATTCTGGCCGTTCTCGGAATCATGGCGTTTCTCGTCGCGGTGGCCTTGCCGCTGTTCGCCGGAGAAACGATTACCGGCTCGGGCGTCTTCCGGGTCGCCGCGCCCAGGAGTTCTCTCCTCAGCGTCGAGGTGGATGACTACAACACCATCGCCGTACTGGTTTCGGAAGACGGCGTGTTGACGCCGGTCCACGCTTCGACCGGTAAATCGCTCGCGCCCTTGAAGCTCGACTTCGCGGGCGCGAAGGCGAGCGCCTTCGGACGCACGCTCAAGGGCGGAAACGTCGCCTTCGGCTTCCCCGACGGGACGGTGCGGTTCGGCAAGATCGTCTTCCGCACGCAGGTGCTGCCCGCCGAAAGGGCGCCCGGGGGACTCACGAAGATCGACGAGCGCGACTTGACCGACGGGAAGGTCGTTTTCTCGAAAATTCCCGGTGACCAGGTGCGCAAAATCTGGGTGGAGGCCGAACTCAAGGAGCCGCAGCAGGTAGCGCCCGAAGGGACGCCCATCGTGAAGCTCGACTACAAGGTAGGAGGAACCCCCGAACGCCCGAGCATCTCCTTCGCCACGGTGGACGAAAAAGGCGTGGCGCGGCTGAGCCTCACGCAGACCAGGGTGAATCTCCTGACGGGGCAGACCACCTCGTCCGTAGAGAGCGTGGTTCTGCCCGATTTGCCGCCCGGTACGCGCATCGTCGACATACTCCTCACGGAAAAGGCCGACAAGGTGTACATCGGCGTCGAGAAAGGCTTCATGCTTCGCTACGACACCAGGGACTTCGAGGCCATCTCCCTGGTGGAGAAGCACGACCTGCTGCCGGTGGATGAAAAACTGACGGTGTTCAAGGCCCTCATCGGCGAGGAATCGATCGTCGTGGGAGGCTCCAAGGGGACGTTGAGCATCTTTTTCCAGGCGCGCAGGCCGGGCGCCGCCACCAAAGACGGGCTGGTGATGGTGCGCGGGCATGACTTGCAGAAACACGCCGCCGCGGTTTCGGGCTTTTCCACCTCACAGCGGAGCCGGATGTTCGCCACGATGGATGCGGGGGGAGACATCTGGCTTCGTCATGCGACGAGCGAATCGACGCTGTTGCGCTTCAATATGAAGGACATGACGGGTTCCGCGCGCTTCATACGCCTTTCCCCGCGCGATGACGCCATCGTCGCCGCGGACGGGAAGGGAGTGGTGAATTTCTGGAAATTCTCGGCCGAACACCCCGAGACGACCTTCCAGACGCTGTTCGGCAAGGTCTGGTACGAAAGCTATCCCAAACCCGAGTACACGTGGCAATCCTCCTCGGGAGACGACGCGTTCGAGGAGAAGATTTCCCTCATCCCCCTGATATTCGGGACCATCAAGGGAACGGTCTATTCCCTGATCTTCGCGATACCCATCGCGGTGCTGGGCGCTATTTTCACATCCGAGTTCATCGGCCCGGAAGTCCGCTCCGTCGTGAAGCCCGCGATGGAGATGATGGCCTCGCTGCCCTCGGTCGTTCTCGGCTTCGTGGCCGCCCTGATACTGGCGCCCATTGTAGAAACATGGATAGCCGCCGTTTTGCTCTCATTTATGCTGATCCCGCTACTTCTTCTGCTGGGGGCTTATCTGTGGCAGGTCATGCCGCCCCGGGTCTCACTGCCCCTTGCGGGATTTCCCAAGCTCGGCATTGTGTTCTTCGTGATCATCCTGGGCGCGCTGCTCGGCTATATCATCGGGCCGGCGTTCGAGAGGCTTTTGTTCGGCGGCGACTTCAAGGCCTGGGCGAACGGAAACATCGGGATAGCGACGCCGATGCTGTTCATCCTTTTCTATCCCGTGTCCTTTATCGTCATCGCTTTCGCGACGGAGCGGTTTTTCGGATATACGTGGAGACTAACTCTCAGGCAGATGCCTCATTCACAGGGCGCGCTCTTCGAGCTTCTCCGCTGGGGCGGCATGCTGGTCGCCGCCGGGCTGCTCAGCTGGGTGACGGCTTTGGCGCTCAACGCGCTCGGCCTCGATGCGCGCGGCGGGGTCATCGACACATACGTCCAGCGCAACTCACTCGTCGTGGGCTTCGCAATGGGCTTCGCCGTCATCCCGCTCATTTACACCATCGCCGAAGACGCGCTCAACTCCGTGCCGAGCCACTTGAGGGCGGCGAGTCTCGCCTGCGGCGCAACACCCTGGCAAACGGCCCTTTGGGTCATCATGCCCACCGCCGCCAGTGGAATATTCGCCGCCGTGATGATCGGTATGGGCCGCGCGGTGGGCGAAACCATGATCGTCGTCATGGCGGCGGGTAACACCCCTGTTCTGGACTGGAACATTTTCTCGGGCCTCAGGGCGCTTTCGGCGAACATCGCCGTGGAGCTTCCGGAAGCCGTCAAGGACGGGACGCTCTACCGGGTGCTCTTCCTGGCGGCCCTTGTTCTTTTCGGGATGACGTTCATCGTGAATACGGTCGCCGAGTTGGTTCGCCTGCGCTTCCGCAAGCGCGCCGCGCAGTTGTGAGGACACGATGAAGGCGAAGGATCCGAAACAGCAAGACGAGAAGAAAGAAACGGAAATACCGGCCCCCGAAAGCGGCTCCGGCAACCACAAAGAAGCGGCGCAGACCGCCGAGACAGGGACGGGCCCGCCCGGCCGTACGGGTCTTCGCGCATCGATTGACTTCAAGGCCAGGGGCGAGCCTTTCGTCTGGGTCATGGGCGGGGCGCTCGCTCTGGGCGTATTGATGATCATCGGTTTCCTCGCGCTCGTACTTTGGAACGGCATCGTGACGTTCTATCCCGGCCCGGTGAAAGTGGTTACGCTCAAAAACGGCCAGCGCATCGCGGGTGAGCCGTTCCGCTCCGAGAGTTTCCGCCCTTCCCCCGAGCAGATGAAAGGACTTGATCCGGAGTCCCGGCGCACCATCCAGGAGGCGGATGGATTCGCGCATCGCACGCTCTACCGAATCGGAAATTTCGACGTCTACAACGAGGACTTCAAGTGGGCCGTCGAGCATCAGGTCACGAAGACCGAGACGCCGCCAGGCATATTCTTCGTCGAGCGCAGGGAATGGGGGCCGTTCATCGGCTTCATCAAAACCTTGACGCTCGATGGCCGCCGGATACCGGGCGAAAAGGTATCTCTCGACGAGTTGTACGCGGCTCACGACAAGGCGGTCGCGCGCAGGGAGGCGGTCCGCGAGATCGAGGTCGACGAGATCGGCGCCATCAACTACTACATCGAAGAAGACAGGCTCGCCTTGCGGCGCACCGAACTGGACTACGGTAAAAAGAGCGCCGAGTATCGCGCCGAGAAGGTGGAGTTCGAGCGCCGCACGAAGGAGAGGCGGGCCGGATTCGCGGCGCTCAAGAAAAGAATCGCCGCTATCAACAAAGAGGATGAGAAATACAAGATCACCCTCAGCGAGATCGGAGACCGTGAGAAGAACCTGCGGCTTTCCGAAATTGTCCGCATCTACCCGGCGAACAACCTCTCGTTCTTCGGCAAGATAGGCGTCTACTTCTCGCGGTGGGGCGAGTTCCTGACCGACGACCCGCGCGAGGCGAACACCGAGGGCGGCGTCTTGCCTGCGATTTTCGGCACCGTCATGATGACGCTGCTCATGGTCGTCTTCGTCGCCCCGTTCGGTGTGGTCACGGCGCTTTATCTGCGTGAATACGCCAAGCAGGGGACTCTGGTCTCCATCGTGCGCATCTGCGTGAACAACCTCGCGGGCGTGCCCTCCATCGTCTACGGCGTATTCGGCCTCGGGTTCTTCGCCTACACCATCGGGGTGAGGATCGACCAGTTGTTCTATCCCGAAAGACTCCCCAACCCGACGTTCGGCACGGGCGGCCTACTGTGGGCGTCCCTGACGCTCGCGCTCCTCACGGTTCCGGTGGTGATCGTGGCGACCGAGGAGGCGCTCGCCGCCGTTCCCCGCTCCATGCGGGAGGGTTCTCTCGCCTGCGGCGCCTCGAAATGGCAGACGATTCGCAATATCGTCATGCCCCAGGCCATGCCGGGCATCATGACGGGCCTCATCCTGGCGATGGCGCGCGGCGCGGGCGAAGTGGCGCCGCTCATGCTCGTGGGCGTGGTGAAGCTCGCGCCAGAGCTTCCCTTCGACACCTTCTTCCCGTTCCTGCACCCGGAGAGAAGCTTCATGCACCTGGGCTTCCACATCTACGACGTGGGATTCCAGTCGCGGAACTCAGAGGCCGGAAAACCGATGGTTTTCGTCACGACGCTTCTTCTGATTACGATCATCGCACTGATGAACGCTTTCGCCATCATGGTTCGAAACCGCCTTCGACGGAAGTTCGTGGAAGGCCAATTTTAGTGGAGACGTATTAAAATGGTGTCCAACGCGGCAGTGATCGAGCAGGAAGCCGAATTCGAAGCGACGGCATACCACCCCGTCGAAAGTGAATTCGGCGGTGTAATCGACATCGAAAACTTCAGCCTCTGGTATGGCGAAAAGCAGGCCCTGTTCAACAACACCCTGAAAATACAGAAAGAGCTCGTCACCGCCCTCATCGGCCCTTCGGGATGCGGGAAATCCACGCTCCTCCGTTCGTTCAACCGCATGAACGACCTGATCGACGGCATTCGCCGCAATGGGACCATTGCGATTGAGGGAACCGACATCCACGATCCGCGCGTGGAGGTCATCGAGTTGCGCAAGCGCCTCGGCATGGTGTTCCAAAAGCCCAATCCCTTCCCGATGTCCATATTCGAAAACGTGGTCTACCCCCTGCGGGTGGACGGAATCCGCGACAGAAATCTCCTGGAGGAGACCTGCGAGCGCACCCTTCGCGACGCCGCGCTCTGGGACGAGGTCTCCGATCGCCTCCAGGACAACGCGCTCAGCCTCTCGGGCGGTCAGCAGCAGCGCCTGTGTATCGCCCGGGCGATCGCCTCGGAGCCGGAGATCATTCTGATGGACGAGCCCTGCTCGGCGCTCGACCCGATTGCCACGGCCCGGATCGAGGATCTGATAGCACAGCTCAAGGAGCATTTCTCCATCGTCATCGTGACGCACAACATGCAGCAGGCCGCCCGCGTCTCGGATAACACGGCTTTCATGTTTCTGGGCCGATTGATCGAATACGGGGAAACGAAGAAGATTTTCATGAACCCCATGCACGTCCGAACCTCCGATTACATCACCGGTCGATTCGGCTAACGCAGGAGGACATTTGGCATGGCACTAACGAGCGGAAAAGCGCACACGAGTTCGGAATTCGAAAACGAACTCCAGGAACTACGCCGCCTGATCCTGGAGTTGGGCGCAAAGGTGGAAGCGATGATGGCGAAAAGCATCGAAAGCCTCACCCGGCGTGACTCCGATATCGCCCAGACAGTCATCGAAAGCGATCAGGAGGTCAACCAACTCGAAGTCGACGTAAACGAGCTTTGCCTACAGGTGATGGCGCTCCGGCAACCGACTTCGGTGGATCTGCGCTTCATCACGACAGGCGTGAAAATCGCCTCCGACCTCGAACGGGTGGGCGATCTGGCCGTCAACGTGTGCGAACGGGCGCTGGAGCTGAACGAGGAGCCTCCGCTGAAGCCCTATATCGAGTTGCCGCGCATGGCCGGCGCTTCGAGCCAGATGCTGCGCGAGAGCCTCGACAGCTTCATCAAGGAAGACGTGGTGCTCGCGCGCAAGGTCATGGCGAGCGACGACGAGGTGGACGACATGAACGAGGAGTTGTTCCGCGAACTGCTGACATACATGCTGGACAACCCGCGCAACATCAGCCGCGCGACCCGCCTGACGTTCATTTCGAAATACTTCGAGAGAATCGCCGATCACGCGACGAACATCGCCGAAGCCGTCCTCTTCATGGTCGAAGGCAGAAACCCGAGACGCGAACTCGCGTAGTCCCCTTCATCGCCGCGCGGCGGCATCGCAGGCTCCGTGCGGTACGGATCGGTTTCGCATTCTCTCTTTCGTGCTTGTCTTCAAGAGCGGTCGAGACGGTTTTTTCGTTCACCCTGCGATTCCCAGCCTCGATTTCAGGAGTTCGTAGTTCGAGGGGTTCATTTCCAGTTCCTTGCGGTTGATGGCGCGGGCGAGTTCGCTCACGGCGTCGAAGCGGGCTTTCGATGCGGTCGAGGGAAAAGAGCCGAGCGACCTGGGGCACTAGGGAGCCGCCGCCTGTTCGAGATGATCCGTTTTCGCGGGTGAATTAACCCCTCCGGTGGAGCCTGCGCCGGCTCCCGGCCCCGTCGGGGAGCTATTTCCCCTTGAGGATCCTGGGCCAGTTCTTGTCCGCCGATGCGATGTAGCCGGGGATGTCCTGCTCCCAGGTCCGCTGAACGCTCTTGCTGTAGTTCAGGTAGAGCTTGCCGTCCACGATCTTCCACGCTTCGGGGACGATGCTCGCGGTGTAGCCCTGGCTCACCGCGTATGCGCAATAGCCGCCGTATCGGGGGGCGTATTTTTCAGGAGCCGCGCGGAACAAATCTCGGTTTTTCCCGCTGGCGAAATACCAGGTGGCGCCTTTCCACTTGTGCGAAAAGGCGCTTTTCCCCTGGACGGGTTTTTTCTCCGTGAAATAGGCCACCGGATCATATCCCCGGATGGCCCCTCCCAGATAAGTGGAATAAACGGGCGCGATGGCCGCAGCCGAAGAAGGAAGAGCAAGGCAAAAGGCGGCGATCCAGATGGCGGCGAATAAACGTCGTTTGCGCATGTAGAAGGGCGCTTGATTTTGATTTCGCATCAATTTAACCATCCTTTGAAAAGAAAGCGGCGGCGTTCCGAGGGTATACGAC
This sequence comes from bacterium, assembly GCA_963692865.2. Taxonomy (GTDB): domain Bacteria; phylum UBA8248; class UBA8248; order UBA8248; family UBA8248; genus Bin107. The sequence continues at coordinate 460,935 of OY843592.1, read as the reverse complement.
CCCCGAAGGCGCATTATACCCCAAAGCCTTGGAGATGCGCGTCAAGGTGCGGTGGAAAGTCCGATCAGGGGTCGTAGAACTCAGGCAGCGTGAGGTAGCCCTCGCGCGGCAACTCCGCCTTCAAGGGTAAGCCTTGTCTTAGTTTCAGCCTCTGGACGGTTCGCAGATGCGCGAGCACGTTCCAGTAGATGTGGCGCAGGACCGCGCCGATTTCCAGATGAAAAAGACCGGGGCGCTCCGCGTCTTCAGTAAAGCCGGAAGGATGAAGGCGGATGGACATTCTGTGGTACTCGACGGGTTTGTGGGGGTCTCCCGGGCGGGAGGCTTCAGGGTCCGTGTAGTAGGTGAACGATAAGGAGCGCAGCCTCTCGTCGCTTTCTTTGTCGATGATCTCGCAACAAAGCCCGGCCCAGGGCCGCATGAACTCGACCACGGCGGCGCGGTCGCCTGCCGCTTCGGGCGGGACGTGGCGGATTCCTGAGTCGATGAGTTGGGCGATGAGACTTGCGGTATCGGGAAACGAATAACCCTCCCGGCCGAGCATCTCGCCCGCCCTGAGATAGAGCCAGACCGGGGTCATGAGGGCGATGTGGCGGATTTGTAGATCCATCGACCAGCGCGCCCAAGGCGGCTCCTCGTTCGCGTAGCACATCTGCTCGTGCGTCAGCCCGTCCACTTCCGCGCAGACGAGGTCCGGGTAGTTTTCGAGGGCTGCCTTAAGCTCGCTCCATTCTTCATTCACGGGCTTTCTCCTCCGGGACAGCTTTTCACCGTAATGAAGAATTATACCTTCTTGTAAGCAGGGGAAAAGAAGGGTAGAATTTTCGCATCCATTCGAAATTTTTTCATACTGGTCTTGCACGCTTCTACGCGTAGCGCTCTTCGGTATCCCCGCAAGGGGGATATCTTCCATTCCTGTTCAGGGAGGATAGTGCCAATGGCCAGAAGACTCATTCCCGTCGTTTTCGTTGCCGCAGCGTTTCTCCTCGCCCAGGGAGCGGCGCCCGCCCTGGGAGCCAAGAAGGTCGTCATCAAGGTCGGCCACATGTACAGCAACAAAAACCCCACCCACTACGGGGCCATCGAATTCGGAAAGATGCTCGACAAAATGAGCAAGGGCGCCATGGAGGTGCAGGTGTTCCTGAAAGGCCAGGTCGGCGACGGCAAGACCCAGCTGCAGTCGGTGCAGTTGGGCGCGATTCAGGCGACCTTCCAGGGGCTCACGCAGTTTCCGGCGTATGACAGCCTGAACCTCCCCTACTTCTGGAAGAGCACCAAGCACGTGCGCACCGTCGCCAACGGGCCGTTGTTCGAGCGCTGGCGCAAGGATTTTCTGAAAAAGCGCGGCACCATCATGGTCAGCGTCATCAACCGGGGCGCGCGGCACGTGCTATCGCGCAAGAAGCCGCTCAAGACGCTCGCCGATTTCAAGGGGCTTAAAATCCGCGTTCCCCAAGCTCCTCCCTGGGTTCTGGCCTTCCGGGGATTGGGCTCGAAGCCCACGCCGATGTCCTGGGCGGACGTGTACAACGCCATGCTGCTGGGTACGGTCGACGCCATGGAGAACACCCTGGAGACGCTCTACACCAACAAGTTCTACGAAGTGGGCAAGCACCTGACGCTCACCTCGCATCTTTCCTCGACGTCGTACTTCATGGTGAACGACAAGTGGCACAAGGGTCTGAACAAACAGCAGCGCAAGTGGTTCGACGACGCGCTGGCCAAGGGAATCGCCCACGCGCAGAAGATCTACACCGACCTCGAGAACGCCTACCTGGACAAGTTCAAGAAAAAAGGCGTGAATATCTACAACATCAACGTGGATGAATTCGCCAAGAAGACCGCCTCGGCTGCGGAGACCATCGGCACGAAGGGGTGGGGCAAGGACTTCTTCGCAAAGGTCAAAGCGACGCGGGCGAAGTTCTAATGAAGTAGTTTCTCGATGTGTGCCGGGTAAGCCTCACGGCGCAGGAAGAAACAAAACACCGCCGGATATGGTGAGCCGGCGGTGTTTTTTGTATCGCGTTATTCGACCGGCAGCAGCAGGTTCGGCAGCCACATGACGAGCGGCGAGTAATAGACGATGGCGAACAGGGTAACGATGAGCGGGATATAAAAAGGCGCAGTGGCCCGCACGATGGTCCAGAAGGGCACTTTCGTGATGTCGGAAACCACGTATAGCGCGAGCGCGAACGGCGGGGTGAGGTTCCCGATGACGAGGTTCAGCACCATGAACACGCCCAGATGCACGAGGTCGATGTCCAGCGCCTGCGCGATGGGCAGCATGACCGGCGTCACGATGAGCAGCAATGGTGTGGGTTCCATTACCATGCCGCCGATGAGCAGGAATATGTTGAGGACGAATAGGATGAGCCATTTCTCCTGCAAAGCGGTCATGAGGAAATGGGCGAAGATGAAGGGGATGCGCTCGATGGTGATGAGGCGCGTGAAGACCGAAGCGGCGGAAAAAATGAACAGCACCACCGCCGTATATATGATCACCGTGGAGAGGATGCGGGGCAGATCGGATGGCCGCACCTCCTTGTAGACCACCATCCCGAGAAATAGCGACCACGCCACGGCCAGCACGGCCGCCTCGGTGGGCGTCGTGGCGCCCGAGCCGATGCCGCCCAGGATAATCGCCGGCGTCAAGAGCGCCAGGAAGGCGGAGCGGAAGCTCCTCCAAATCTCGATGAGGGAGGCGCGCGGATATTTCTTGTATCCCCGTTTGCGGGAGATGAAATAAACGATCACCATCATCGCCCCGCCCATGAAGAATCCGGGAATCACACCGCCCAGAAAGACCCGCCCCGCCGATTCCTCGGCGATGCTCGCGTAGATGACCATGATGATGCTGGGCGGGATGATGGGCCCGATGCACGAACTCGCGGCCGTCACGGCCGCGGAGAAGGGCTTGTCGTAACCCTCCTTGGTCATCCCCTCGATTTCCACGCGGCCCAGGCCGGCCGCGTCGGCGAGTGCGGAGCCGGACATGCCCGCGAAGATGATGCTGGCGACGATGTTCGCGTGCCCCAGGCTTCCGGTTAAATGGCCCACCAGCACTTTGGCGAAGTCGAAAATCCTGTCTGTTACCCTCGATATGTTCATGAGCTGGGCAGCGAAGATGAACAGCGGAATGGCGATGAGCGAGTAATGCTCCAAAGAGCCGATCATGATGCTCGCCAGGAAGGTGACGGGCATTTCAGAAAGGAACGTCAGGTAGAACAGGCAGGTGAATACCAGGGCAAAGGCTATCGGCGTGCTGAAGGCGAGGAAGAAGAAGAACAGCAAGACGAGTATCAAGGCGTTCATGCCGACTCCTTCGCGATTACACCGCGGGCGAACTCCGATGCCCCAGTTCCGCTTTTCCCGTTACCAGGCCCCATAGCAGCCGCCCCGAATGGATGACCATCAGGGTCATGCCCACGGGAAAAGACGCACTTTGATAGGTCTGCGGGAATTCGAGCGCCGAGGAAGGATAGGTCCATTCCAGAATCGCCACCTGAATCCCCTGGTACAGGAGCAGCAGAAGTGTCAAGAAGATGAGGAGTTCGGTGATGGTGTAAATTCTTCTCTGTAAATTCTCTGGAAAGTGACCGATGAATGTTTCCATGGCCAGCTTCTCGCCGTGCTTGTATGCGAGCGCGGCGCCGATAAAAATGGCCCAGTGGAAGCACAGCAGCGTGATCTCCTCGGCCCATACGATGGGGTCGTTCAGGACGTATCGGAAATACACCTGCATGAAGACGAGATATCCGATGGCCGCGAGGAAGGGAAACGCGAGAATTTCCTCCAGATTGCGAAACAGGTACACCCCGCCCTCGTTCTTTACCTGACGCACGAGGTATGTGACGAAGCAGATGATGAGGATGACGGGAACGACGTAGTGAAAAAGAGGGATGCTGATGAGCATGAGCGGCGGCTGGATCAGGGTGGTGAAAATCCAGGCAATGACTTTGAATATCACCACGAAAGGTAAGAATATCCACTCCGACACGGAATTACCCCCTCATGGGGAAGCGAGTGTCCGATGCCCGGGATTTCCCTTTTTCAGTATAGAAACTTTGTACAGAAGCATGGACGCGGGGTCAACCGGGCGTTTTCGGCGCCGGTTAGAGGTCCCGCCACGGCTGGAGCACGGTTTTCACCTGTTCTTCTTCGGGAAACTCCCCGCCCGTGATGCGCACGGCGCGCTCTGCCTCGGCGAGCGGGAAGCGGTGGGTCACCATCTCCTCGAAAGGATACGGCGAGTTCGCCGCGAAATCGAGCGCGCCCCGCACGGCGTCGCTCGTGTGGCTGTATGCGCCCTGTATTCGTATTTCGCCCCACACCAAGGGGTCGAGTTCCAAAGAGCCTTTCTGGCCGCCGGTGAGTCCGGCCAGCACCACCGTGCCCAGCCTGCGGACGAGCTTGGGTGCGAGGCTCGCGGCGGCGGGGCTGCCCGTCACATCAACCACCACGTCCGCCATGCGACCGCCCGTGAGCTCGCGGACTTCCTTCGCGGGGTCTGAGGCATCGACGTCGATGGCGTAATCCGCGCCGAAGCGCTTCGCCGCCTCCAGGCGTTTCGCGTCGCGCGCGAGGCCGGTGACTATTACCTGCCCGGCTCCGGTGTGCTTCGCCACGGCGCACGCGCAGAGACCCTGGGGACCGGGGCCTTGCACCACAACGGTGTCGCCGACCGAAATGCCGCCCAGATCGCGCGCCCACCGCACCCCGTTCGCGAGCACGGCGGTGATGAGCACGGCGGACTCATCCGTGAGGCCGTCGGGCGCCTTGTGGATTCCCGCGCCAGGCGGCAGGTATACGTATTGCCCATACGCGCCCCAAAGATGGGGCGGCTCCGCACAGGAGCGCACGCTGCCGTAGACCATCGCGTCCTTGCACAGGCGGCGGTTGCCGGTGTGGCAGTACCAGCACTGGTTGCAGCCCACCTGCGCCTCCACCACGAGGCGGTCGCCCTCCTTGACGCCGAGGCGCTTCTGGACGTTCTTGCCGGCCTTGGCGAGACGGCCCACCATCTCGTGGCCCATGATGATGGGGTAGCTCCACCTGTGGGCGACCTTGCCGTTAAAGTATTTGTAATCCGAGGAGCAGACGCCCACCATATCGACATGGAGCAGGCCTTCCTCATCCCCTATCTCGGGCAAGGGAAACTCCCGCAAATTTATTGTTCCGGGCGTCTCGACGACGGCTGATACCTCATGCGTCATGGTCGTCTCCCGTAAAGCGTCAGTTGCATGTCAATCGGTGTCGAACTTCTGCGCGAGGCGGGGAAAGAGGTCGCGCATCGATTCGCCCCCGGCGATGCGGCCCTTGACCTCATTTTCTATGTAGCGAATCCGGGTGACCTGTCGTTTCACCTTTTTCAGAGAGCTTTGCGGAACGACGGCCACGCCGTCGATATCCGCAACGACGATGTCCCCCGGCGCCACGCGCACTCCGCAGCAGGTGACGGCCACGTCTTTCGCCGCGACTTCCAGGCGCTTGGGAAAGGCCAGGCTCCATACCGATTTGCTGAACACGGGAAAATCGAGATCGCGCAATGCTTCGAGATCGCGGGTCGCCCCGTCGATTACGCAGCCGAGCGCGCCGCGCCGTTTGCAGACGCTGCTCGCTCCTCCCCCCCAAACGGCCAGGGGAGAGCCGGCGGCGTCGACGACGACCACCGAGCCTTCGGGTACTTCTTCCACAGCGTCATAGAGACTGAAGAGAGCCTTGGCTCCCGGTTCCCGCACCGGCGCGAACACCATGGTGGCGGCAGGTCCTGCGAATCGAGGATACGTCTCGGGCGCGTTGGGCCGAGGGCCTTCCATGATGAGGTTCAGACCCAGGGCCGTTGCGGCGTCGCCGAGCGTCGCCGTATCGACGTCTGCAAAAAATACTGCGTCGGAATCCATCCGGGGCTCCTTTTCATGGCGCACCAACGCTGCGCACGTTCATCTTGCTGAGGATGGGGCAGTATAGTCGTTTCGGGAGAAAAATACAGGATAAATCCATCTCCCGGTTCGAGGTCGAAACGCATACCCTCGAGCCGGGTGAACAAACCGCCCCGTTCGGGCTAAGATGCGGCCATCGTCCACGATTTACTGAACGGGAAACCCATGAGCCGGGAACGTGTCGGGGATATCGACCCCATAACGCTTGAAGTCATCAACGAGTCCTTCGTCGCCGTCGTCCGCGAGATGCGCGCGAACATGGTGCGCACGGCGTATTCCTCCATCATCTATGAGGGGCACGATTTCTCCTGCGTGCTCGTGGACGGCGAGGGTCAGCTCGTCGCCATGGCGGAGGACAACCCCGTCCATATCTTCCCGGTGCCGATGGAAGTCGGGCAGATGCTGGAGCGCTTCGGGGGAGACATCCACCCGGGCGACGTATTCATTCACAACGACCCCTATACAGGCGGAACGCACCTGAACGACGTGGCGATCATCTCGCCCCTGTTCCATGGCGCGAATATGGCGGTCTACCCCGTCGTCCGCGCCCACTGGGGCGACGTGGGCGGCACGACGCCGGGGAGCATTTCCGGCAAGAACACCGAGATTTTGCACGACGGGGTGCGCATCCCCATACTGAGGATCATCGAGCGGGGGAGGCTCAACAAGGGGCTTCTCGACCTTCTCCTGCACAACATGCGGGTTCCCGAGGAGCGGCGCGGGGATTTCTTCGCCATGCTCGCCACCTGCCACACCGCCCACAAAAGACTGGAAGAACTTGCGGTTAAATACGGATGGGTCGTCATCCTCGCCGCGAAGAATCGCCTGCTCGATCGCGCCGAGGCTTCCATGCGCCGCAGAATCGCCGCCCTGCCGGACGGGGAATCCATCTACGAGCATTTCATGGATCACGACGGGCATTCGCTTAATCCTATTCGCATCCGGGTGAGGGTCGAGAAAACCGGCGATGAACTGCTCGTCGATTTTCACGGAACCGACCCGCAGACCAAAGGGGCCTACAACGTCGGCCCCGCCATGGCCCCATCGGCCGCATTCAGCGTCATCAAGGCGTTTCTCGATCCCAAAGGCGCGATCAACCACGGGGCCTTCCGTCCGCTCACCATCGAGGTCGAGCCCGGCTCCCTGCTGTCGGCGCGATACCCCGCGAGTTGCGCAGGATCCATGGAGGTGAGCCACGCCGTGGTCTCCGCCCTCATCGGCGCTGCGGCGCGATTCGCGTCCGACGTCGTTACGGGCGACCTCAAGGGCACGTCGAACCACGTCTACATCGGCGGGCGGGACGCGCGAAGCGGGGCGCCGTTTCTCTTCTACGAGTTTCCGGCGGGCGGCACGGGCGGCTTTGCAGAAAGCGACGGCAACAGCGCGACGCGGAACTTCACGGAAGGGGATTTCGCCTCGATCCAATCGGTCGAGGTCATCGAACAGGGTCAGCCGCTCAAGATCAGGGGACTCTCCCTGCGTGCCGATTCGGGCGGAGCGGGCTTTCGCAGGGGTGGACTCGGCCTTCGCCGCGAGGTGGAGGTGCTGGCGGAGAGCGCGCTGCTCTCGATTTCTTCGGACAAGAACGTGATTCCGCCCTTCGGCGTGCTCGGCGGCGGGCCGGGAAAACCCAACCGCTTCGGTGTCGCGCGGGGCGGCGAAACGCTTGCGCCTTCCGGGACGCCCGGCAAGGCGGCGGGTTTTCCTCTTGAGAGAGGGGATGTTTTCGTCATGGAGACATCGGGCGGCGGTGGTTTCGGCGACCCGTTTCAACGGGAAGCCGAGTCGGTTCTCGCCGACGTGCGCGCGGGCTACGTGACGGAAGATGGAGCGAGAGAGGATTACGCCGTCATCGTGCGCGACGGCGCCGTGGATGAGGAGGAAACGCGCGCGCGCAGGCAGGCCGCCCGGGCCGCGAGGCGCGCGCTCACCCTCGTTCTCGCAGATGAAGACGCGCGGGAGGATTCCCGTCGCAGGTGCCATATGAACCCGGCGACGCTCGCCGGGCGGGGTCTTCAGGAGGGGGATCTGGTCGAATTGCGCGGGAAGTGGGGGGTGCCGCTTCGCGCTTGGGTGGAGGCGGACGACGCGTTTCCCGAGAACGCGGCGGGCCTCGCCGCGGACGGCGTCGCCGTACTCGACGCGGAGGAGGGCGACGCCGTGTTCCTCTCTCCCGTGAGCGTGTGAGCGGTTAAGGTGATTTCGGGAATGGCATTCAAGTTGATGAGGATGTTTTTATTTTTGGAGCAGGACCTGCAAGGCTTCCGTCGACGCCCTGCTTTGCGCCACGGTTTCCCGTAGCGCTTCTCTTGACTCCCTGCCTCGTTCTCTGCCTTCCTCGATAAGTTCATTCAAGCTATCCCGGAAAGCCGCTCTGGATTCTCTGCCTTCCTCGATGAGCGCACTCAGGGCTTCGCTGGATTCTCTACGCTGTTCCCTGCCTTCCTCGATGAATTTTCTCCATGCTTCGCCGGATTCTCTGCGTTCTTTTCTGCCTTCCTCGATAAGTTCATTCAAGCTATCCCGGAAAGCCGCTCTAGATTCTCTGCCTTCCTCGATGAGTTCTCTAAGTGCCGCGGAATTCTCGTCCTGCTGTTTCGAGCGGACTCTGTTCCCCCACAGCATGGCGGCGATACCGCTGCCTATCAGGAGGCATTGCAAGCCTCCGACGATAGCGACAACCCAGATATTCAGTTCCATTAACGCCAATGTCGCTGCTTGAAATTCCGTCATTTTCCCACGCTCTCCTCAAGGACTCGGGTTGAAGTATCGGGTCCTCTGGAACGCTCGCGAATGAAATCATATCGTTTTAGAGTTCATTCCTCAACTTGATCCGGGCGGGTTGGAGCATCATATGCCGCCGGGAAATGCGAATCGAATCGCGCGTGATTCTCAAAAGAACCTTTGGTTGATTCAAAGACCCATGTATCATCGCCATGGAACCTTCTGAATGAACAACCATGAGTACGGTTTATTTGCATGATTTTCAGGGACGGCCTGCGCATTGAGTCTTGTCGGTATAGACACCGGAGGAACCTTCACCGACCTCGTTTTCTACGATGAGGACGAGGAGCGGATAGAGGTTTCCAAGATTCCCACGCTTCGCGGGAGAGAGGACGCCGTTTTTCTCGAGGCGATGGAGGGTCTCGACCTCGCCGCCATCGGGCGGATCACGCACGGAACCACCGTCGGCACCAATGCGATACTGGAAGGCGCGGGCGCGCGCGCCGCGATTTTGACGACGCGCGGCTTCCGCGATGTTCTGGAGATCGGCAGGACGCAGCGCCTCGTGCCCCGGAGCCTGTTCGACCCGAAGTTCGTCCGGCCAAAGCCCGTCGTCCCCCGCGAGATGCGGCTCGAAATCGAGGAGCGCGCCCTGGCCGACGGGCGCATCGAGAAGCGGGTGGAGGGAGCCGACGTCGAGGAGCAGGCCGAACGCCTGAAGCGCCTGGGCGCGGAAGCCCTCGCCGTCTGCTATCTCCACGCCTACGCCAACGGGGAGAACGAAAGGCGCACGGCGGAGTATCTGGAGGAAATGCTGCCGGGGGTCTATCTCACGCTCTCTCATGAGGTTGTGCCCGAATACCGAGAGTTCGAGCGTTTCTCCACGGCGGCGCTGAACGCCTACCTCGGCCCCAGGATCAAAAACTACGTGGGCCGTCTGGAAGAAGCGCTTCGCGAGCGGGACTGCCGCGCGCCCCTGTTCATCATGGCTTCGAACGGCGGAATGCTCGACGCGGAGCGGGCGGCGCGGTTTCCGGTGCGCACGATACTCTCGGGCCCTGCGGGCGGCGTGGTGGGCGGGCTGTCTCTCGCCGAGTCGCTGGGGATCGATCATCTCATCACCTACGACATGGGCGGCACCAGCACGGACGTGTGCCTCATCCGCGATCGTATGCCCGTCGTCAGCACGGAGAACGTCATCGGCGCGTATCCGCTCAAGACCTCGCAGCTTCAGATCAACGCCGTCGGCGCGGGCGGGGGGAGCATCGCCTGGCGCGATGAGGACGGCGCGCTCCACGTGGGCCCCAGGAGCGCGGGCGCGCGTCCGGGGCCGGCGTGCTACGGGTTCGGGGGCGAGGAGCCGACGGTGACGGACGCGAACGTCGCCCTCTCGCGCATCGGCCCGCGCGCACCCCTGGCCGGGGGACTCGCACTCCACCCCGAAAAGGCGGAGCGCGCCCTCGCGTCGCTTGCCGGGGAGTTGGGGCTTCCCGACGCGGTTTCGATGGCGCGCGGGGTGATCGACCTGGCCGTCATGAAGATGGTGAGTTCGATCCGCGAGATTTCCATTGAGCGCGGCTTCGACCCCAGGGAACACACCCTGCTCGCCTACGGGGGCGCGGGTCCGCTGCACGCCGCCCTCATAGCGGGGGAACTCTCCATGTCGAGCGTCGTCGTGCCGCGCTTTCCGGGGAATTTCTCCGCCGTGGGCCTCCTCATGGCGGACGCCGTGCAGGAGAACGTCGGGACGTGCTTCGCCGCTCTGGAGAACGCGCGGGAAAGCGCGTTGGAGCGCATTTTCGAGGATTTGAAGACTCCCTGCGCTGCGCAGTTGCGCGGGGCAGGCTTGAATGAAATCGAGACGCTCCGCTACGCGGACGTTCGCTACGTGGGGCAGGCGTTCGAGCTCACGATTCCGGTTCCTGAATCGAAAGGCTGGCTGGATGCCTTAGGCGGCGAGTTCCACGCCCGCTACGAGGCGCGCTACGGGCATTGCCATCCGGGCGACCCGCTCGAAATCGTGAACCTGCGGGTGCGGGCGTCGGGGATGGTGGACAAGCTGGGGTGGGTGAAGGCGGAAAACCCCGGCGGCGGGCTGGACGACGCGCTCGTGGAGAGAAGAAGCGTCGTTTTCGAGGAAGACGTTCCCGATTGCCCCGTCTACCGGCGCGATTCCCTGCCGGTGGACGCGGAAATCAGCGGGCCTGCGGTAATCGAGGAATACGGCTCGAACACCCTCGTCCCTCCCGGCTGGACGGCGAGACGGGACGTCTACGGACACCTGCGCTTAAGCGCTTCGGTCTGATTTTATCTCAAGGATTCCCATGAGCGAGGCGGTGAAATACGGATACGGCTACGGGATGCAGCCGGGCGATCCTCCCTCCCACACGGATTTCCTGGGTTTCATCGAGAAGGTGGAGCAGGCGGGCTTCGACTCCTTCTGGCTGGACGACCACGTCGCCTTCCGCGGCAATTACCTGGAGAGCCTCGCCGCTCTCGCCGCCGCTGCGGCCAGGACCGAACGCATCACCCTGGGCAGCCTCGTCTATCTCCTGCCCTTGCGGCGGCCCGCCGTCGCGGCGAAGGCGGCGGCCACGGTGGATTACCTGAGCGGCGGCGGACGCTTCGTCTTCGGCGTGGGCGTGGGGGGCGAGGAGGCGCGCGAGTTCGAGGTCTGCGGTGTTCCCGGCGCCGAGCGCGGCGCGCGCACGGACGAAGCCATCGAGGTGTTGCGCAAGCTGTGGTCGGGGGAGGCGGTGAGTCACGAGGGGCGGTTCTTCCGCTTCACGGATGCGCGGCAGAGCCCGGCGCCCTTGAGCCCGGGCGGCCCGCCGATCTGGGTGGGCGGCAGGAGCGAGGCCGCGCAAAGGCGCGCCGCTCTCCTGGCGGACGGCTACGCGCCTTATCTCTATTCACCCTCGCGCTACGGGAAGGCGGTGGAGCGCGTCCGCCGCTGTGCGGATGAGGCGGGACGCTCGCTGGACGATCCGAAACGGCCCTGGACGCCCGCGCTTCACCTGTTCGTGAACCTGGGTGATAAAGAGGATGAAGCTCTCCAACAAGGTGCGGAAAACCTCTCCGTGAGGTATGGGATGGATATGCGCGATGCGGCGAAGAGATACCTGCTCCACGGCCCGGTCGCGCGATGCGCCGAGCGAATCGCCGCGTACCGCGAGGCGGGCGTCCGGCACTTCATCTTCAAGACGGCCGCGCCCGCGAACGAGGAGGCGGAGCACATGGCGCGGCTGGCCCGAGAACTCCTGCCCGAGGCGAGGCGACATGCCGGCTGAGGCGAGCGGACACACGGACACCTTCGCGCGGGACAACCTGCCGCCTGAATCCCTGTGGCCGGAGATGGACTACGGCGTGCTGCCGGAGCTTGCCGCCTATCCCGCGCGGATCAACGCGGGCGCCGGGTTGATAGACGAGATGGCCGTGGGCGCGCAGGCTGCGCGGCCCGCGATATATTACGGCGAGACGCTTTGGAGCTACGGCGCGCTGCTCGAGAACGCGAACCGCATCGCCTCGGTGATGACGGAGCGCTTCGGCCTCGTTCCCGGAAACCGCGTGCTCCTGCGCGCATCGAACCACCCCACCCTCGTGGCCGCGTGCCTGGCGGTCCTGAAGGCGGGCGGCGTCGTGATTCCGACCATGCCCGTGATGCGCGAGCGCGAACTGGCCTACGTGCTGGAGAAAGCCAGGGTCGGCTTCGCGGTTTGCGACGAGAAGCTGAGCGCGGATTTGCTGGCCGCGGCGAAGGCTTCAGAGACGCTTAAGCACGTCGTCCTGTTCGGCGGCGACGGGCCTGACGGCCTCGAAGCCCTGATGGCCGAAGTTTCGCCCGAGTTCCGGAACGCGGATACGGCGGCGGACGACGTGGCCCTCATCGGCTTCACCTCGGGGTCTACGGGCACGCCCAAGGGCACGGTGCATTTTCACCGCGACCTGCTCGCCGTGGCGGACACGTTCCCCAAACACCTTTTCGGCCTGGGGCCCGAAGACGTCGTTTGCGGCAGTCCGCAGATCGCCTTCCTGTACGGGTTTTGCGCCTTCATCACCGACGCCCTGCGCTTCGGGGCGTCCTCGGTTCTGCTGGAGCGGGGAACGCCGCGCGATTTGCTCGAAGCCATCGACAGATACAAGGGCACGGTGTGCTTCAGCACGCCCTCGGGCTACAGGCAGATGCTCGACATCGCGGAGGGGTACGGCCTGGCCAGCCTGCGCGCCTGCATCGCGGGGGGAGAGCCGCTGGAGCCTTCGGTATTCCGCGAGTGGCGCGGGCGCACGGGGGTTTCGATCATCAACGGGCTGGGCATCTCGGAGCTTCTGCACATCTTCATCTCGGCGAGCGGGGAAGACGTGCGCCCCGGCAAGATCGGCCGCGCCGTGCCCGGCTACCGGGTGCGCGTGGTGGACGAGGGGATGCGCGATGCGCCGCCCGGCGAGGTGGGGCAGATGATCGTCAAAGGCCCCACCGGGTGCCGCTATCTCGACGACGCCGAGCGCCAGCGGGGCTACGTGCGCGAGGGCTGGAACATGACGGGCGACCTCTGCCGCGTCGACGCGGAGGGCTACATCTCCTTCGAGGCGCGGACCGACGACATGATCAACACCGGGGGATACAACGTCTCGGGCCTGGAGGTGGAGGCCGTGCTGCTCGAACACGCGAAAGTCCGGGAATGCGCGGTGGTCGGTTCCCCGAACGCCGAGCGCGGGGAGATCGTGAAGGCGTTCGTCGTCCTCTCGGCGGACTCGGTCGCCGATACCCCCGAGGCGCGGGACGCGCTGGTCCGAGAGCTTCAGGATTTCGTGAAGGCCCGGCTTGCGCCCTACAAATACCCGAGAGCGGTGGAGTTCCTCGAAAGCCTGCCCCTCACGGCCACGGGCAAGATACAGCGGGGCGCTCTACGCAAGCTGGAGAGAGAACGCGCGCAGGCCGGGGGTTGTTGAATAAGCCCTCGCCGAAGGCATCGCCGTCACCCTCCGACAAAGAGAGAAAACCACCCCCCCCTTGTCAGGGGTCAAACGCGAGTGAGGAACGAGCGTTTGCATAAGCCGTTGACGAGAAACACATCGGTACGCAATTTCTCGCTCATCGCTCGAAATTGACCCCTGACAAGGGGGGGTAGGGGGGGGGGCGCCTTTCGATGAGGCGGTCCCCCCGCATCAATCGGGCTTTCACCTGTAGGGGCCGCATATCATGCGGCCCATGGCCGGCATGGGCGAAAGCAGGGTCGCATGATATGTCGGACATATATGTTCGACCTGCCAAATCCCCTCCCTCATCCTGAGTAGCCCCGAGCTTGCGGGGGGCGTATCGAAGGGTGGGGGAACCGGCCCTCCGCGCCGTGGCGAGCAGGCGTCCCCTTCGATACGCGGCTCCGCCGCTACTCAGGATGAGGCGGAGAGGAGTTTTTCAACAACCCCCCATTATCCCCGCTTGACAACTCGAACCGAATCGCCCAGGATCATTCCCGGCATACAATCCACGGAAGTTTGCTTCACGGGTTTCCGCTGAACGCGAGGCGGCTCCTCCGGGGGCCGAAAAAGCGGAAGCCCCACCTCCATTCCCCCTCATCGACTGTGCGCCGAACGGCCCGAGATGCGTCCGGGAGTTTCGAGGACGCCGTTTCGCGCGGTGATTCGGGGGATTGCGCCTTCACGGCGTCCGGTTCCCCGGCGAAACGCGCAAGACGCCGGATCCGGCGGCGCGTTCACGCCCTCGGTGGAGGCGGGCCTCCGCCATGACGGGGGCGACGCGGACGAGGGACTCGGCGTCGAGGCGGGCGGAAGTCTCCGCTTCACGAACCCCGCCTCGGGCCTCACGCTGGAGCTCAAGGCGCGCGGGCTCCTCGCGCATGAAGGGGAACACGTAAGCGACTGGGGCGCGGGCGGGATGCTCACGCCCTACGCGGGCCTCTCGGCCTCGGAGGACGGGCGGCGCCTACCGACTGGGCGAACGCCTGAGCATGAGCGTCGAGGGCTGCGTGCGCGAGCGCGAGAACGAAGGCCCCGTCCACGGCGTGGCGCTTCGCGGTTCGCTGCGCTGGTAGGGGTTGTTGAAAAAAACCTTGCCGGGGGGTAGGGGGGGGTGCCTTTCGATGAGGGGCTCCTCCCGCATCAATCGGGCTTTCGCCCGCAGGTCAGACGTATATGTCTGACATATCATGCGGCCCGGCCTTTCCGCCTTCACGACGCGGGTCGCATGATATGCGTGGGGCGCTCCCGAGGAGTCGGTTCCGACCGAAGAGGGAGGTCGATTCCGACCAATGCGGGAGGAACCGCCGCCTGCCAACCTTTGCGGAACGAGACGCAGGGGCGGACCCGCGTGTCCGCCCGTCGGTCCGATACAGGACAGGCGCGGGGGCCCGTCCCTGCGGCGCCTGCGCATCGCCCTCACTTGAACGGCATGATGGAGCCGGTGCGCTCCATGGGTTTCTCCAGCCGCCAGAGCTGTCTTTCGAGCGCGTCTTCGGAGCACGTCTCAAGGGCGAGGGAGCGCGCCATGTGGCGGCTCGGCAGCCTGCGCCCGCCCCGCGTGAGGCGCGAGGGTTCAGGGCCGATGGTGAGGCATTTGCCGGGATGCGCCTTGAGGCTTAAGCGGTAGTTCGCAAAGCGCCAGTCCTGGAGCGCCGAGCCGTCGCATTTTTTCAGCATCAGCTTCGCGCCGTCTGCCGCGGAAGCGGCGGCGACGCACAGGTCGTATTCGGGCATCCGGAGCATGCCCTTCCCCACGGCGGCGGGGTCGAACTGCTCGTCCAGGTTCCAGATGCCCTCCTTGCAGGTGTGGACGAGGAGGGCGGCTGTGGTTCTCACGCGGTCCCGGTGCCCGGGAATGTCGATGCAGTGGAACCTCGGCTCGTCCAGGGGATAGAACGCCTTGATGAAGACGACGTCCTTATTCGCGGCTTGCGCCTGATGGGGGAAAAACGCGAGCGCCGCGAAAACCGCAAGACACGCCGCGGCCGCACACCGACCGATACGCCGAATCATCTTTTTCTCCTTATCGAGAATGGGGGGGGAGGCGGCGAACGCCCGCTGGATGGATGATGTTTCCCCGATGCTTTCACGCGGGGTGCGCGGTGTCAACGGGGGTCGAACCCGGCCGATGAGAGGTCATTAAAAAAGCCCCTCGTCATGGGCATTACTTCTACCCCCCTGAAAAGGGGGAGGACAGGGGGGTTGCCTTTCAGGCAGGAGGCTGTTTTCCGGCGTCCCTCGATACGGCCTTGCGGCCCTACTCGGGATAAGGGTGTTTTTTGTTTTCCTCACCCTGAATAGCCGCCGAAGGTCAAACGCGACCGGGAAGGGGCCGTTGAAAAAACCCTCCGGGGAAAGGATGCCCAAAGAGCGCCGCCCAATGCGGGAAGGTGGTTTTGCTCTTCGCTTTTGATCGTCATTCCGGCGAAAGCCGGAATCCATTTTCATCCGCTGATGGAATCGGCTACGCGCCGCCATTCACTCCGCGCGGATACCGCATTCAGGCGTTGCGCAGCGACGAAGTCGTGGCCGTCCGCCCGGTGAAAAGTCAAAATGGATTCCGGCTTTCGCCGGAATGACGGCGGATCGAACCCGACCGAGAAGGACTTTTTCAACAGCCCCGATAAAGGAGGGTTCGCTGACAGAGGAGGGAGGATTTGCGGCCAGTGTGGCTAAAGCGCCTTCAGAAAATCGCGCACGCCTTCGAAAGCATCATGATCGAGATTCCAGACGCCTTGCTGCGCCGCCACGCCGACGGAATGCCGTGGATTGGGCGTCGTCGTCAGATAGGCGAAGGCGCGCGCCTTGTCCGGGTTTGCGATGGACACGTTCGGCGAAGCCTCCGCGCACTCGAAGAAATCGTCGATACAGCGATCCACCTCCGAACCCTCAAACGTCCGGCAAAGGAGCGTTTCGAGCATGCCCGGAGAACTTTCAATCCGGCAGGATAAGCACGCTTACATCCGGGTTCCCGCTCTGCCGCGCTCCAGTCTTGGAGGGGACGGGCAGGCTTACCTTGCCGAGCGAACCTTGAACACTCTGAAACGCCGACGGCGCAGACCTTTCTGCGTCGCGCACGATACCGAGGCTTGAGATGGAATCAAAATTCGGCGCCTTTACAAATGCAGGCAGAAAGGCTCTCAACTCGTCACCGCCACCGTAATTTTGTATCTGAATATCAGGAAGCGACAGATTCTTGATGAGCGCCTCGAAAAAATTTCGTTGGTCGTTGCCCTCGACGAGAAGCTGCTTCGGCCTTTCAATTCGCTCTGATTGCGCCATGCTTAGCGCATCTCGAGATTGTGTTTGAACGTCGCCTCTATTTCGTCGGGTCCGAGAGTGACGCAGCGTATTGCTCCGTCGATGTTCTCGAGCCGGTGAACGAGAAAGTCCTCGGCATCGAGGGATTGATGCGCCGCCTCCATGCACTCGAAACTGTGCGTCGACGCGACGACCTGCGTGTTGAACTGTCTGGCCGCCTCCCCAATCGCTTTCCAAACCTTGCCCAATACAGAGTGATGCAGGCCGTTTTCCACTTCGTCAACGAGAACCACGCTATTAGGCGCAGCGGAGATCGCCAGAATCAGACGCGCGATTCGCGTCATGCCTTCACCCATCATCGGCAGCGGCGCGAGTTCCGACAGGCCGACATCGCCCCGGATCATGGGAACGCCGGACGCGGAATTGACTTCCAAGGTTTGCAGTCTCGGTTCGACGCTTTGTAGAGCATTCACCACGAGCTCTCCCTGTTTTCGTTGCCGAAGCTGCCCGAGACGCTGGGCGTCCTCTCTGAGATTCCCGGTACGAGACGAAAGCAACACGGCCCGAAACGGCAGAGGAGATACAGGCGGGTCTATCTGAAATCCTTCGCCCGCCAAGCGAATGCGGCTCTCCACCCTGTTTTCCGATCCTTTTTTGAACGAAAACTTGAGCTCGCTTTCGTTTGGAAATCCGGCCGCCAAAGTACGGTCAGAAATTTCAAAAGGAAGCTGGATGGTATTCGGATGATCGAGCACGATGCTCAACCTCAAAGGGCCGTATGACGTGTAATTTCCCTCAATCTCGACGGTCCTCGTCATGTCGAAATCAGCGAAAGTCGGCTTCCATAACGTCTCGGGCGCCGTTGGACCTTGCGCCCAGTCGATTCCACGAATCGCATTGATGCGCAACGCCATCTCGGGATTTCCTGCGCCGCACAACAGGAAAAGCGCTTCGAGCAGGCTCGTCTTGCCGGAGTTGTTCTTTCCCGTAACGAGGTTGACCAGCCCCAGGCGGGGAATCTCCAAATCGTCGAACGCGCGAAAATTGCGTATCCGCAAGTTCTTGAACATCGTCCGGCTCCCAAATAGTGATGCCTGTTAAAACCTGAACCGCATCGGAAAACCCAACGCGGAAAACGGCATCTATGGTCCAAGGCTAGCACAACTCACCCCGCCTTCTAAAGAGGCTCGACTTCGGCGCACTCCCCTTCTCTTCGCGTTTTCGCCCGCCCACGCGCGTTTGACAAGACGGGGTTCCATGCCCGATCATTTGCTCGCCACAAAAACCACGGCAGTCGGCCCTTTCGGGCTGCCCGCCGAATACAACACGGCCTCCAGTCTCCTGGAGGCCGGAATAGGCGGGAAACCCATCTCTTCGATCGTGGTTTTTGTGGCAAACAGCCCGGACTGCGTTTGCGGTTCGGGGACAACCTTTTTCATTTCATCGAATGATGGACCCGCCCATTCATCTTCAACTCGTATCGCCGACCGGGGGCTTTTTCGATTATCACCCTCCCCTTTCAGCGAAAAAGAAACTCGACTTCGGGAAACCCAATACAACGAAACGCATTTTCCCAACTTCCCGATGCAACCATAACGGATTTTTCGGCGCAAAAAAACGACTTTTTTTTAAGATATTTTTCCGCCGCTCTCTATCTACAGCCATGTCACATCAAGCCCCCCAAAAAAAACTTTCTCCGTTTTGCTCATCCACGCGCGCTTGACATTCCACCCTGCATATCCAATTATTTTCATTGCCACAAGAACCGCGATGGTCGATTCGGTCTTCCCGCCGGACAGAAGCTTCTCTCCATCCCCCGGAGAGCGGAGCCTGCGGGAAATCCATCTCTTCTTGCTCGTGGTTTTTCGGGTAAACGCTCCGGCTGCATCCGCGGTCCGGAGAACGGAAATTTTCACGGTTAAGAAGGGGAGGCGAAAGAAATGATCCGACTCGAAAGGCAACCCTCGAAGAAAAAATCGCTTTCATTGGCGCTGCTCTCTTTCGCGCTGGTTTGCGCCCTCGCGCTCTACGGCTGCGGCGGAGGCGGCGGTAGCGCAAACACGGGCGGAGGAGGAGGCATAGTAGACGGAGGCACGGGCGGAGGCACGGGCGGAGGCACGGGCGGAGGCACGGACGGAGGAACGGGCGGAGGAACGGGCGGAGGAGGCACGGGCGGAGGCACGGACGGAGGAACGGGCGGAGGAACGGGCGGAGGAGGCACGGGCGGAGGCACGGACGGAGGAACGGGCGGAGGAACAGGCGGAGGAACAGGCGGAGGAACCGACGGAGGAACCGACGGAGGAACAGGCGGAGGCACGGGCGGAGGAGGAGGAACGCCGCCGGCTACAGGAACAACCCCGCCGGTGAAATATCAAATCGCCGGGAGCAACGTGGATATTGACGTTATCCACCTTGAAATGACGGATGAAATCAACACCTATGGCAACGGTTTCACCCAGTTTATGCGAACAGAGCAAGGAAAAATAACCGCACATGAGCTTGCTCGACAAAAGCTTACTTGTCCGGGCCTCGCGCATAACGGCAACATATGCACAGTAAAGAGGATTGAGATTGACGGGGTTGACTATAAGAGTTATTCACAAATTGCCGGTGTAGGTGGACAAGATTTTTCGATTGGCGTGGTTCTTCATATATTAGATCGGGACGAAGTTAAGCCGAGTTACGAATTTTACGAGATGACGTCTCTTTCTGGTAGTATATCTGGTGGTGACTATCAAAGTATTTCATATTGGGGTGGGGTGGGCGAACATAGCGTCTTTTACGTTAGAACCTTTGAATATGGGGAACAAGGGGAATATTTGAGTCAAACTCACGGGGCCGCATTCGGAAATCTCTACCGAGGAAAACCGCCGGAGGATGCGGCGCTCGGCGCAACGTGGCATGGTTTCATGTCCGGGCGCGATTATGAGAGGGGGGGGTTTACGGTTCATGGATACGTCGACGGCAGGGCGACGATAAACTACGATTTCAAGGATCATCAAGTAGACGTGGAATTTAGCGAGATATCCGGGTCGCTCTATAAGGGGCCGGAAACCATCAAGTTTGAAAACATCCCGCAAAACGACGACGGATCGTTTTTCTACAAAGGCCACGGCAACCACGCGGACAACCAAAACCCGCATCCTACCCTTGGCTACATCGACGGGGATTTTTACGGGAACACCGCCGATTGCAAGGCGTGTGAAGTGGCGGGCGTATTCGAGAAACATGGAGTTATAGGCTCATTCGGCGGGAAGCGAAGAAAAACCGCGCCGGAGAGATACACTACGCTCAATCCTCCCGATGATACTCCGCCGGTTAGATTGCCATATTAAAGGGACTCATTGAGGGACTCAAAAAACATCAAACCCCGCAACCCTTTACTATATAAGGGTTTTCGGTTTTTCGTTTCTCCGGTTTGGTGCCGGCCTCCGGCGCCATATACCCTTCCCGCGCATTCCCTATACCCACCGCGCGGCGGACGCCCCCCTCCCGACGCTCCGGCTCCGCGCCGGGTGCGGCGGGCAACGAGTCAATTCAATCCCGGAACGTCGCCTCGCCCGGTCCGCGATTCAACAGAGGAAGGAGTCGCTCCATGAAACGTATCATCACCGCAAGCCTGACGTTCGCATTCGCAATCGGCGCCTTCGGCCATACTCCATCGGCGTCGGCGGCCGACGTCAAGCCCGTATCGGCCGCGCTTGCGCCGATGCCGAAGCCCGCATTGCCCCTCGGGACCGTATTAACTTGGAGACATTCCAGGGGATTTGAGAACTCCCACACGATCGTGGCGTCGGATGAAACCACGATTACCTTGGAGAACAATCGGGACTGTAATTATACCATCTCAAGACATGCGTCATTCATAGGTGGTGTACGGCAATCCTTGAAGTGGGCGAATTGCAGGCACGGAGGCAGGCGAAGCAGCGGAACCGGCTCCATCAAAATGATCGAGGGTGAAATCTGGCCCCTGAAAGTCGGCCAGAAGTGGCGCACGGAATACAAGGGGTCAAACAACGCGGGCAGAAGCTGGAGCTACAAAACGGATTGTGAAGCCAAGGAGCAGGTTCGGGTCAGCGTGCCCGCGGGCAGTTTCGATACCTATCATATTTTCTGCGAGACCAGGGTCAGCAAAATCGATATGTACATTTCTCCCGTTCTCAAGACGAACGTGCTTTATGAATGGGAACACAAGACCAGAATGAGAGATTTCTCATGGGAGTTGATAAGCTACACATCGGGCAAAGCCAAATAAAGGCTTCGCGGGGCTGTTGAAAAAGCCGGAGAGAGACAATTTGTTTGTAGGTGACAACCCCTCCTCGGGGTTGTCCCACACATATCATGCGACCCTGATTTTCGCCTCCACAAGGCGGGCCGCATGATATGTCAGACATATATGTCTGACCTACAAAAACCGTTCCTCTCCGGTCGCGTAAAACACTCGTTCATCAGGACTTTTTCAACAGCCCCTTCGCGGCAGGGTTCGGCAAGGCGTCGATCATTCGCCATGGACTCGAACGGGCGCTTCGCGAAGCGCCCCCGCGGGGAAGAACCACGGAGGTCGGCCCCGCGCGCATTCCCCCGCATTTGCCGTTATCGCGCTCTCGCCTGGATGCGGCAGAATCCGCCGCGAGGAGGGCGTTCCCGTGCGCTCGGACGCTGCGGAAAAACAAAACGAACCCAGGCCGCGCCGAAACGATGGCGCATCCCGGAAACGGAACGAAAACGCCCCGCTTCGAATTCCTGAAAAATTGTATAAATTCGGATAAATTCACGACGTTTTCCGGTAAATTCCTGAAAATTTATCTCATTGAATCATAAAGGGTTATGTCGAAACCGGGGCTTCCGTTGACACTTTCGCCGCCCCCTCCTAGTATGGGCGGACGCTCTCGGGAAGAGGGGTTCCCGGCCATCTGCGAGGAGTGGATATGCGAATTTCGAAACGGGTGTGCGCGACGGTTTGCGCCGTTCTGACGGCGGCGGTTCTTCTTCCCTCTTTTTCCGCTGGCCAGGACGAGCAGACGCTGCGCGGCGTCCAGAGGGTGCGCGTGCGGACGATGAAGAGCATCAGCCGCGCGATGCGCCGCGTCAAGGTGTATTCGAAAAAGGAGAACTACGCGCGCGTCGCCTCGGCGGCGGAGGAAATCGCGCTGCTCTCGGCGGCGATTCCCTACCTGAGCCCCAGGGGAAGCGCCTTCGGCAAGACGCGCATCAAGGCGGAAGTCTGGCGCCGGTTCGAGGATTACTCGAAAATCGCCAGAGCTTCGGTTCAAACCGCAAGAGACCTGGCCCGCGCGGCCAAGGCGAAAGACAAGACCACCGTTCTCAAGACGTTCAGCGCGCTTTCGGATAGCTGCACGCAGTGCCACAGACCCTACCGCAAGAAGAAAAGAAGATAGGTTCCGCTCTCGCTCATCCATGGATTCGAGGACGCGCGCTTGACGACCCGGCCCACCATTCCCGGCCCCGACCCGGATACGAAACCGCCGAAGTTCAAGGCCCCGGCGGGAGCGGCGGATTGTCATTTCCACGTCTTCGGACCCGAGGCGGAATACCCCTACGCGGCGCGGAGGCGCTACACGCCCGCCCGGGTTCTCGAGAGCGACTACAAGAAGATGGCCGGCGTCCTGGGCCTTGAGCGGGGGGTCGTCGTCCAGGCGAGTCCTTACGGCGCCGACAACGCGAGGGTGATCGAGGCGGTCCGCGTCCTGGGGCCGGGTTACGTGGGCGTGGGCGTGGTGGATGCGGACGTCACCGAAGACGGGCTCGATGAGCTGACGAGGCGCGGCATCTGCGGAGCGCGCATCAACTCGGCTTCGGGCGGAGTGAGCGGAATCGAGCGGATGGAGGAGCTGGCCGCCCGGATCAAGGACTTCGGCTGGCACGTGCAGTTTCACATACACGCCGGACAGTTGGCCGAACTCGAGCCCGAGATAAGGCGATTGCCGGTCGACGCGGTGTTCGACCACATGGGTCTCGTTCCTGCGGGCGCCTCACCGGCGCACCCCGATTTCAGATTGCTGCTGGGCTTGCTGGAAAGAGGAAACACATGGGTGAAGCTGAGCGGCGCCGATCGGATCTCCAGGAGCGGCTCTCCTTACCGCGACGCCGTCTCCGTGGCGCGCGCGCTGATGGACGCCGCGCCCGAGCGGGTGGTGTGGGGCACGGACTGGCCGCACACGAACGTGAAGCCCGTGATTCCCAATGACGGCGACTTGATGGACCTTCTCGCGGAGTTCGCGCCCGATGAGCAAATGCGCCGGAAGATTCTGGTGGAGAATCCCTGCGCGCTCTACGGGTTCGGCGAGCGCGAATCCCCTTAAGGCGGGGCGGCCTTCTGCGGTCAGTTCCCCAGTTTTTCCCGGAGTATCTCCTGTAAGGCTTTGGGGTTGGCCTTGCCTCCTGTCGCCTTCATCGCCTGGCCGACGAAAAAGCCCATGAGCTTGGTCTTCCCGCCCCGGTAGGCTTCGACTTCACCGGGGTTCGAGGCGAGCACCTCTTCCACGACGCTCTCAATCGCGCCCGTGTCGCTAATCTGCCTGAGGCCTTTTTCCTCCACGATGGCCTCGGGTTCCTTACCGCTCTCCGCCATCTCGTCGAACACGGATTTCGCGATCTTCCCGCTGATGACGCCATCGGTGATGAGCGCGATCATCGCAGCCAGCCGCTCAGGCGTTACGGGACAATCCTCGATGCCGATCTTGCGTTCGTTCAACAGGCGCAGGACGTCGCCCATCACCCAGTTGCTCGCCGCCTTGGCTTGTTCCTCTCCGGCGGCCGCGACGACCCTGTCGAAATAGGCCGCCAACTCCTTCTCCGCCGTCAGCACTTCCGCGTCGTAGCGGGGCAGGCCGAACTCCTCCTGAAAGCGTTTGCTTTTCGCGTCGGGCAGCTCCGGCATTTGCGCGCGAACCTCGTCGAGCCATTCCGCGTCCACGGTCAAGGGCACCAGGTCGGGGTCCGGGAAATAGCGGTAATCGTGCGCGTATTCCTTCGAGCGCATGCCCCGCGTCACGCCTGCGGACTCGTCCCAAAGCCTGGTCTCCTGGTGAATGGCCCCGCCCGAATCCAGGACTTCGCGCTGGCGCTCCTCTTCGTATTCGAGCGCGCGACGGAGGTTGCGGAACGAGTTCATGTTCTTGATCTCCACCTTCTCGCCGAATTTCTCGGACCCTGGCGGCCTGAGGGAGATGTTGGCGTCGCAGCGCAGACTGCCTTCCTGCATGTTGCCGTCGGATATCCCCAGATAGCGCACCAGCGTCCTGAGTTTCCTCATATAGGATTCGGCGTCTTCGGGGTTTCTGAGCTCGGGTTCGGAGACGATTTCCAGAAGCGGCACGCCGGCGCGGTTGAGATCGGAATAGGAATGGCTCGGGTCTCCCAGTTCGTCTCCATGAATCAGCTTGCCGGCGTCTTCTTCCATGTGGATTCTCGTGAGGTTGATGTTCACGTCCCGCCCGTCCCTGGTGACGAAATGAACGCTTCCCCCCGTGCAGATGGGCTCTTCGTATTGAGAGATTTGATATCCCTTTGGGAGGTCCGGATAGAAATAATGCTTTCGGGCGAACCGGCAGACCGGCGCAATCTCCGCCCCGACGGCCAGCCCAAGCCTCAGGGTGAATTCCACGACCTCACGGTTCAGAACGGGCAACACGCCGGGCAGCCCGAGATCCACAGTGCAGGTGTGTTCGTTCGGGTTTCCCCCGAACGCGGCGCTCGAGCCGCAGAATATCTTGCTTTTCGTGTCCAACTGGGCATGTACTTCAAGACCGATAACCGTTTCGTACGCCATCGTCTCCCTCAATCGAAATTACGGCTCACAGCGAAGGCTGCGCTTCGTGGTGCGTCGTCGCGCTTTCGAACGCCGCCGCCGCTTGAAGAATCGTTTTTTCGGCAAATGGTTTTCCCGCCAGTTGCAGCCCTATCGGCAACCCTCCCGAGGTGAAACCGCAGGGCTGGCTGATGCCGGGGAGACCGGCCAGATTGCAGGGGATGGTCAGGATGTCGGAGAGGTACATGCTGATGGGGTCGTCGAGGCGCTCACCGATCTCGAAGGCGGGAGTAGGAGCCGTGGCCGACAGCACGACGTCGACCTCCTCGAACGCGGTCTTGAAATCCCGGCAAATCAGTGTGCGGACTTTTTGCGCCTTCGTATAAAAGGCGTCGTAATATCCGGAAGACAGCGCATAGGTGCCCAGCATGATTCGGCGTTTTACCTCGTCGCCAAAGCCGTTTTCCCGGCTGGCCGCGTACATGCCGAACAGGGAGCCAAATGTGGAATCCCCTTCTTTGCGCACACCGAAGCGGACCCCGTCGTAGCGCGCCAGGTTGCTGCTCGCCTCCGCGGGGGCGAGGATGTAATAGACAGGCAAGGCGTATTCGGTATGAGGGAGAGAAATTTCGAGAATTTCCGCTCCTTGTTCCTCGAAGACGGCAATCGCCTTTTGAATCGCGGCCTCGACCTCGGGGTCCATCCCCTCGATGAAGTATTCTTTGGGGATGCCGACTTTGAGTCCCCGAACGCCCGCGTCGAGGCCATCCGTGTAGTCGGGCACGGGCGCATCGGCCGAAGTGGAATCGCGCGGGTCGTGGCCGCTCACGGCGCCCAGCAGGACGGCGGCGTCTCGCACGTTTTTCGCGAACGGGCCGATCTGGTCCAGAGAACTGGCGAAGGCAATGAGTCCATAGCGTGAAATGCGTCCGTAAGTGGGCTTCATGCCCACGACGCCGCAGCATGCGGCCGGCTGGCGTATGGAGCCCCCGGTATCCGAACCCAGGGAGACGACGCAGGAGCGCGCCGCCACGGCGGCGGCGGATCCGCCGCTGCTGCCGCCCGGTGTGGTGTTCAGGTTCCACGGGTTGCGGGTCGGGCCGAACGCGCTTTGCTCGCACGATGAACCCATGGCGAATTCGTCCATGTTCAGTTTGCCGAGTATGACCGCGCCCGCCTCCTTGAGGCGGGCTACGGCGGTGGCGTCATACGGCGCCTCGAAATTTTCCAGAAACCGAGAAGCGCAAGTGGTCTTGGTGCCCTTCATGCAAAGGAGATCCTTGACGGCCACGGGGACTCCGAGAAGGGGAGAATCGTCGTCACCGGCGGCGATTTTCGCATCGGCGGCGCGGGCGGCGGCGATGGCCTCATCCTCCAGAACGCTCAAATAGGCGTGCACCCTCGCTTCGGTTTCGCCGATGCGTTCGAGATAGGCCCTGGTCAGCTCCTCCGCGCTGAACTCCCTGGCTCTCAGGCTCTCCGTGATTTCCGTGATGCCGAGTTGAAACAGTTCGTTCATTCGCACTCCTCGTCCGTGTGTACGTCAATACATCTTGAATCGAGAGAAAACACCACAGGCGACCCGCTCGTCAAACCCGCGCCGCCGGAATTTCCGCGGGCACGGGCGTTCGGTCTCCCTCATGGGCGTCGCAGCAAGAACGTGGCGTAGCCTAGAAGCTGCTTTCCGCCGCCGTCGTGGTAGATCTCGAGGTCTTGCTGCCAGCTGTCCAGGACGTCACTGGCTTCGGGTGAATCCGCATATTCAAGCCGGTTCTCGATAATGGAGCGCGCCTGGGGAGCCAGAAAGGATTCCCAGGCGGTTTCCGATTCGTGCTCCACGAATTCAACGTCATATCCCTGTTCCGTAAGGTGGCCTCGGAATTCCTCGGCGTCAATCGGTTCGCAGGGAAAATAGGCGTCGAGCCATCTCGCCAGTCGTTCGGAGTCGACGTCTTCATCTTCGGGTTTCCAGACCAGCCCGGAGAAGGCGATCCATCCCCCGGGCTTCACTATCCGAACCAGACTCCTCAGCTTGCTTGCGCTGCTCGAGGGGTAAGGGGGTCCGCACAAAAGCGCCAGATCGAAGTAATCGTCGTCGAACGGATAATCATCGCTCGAATGCGTCAGCAAATCGATGAGATGGGACAGATCTTCGAATAAAATTCGCCGTCTTCCATCTTCCACGAACTCGGGGCGATCATCGAGGCCGATTGCCGAACATCCAAACATTCGTGCGAGCGAAATGACGCTTCCTCCCTTGCCGCACGATGCGTCGAACACCAGAAGATCCGCCGACAAGCCGATGTGCTCGCCAATCTTTTTGAGCGTGTCTACCGATATGGGAGCGAGGAAGTGATTGTGTTTGAAACGCTCGAACAGGTCGGGTTGCATGAAACGGGCTGTGAACCGGTCTTAAAAAATCGAGAGACCGATTAAGTCGAGCATCAAGATAATCGTGCTCAAGCCCAGGATTCCACCGATGATGAGGGCCAACAATCCGAAAAGTTTTCCGTACACCATGACTGCTTTCTCCCGACGGTAAGAACAACGGCTATTTCTTTTTGCCTTTTCCTTGTCTTGATGTCCTGGCAGGCTGCGACTTGCTGATCTGCATGAATACCTTGCCGTCTTTAAGCACCGTAACGCTGCCCGTTGACTCGCTGATGGCAAAGGATATGGCCGTGCTGACTTCCGTTATGCCCGCCCCGGCCATATGACGCGAACCCAGCCCCGGGGGCAAATCATTCTCGGGCGCCGCGTTCAGGTGCCTGCCGGCGGCTTCGATGATCCCGTCTCCGCGAATGACGAATGCGCCGTCGATGGCGCTGAATTCCTTGATGGTCTCGCGCAAGGCCGGGTCCATGATGTTTCTTTGCTCTTCCGGGTATCCATGAAAGGGATTGATGACGAGCTGGCGTGAATACTGAAGCACGAGATCATGGTCTCCAAGAACAAAGAGCGCGCCGCGAGGTTTTCCCTCCCGCCCCTCGGCGCCGAGTTCGAGAGCGAGCGACAAGACCGTTTCGAACACCTTCGGATCGACGCCTTCGACGGCGCTTTGCGTTTCCGATGTCTGGAGCATCTCTTTTTCGTGATCCAGATGAAAGACCATGAGCGTGTCGATTTCTTCGTTCTCGGGCAAGCCTGAAAGGCAGACCACGGTGTCGTTCTGTGTGATGGAGCCTTCGCTCAAGGCGATCACGACGCCCATCTTGATGATGTCGATCCGGTTCAGGGACAAGGCGGGCAATTGCAAGACCTTACAATCCCGTTTTTCCAGTTCTTCGTAGAGGTCGGGGGAGCAGGTGGTGGTGAAATGCTCCACGCCGACGGGGAGGTCCATCAAGGCGTCGAGGTCCTTCATGGCGTCCGCGTGAATGAAAATGGCCTTGGCCTCCAGTTCATGGCAGATTTGCGAAGCCGCGGCAATAATGCTTTCACTCAATCCGGTTTGTTTTTGAGCCGTTTCGCCCACAGTTACCCCTTCCCTTCCAATGCCACGTAGAACGTCGTGCCTCGCCGCTCGACGACCAGCAGATTCCCCTTGTTTTCTCCTTTTTTGAGCGCTTCTCGCAACTGTTCCGTGTTGGCAACCGCCTTGCGGTTGGCTTCCAAGATGACGTCACCCCGGCGCAAGCCAGCCATCTCAGCAGGACTATCCGGCAAAACGTTGGAGATGACAACGCCTTTCTTCGCTTTCGCTCCGATTTGCTTTCTGATTTCAGGGGTCATGTTTTGCGCCTCGATGCCCAGTTTTCTCTGAAGCGCGGGTTTTGAGGCTTTCGCTACTTCTTCCGAAGAACCAGGCAACTTGGCGACTTTCAGCTTCACCAAACGTTTTTCGCCGTCTCGAATAATATCGACTTTGGCGATGGAGCCCGGCTTCAAGTCGGCCGCAGCAAGGGAGAGTTGACGGGGGTTTTCAATTTTTTTCTCATTGATGCCTACGATCACGTCACCTCTTTTGATGCCGGCTTTTTTCGCAGGCGCGTTTTCAATAACGTTAGAGACCAGAGCGCCCCGGGGTTTTTTCAGGCCCAACTCTTTCGCCAGGCTTTCATTGACGGGCTGAATGTTCACGCCCAGAAATCCTCGGGTCACCACGCCCGTGCGAAGCTGGGGGAGCAGCTTCTTCGCCATGTTGATCGGTATGGCGAAACCGATGCCGATGTTGCCGCCGCCTCTGCTGAAGATGGCGGTGTTGATGCCCACGACGTTTCCGTTCAAATCGAAGAGCGGCCCGCCGCTGTTTCCCGGATTGATGGAGGCATCGGTTTGAATGAAGTTGTCGAATCTGCCCGAGCCGATGACGCGGCCTTTGGCGCTGACGATGCCGGCCGTCACCGTGTGGGACAATCCGAACGGATTGCCG
Organism: bacterium; assembly: GCA_963692865.2. Classification (GTDB taxonomy): domain Bacteria; phylum UBA8248; class UBA8248; order UBA8248; family UBA8248; genus Bin107. The sequence continues at coordinate 431,888 of OY843592.1, read as the reverse complement.
ATGGCCATCACCCAGTCGCCTACGCGAAGTTTCTCGCTGTCGCCCAGCTTCGCCGCGGTGAACGTATCCCCGGGTTTCGTTTCCACCTGCAGTAGCGCGATATCGGTTTGGGGGTCGCGGCCGACGACCTTCGCTTTCCGTTTCTTTTGGTCCTTGAAGCGGATCGTTATTTTCGATGCCTTTTCTACGACGTGATTATTCGTGATGATCAGCCCGTTTTCATTCACGATGAAGCCCGAGCCCATGTTCTGTTGTCTGGGTCGCGGCCTCAAACCACCCCGCGGTCCCGGGCGGAAGGGTCCTTCATGAAAGCGTCTGAAAAATTCGTTCCACAAATCGCCGGGAAACCCCGGGAATTCGCCTCTTGAACTCGTTTCAATCTTGGTTTCCGTACTGATGTTCACCACCGAGGGGCTGAGTTTTTCGGCCAGGTCGGCCAGGGACCGGAGCCCTCCCGCGACAGCTGCGGATTGGGCCTTTACCGGCGCGAGAAGCAAGGCCAGACCGAGGAATATCGGGACGAGAACGCAGGTTGAACCCACCGGTTCGAGTTTTGGAAGATAAGGAGAATTCCGCATTTTTTTCCCTTCTCTACGCATCGGACATGTCGGCGGCGGCAAACACCACAACACTGGTTTTAGATATACCAAAGTTCCATCCATGTGAAAATGGACAAATAGCTGAAAAAAGCTTGATTATCGCTTTGGTGCGGATTCGTGCGCCTGAAGCGATGCAATTCCCGGCTGTCCGCATCGACGCGGGGCGGGTGGAGGGATATTCTCTCCATCGCCCGAGAACGATCGGCCACGGCGTCACCCGTGAGAGTTTCCTGACTTGAAACGATGAGCGTATGAGTCTCGAATCCCAAACCATTCTGCTCGCCATTTCGGCGGCCTTCGTCAGCGCGGCGGCGAACATCACCTTCGCGCCCGCCCTGCGCCAGATGGGTTCGTTCGCCCTGGCCCAGTTCAACAACGTGGGCAACACCATCATGCTGGGGGCCGTCGGCTTCTGGCTCTACGAGCCGGGGAGTTTCCGCTGGGAGGCGTTCGCCTGGTTCGGCGTTCTGGGCGTGATGAACTACAGCATCAACCGCTGGGTCTTCTACACCGGCATGAACATCGTCGGCCCCTCGCGCCACATCACCATCACGAGCATGGTCCCGCTTCCCAGCCTGATTCTGGCCGTCATCTTCCTGGGGGAAGAACCCGGCCGGTGGGTTTTGCTCGGAACGATCCTCGTCGTCCTGGGCGTAGCCGCCGTGAGCTACGAGCCCTCGGGCGGCAGGTGGTTCCGCGCTGGCGTCGGCTGGTCGCTCATGAGCATGCTCATGCTGGTCGCCAGCGCGTTCATGCGCAAGCAGGGAATGTCCCACATGGCGGCGCCCGCCCTGCTCACCGCCTGGTCGGCCATGGTCGCCATCCCGACTTCCGAGGCCTTGCGGCATTTTCTCCCGAAGCGGTATTTCGAGTGGGGCTCGAAGCGCTACGTACCGCTGCTGGTCTTCGGGACGACGATCAACGGGCTGATGCAGATCCTCATCAACCTCTCTCTCCAGGGGAAGCTCTCGCTGGCGGTTCCCATCCTGAGCAGCACGCCGATTTTCGCCCTGTGCCTCTCGGCCTTGTTCCTGCGCGACATCGAACGCCTGAACGCGCGCGTGGTTCTGGGGATTTTCATCGCCGTGCTGGGCATCGTGGCCGTGAGCGTCGGCCGGCACGGCTGATCCGGCCATGGACAATACGATGGGGGTCGTCTGGGCGCTGGCGGCGGCGATCATGGCGGCGTTCACGGGTGTCCTCGCCGCGCGGCCCCTGCGGCATATGGGCCTGATGTCCGCCACCCTGCTCACCAACGTCTTCAACATGCTCGTCCTGGCCCTCTTCGGCTGGTGGGAATACGACCCTGAGGACGTAACGCTCGAAGGCATGCTCTGGTTCGCCCTTCTGGGCGTCACCGCCTACAGCTACGGGCGGCTCGTCTACTACAAGGCGATTGATTCCATCGGCCCGCCGAGGCTGATGACGCTCATGAGCGCCTCCCCCCTGCTCAGCCTGTCCCTGGCCGTCCTCTTCCTGGGCGAGCAGCCCGGCCCGGCCGTTCTGGCGGGCACGGGCCTCGTTGTGGCGGGCGTCGTCCTGGTGAGCTACGAACCCGCCCGGGGGCGCTGGTTCCGGCCGGGGATCCTCTGGGGTTTCGCGAGCGCGGTCTCGCTGGGCGTGAGCGTGTTCATCCGCAAGAAGGGCCTGGACGCCATGCCGAACGTCGCGCTCACGGTCGCGTGGTCGAACATGGTGAGCATCCCCATCATCTGCGGCCTCCGGCTCGTCTCCCCGCCCGCGCTGTTCGACTGGGGGCCGCGCTGGGCGGTCGTGACGATCATCCTGGTCGGCGTGCTGAACTCGGGCAACCAGCTCCTCTACAACCTCGCCCTCATGGACGCCGAGGTCAGCGTGGTCGGCCCCATCATCGCCTCGATGCCCATCTTCTCGGTGCTGTTCACCGTCCTCATGCTGCGCGACATGACGCGCGTGCGGCCCCGGCTCGTCCTCGGCGTATGCGTCACGGTGGCGGGCATGGCCGCCGTGGCTCTTGGCCGCTGAGGCGCGCCGTTCAGGCCCGGTTTCGGCATAACCCTTTATGATTCAATAAGATAAGTTTTCAGGAATTTATCGGAAAACGTCGTGAATTTATCCGAATTTATACAATTTTTCAGGAATTCCGCGCGGGGGCCGAACCGGGCCGGATGAGCGGGGGCTCGCGGTCCGCCGGGCAGGGAGCGGCCGCCGTTCGTCCTCCTCCCGGAGTCGGCGCACGCCCGGCCGGGGAGGGAGCGCCCCGCCCGGGAGCGCATCGACGACCGAACCGCTCGCATCATTTTCTCCTCCTCCATCGACGGGAACGGCGCCCCCCGCTCCTTGATCGGCAATCCCCTGCCCGTCAACCGGGGTCGATTCCCCGCGCGGGAGTATCGCCCGCGCGCGCGAAAACTTGGACACGGCAATTGCGGGGAAATGCGCGGCTTGAAATTCACGCCGCTTTTGCGAGTCAATCACGACTTTAACGCGAAACATCCGCGGCGTATCCCGGAACGGGCGGGCCAATTCCAGCCGATAAGGGGTAGTTGAAAAACCCCTCGCCGGGGGCGTCGCTTCCACCCCCCTGACAAGGGGTTGTTGAAAAACCTATCCCTCTCGCATCAACCACGTTTTACCCGTAGGTCAGACATATATGTCTGACATATCATGCGACCCGTATTGTGAAGGCGAAAAGGCAGGGCCGCATGATATGCGGCCCCTACGGTGAGATACCGACCGGCCCGCAAGGGCTTTTTCAACAACCCCGAGAAAGGAGCGTTTGTACCGAAGGGCCTGATCGGGCGGGGCGGGGATTGCCCCCGCGCGCGGCTTCGCCCGTCGGGCCGGAACCCTCTCGTCCGGCGTCCCGCAAGGGCGGTTCGCGAACCGCCCTGCTTTGCGGACGGGGAAAAACCCGGCTTTAACGCGAAATATCGGCGGCGTATCCTGAAATAGGCGGGGCGATTCCAACCGATAAGCGAAAAATCGCCGGGCGAGGCGACCCTCCGATTGTGAGCCGCGCGGCTGGTGGGTTATACGCCCGCGTATGCTATCCTGTTCCCGAAAATGATCCTGATTCAGTTGTGGCGAACCCGGGGAGAGCAGAGCATGGAGGGCAGGAGGTTCATTCGGACGATCCGCCTGGAGAACGTCCTCTCCTACGGCCCTTCGTCCGAAGAGTTTCCCCTGGAGCCGCTCAACGTCCTCATCGGGCCGAACGCTTCGGGTAAGTCGAACCTGATCGAAGCGCTATCCCTTCTCGCCGCCGCACCCGGCAAAGAGCTTCAAGAGCCGATTCGGACTGGGGGAGGCGTCCGCCATTGGCTCTGGAAGGGAACGCACGAACCCGGCAAGGCGACCGTGGACGCTACCCTCGAATACCCAAAGGGACAGCAGCCCCTCAGATATCGACTGTCGTTCACGGAATCCGGATCGCGTTTCGAACTCAAAGACGAGGCCGTGGAGAACGAGAAACCGACACCAGACAAACAAGATCCTTTTTTCTACTACCGCTATCAAGACGGCCATCCGGCGCTCAATGTTTTCACTGAGGAGGAACCCGGTCACAAACGACATCTCAAGCGAGAAGACGTAAAGTACGACCAGTCGATTCTCTCACAGCGGCGAGACCCCGATTCTTATCCCGAGTTGACCTATCTGGCCGATGAATTCGAGCGTATGCGCTTCTATCGCGAATGGAGTTTCGAGCACGGCGAGCCGCCGCGCAGTCCGGGGCGAACCGACCTGCCAAAGAAAAATCTTCTGGAGGACGCCTCGAACCTCGCTTTGGTTCTGAACGATCTGTTGAACCGCCCTCCCCTAAAACGCCAGATACTGGAACATTTGAGAACCTTCTATCAATCAATAGGGGATGTCACTACTGACATAGCGACCGGCGAGGTGCAGATATTCCTCCACGAAGAAGACCTGCAACATTCCGTGCCCGCCACGCGGCTCTCGGACGGGAGCCTGCGCTACCTGTGCCTGCTCGCCGTGCTCTGCCACCCCGACCCGCCGCCGGTCGTCTGCATCGAGGAGCCGGAGATCGGGCTGCATCCGGACATCATCCCGGAAGTGGCGAAACTACTCGTCGAGGCGTCATCGCGCAGCCAGATTTTCGTAACGACGCACTCCGACGTTCTCGTGGATGCGCTCACGGACACGCCGGAAGCCATCGTCGTCTGCGAGAAGTCCGAAGGCGCCACGCGGCTTCACCGCCTCGACGCAAACGAACTCGAACCCTGGCTCGATAAATACCGCCTCGGCGAACTCTGGACACGCGGGGATATCGGAGGAAACAGGTGGTGAGCATCAAGCTCTGTGTGGAAGGCGGCGGCGACGGCAAAATTCTGAGGACGGCGTGCCGCGAAGGTTTTCGGACTTTCATCGAGAAGGCGGGTTTGGCTGGAATGATGCCCAGAATCGTAGCCTGCGGCGGTCGTGGCAACGCATACAATGATTTCGTGGTCGCCCATCAACAAGGAAGCGCCATGCTTCTCGTAGATGCCGAGGAACCGGTGAATGAAGCAGGATCATGGCGACACCTCAACAAACGCGACGGATGGCCCCGTCCCGAGGGCGCGGCGGACAACCAGTGCCACCTCATGGTGCAAATCGTGGAGTCGTGGTTTCTGGCCGATAAGGATGCGCTAAAGGAATTCTTTGGTCAGGGCTACCGGGAGAATGCGCTCCCGCAAAATCTACGGATTGAGCAAATCGCCAAAGGTAATATCGAGAAGGGCCTGAAAGATGCCACTCGCAACACCCAGAAACAATGCTACAACAAGGGAGCGCACAGCTTCGAGATTCTGGCGAAACTGGACCCGGAGAAAGTCCAGAACGCCTCTCCCCATGACGATATAAATACTGAAAGCGACTGTGGTTTGCGGCCACCTCTCGACTTGCTACACTTTAATTGGGCCTGCGCCAGTCGTCAAAGTAACTGTGGTTTGCGGCCACCTCTCGACCAGGGCCTGTTCGGCTTCGATTTCGGCGACGATGGCTTGTTGGGTTTCAGGGGGTGGGAGGACGCCACCCCATGACGATATAAATACTGAAAGCCGTTGTGGATTGCGCGCAGGCATCGATCAGCTACAATCATGATAGCCAGCAACCCATCGGCCCATCCGTTGTGGATTGCGCGCAGGCATCGATCAGCTACAATTGACCTCTTCATCGCTCGGCGACGTGAGGTGTTGTGGATTGCGCGCAGGCATCGATCAGCTACAATCATCATGGGTAGGGCCGCAACAATAACCTAGTTGTGGATTGCGCGCAGGCATCGATCAGCTACAATTGTTCAAGGTGCTTGGGTGATGGGTATGGAGTTGTGGATTGCGCGCAGGCATCGATCAGCTACAATCCACTACACGAAGCGGCTGATGCGCTCATTGTTGTGGATTGCGCGCAGGCATCGATCAGCTACAATCTCCCTTCCGGCTGGCGTCATCGCGCCCGCGTTGTGGATTGCGCGCAGGCATCGATCAGCTACAATGGAGCTCCCACAAACAACGAAAGCAACACAGTTGTGGATTGCGCGCAGGCATCGATCAGCTACAATGCAACAATAATGATACCAATCGCAATAGAGTTGTGGATTGCGCGCAGGCATCGATCAGCTACAATGCCATCCCTTGAGGTAATTCGTGTTGTTCTGTTGTGGATTGCGCGCAGGCATCGATCAGCTACAATCTTGCGCCAGTGATGACTATATCCTCATCAGTTGTGGATTGCGCGCAGGCATCGATCAGCTACAATGCGGAGCGTTTTCACCAAAGCCGATTGAGAGTTGTGGATTGCGCGCAGGCATCGATCAGCTACAATCAGAGAGCTCAGGATAGTACTTGGCGCCTTGTTGTGGATTGCGCGCAGGCATCGATCAGCTACAATGATAGTCGAAGGAGGAGCCGAGCCGGAGCGGTTGTGGATTGCGCGCAGGCATCGATCAGCTACAATGATGGAGATCGACGTCGTCGGCCGCATCTAGTTGTGGATTGCGCGCAGGCATCGATCAGCTACAATTGCTGTATGCGGCGCACATCATGGTGGTGGTTGTGGATTGCGCGCAGGCATCGATCAGCTACAATCGCGAAGTGTCGGGATACGGATCTGTTCTTGTTGTGGATTGCGCGCAGGCATCGATCAGCTACAATGGCGGAGTGCTTAGGGCGTAGAAGAATTAGTTGTGGATTGCGCGCAGGCATCGATCAGCTACAATAAGCCGTGCGCAAGCTGTCCGTGGCGAACAGTTGTGGATTGCGCGCAGGCATCGATCAGCTACAATGGAGCTACCGCAGACAACGAAAGCGACACAGTTGTGGATTGCGCGCAGGCATCGATCAGCTACAATCGTTGGCATGGGTTGCAGGAGGGCGCTCAAGTTGTGGATTGCGCGCAGGCATCGATCAGCTACAATGCAACCCTCATCGCGGGCGTTGACGACGTGGTTGTGGATTGCGCGCAGGCATCGATCAGCTACAATACGTGCGGAAGGTGGCCGAATGTTTCCGGGTTGTGGATTGCGCGCAGGCATCGATCAGCTACAATTCATTGTTTCAGTCGGAAACTCAACGTCAAAGTTGTGGATTGCGCGCAGGCATCGATCAGCTACAATTCATTGTTTCAGTCGGAAACTCAACGTCAAAGTTGTGGATTGCGCGCAGGCATCGATCAGCTACAATAATCGTGGCGACATCCCCTCCATCGCCTCGGTTGTGGATTGCGCGCAGGCATCGATCAGCTACAATCCGCCGCCGGATCGGCTTCACGGCGGGCCAGTTGTGGATTGCGCGCAGGCATCGATCAGCTACAATGCGTGATTGAGGGTATGAAATTCGCCTGGAGTTGTGGATTGCGCGCAGGCATCGATCAGCTACAATAGGAAGCCTAATCAAAGGCCTCGTCATGGGGTTGTGGATTGCGCGCAGGCATCGATCAGCTACAATGCAGGCCATTCTTCGTACGGGCCTGCACAGTTGTGGATTGCGCGCAGGCATCGATCAGCTACAATTCCCGTCATAAATGTTGTATGACGTCACCAGTTGTGGATTGCGCGCAGGCATCGATCAGCTACAATAGCCGCCAAAGCGACCCGGCGAATGTCATTGTTGTGGATTGCGCGCAGGCATCGATCAGCTACAATGCGTCGCGTTTTCGGAAAGCGTAACTTTGGTTGTGGATTGCGCGCAGGCATCGATCAGCTACAATAACCCGATCCTGGCGGTGGACACGGAACGAGTTGTGGATTGCGCGCAGGCATCGATCAGCTACAATCAAAAACAAGGGGCAAGAATAAAGGGGGAGTTGTGGATTGCGCGCAGGCATCGATCAGCTACAATAACGTTCATCGCCACTCTTGGCAAGCTTCGGTTGTGGATTGCGCGCAGGCATCGATCAGCTACAATAGCAGGTCGTGTCTACACCGTGCAAGTAAGGTTGTGGATTGCGCGCAGGCATCGATCAGCTACAATAAAACGTCGCATGGCTCTGCGCTATAAGGGTTGTGGATTGCGCGCAGGCATCGATCAGCTACAATCGGTTCTCTCCAAGTGGTTGAACCGATTGGGTCAAGGCTCCCGAAGACAGGTCAGAACAACGTGATCTGCTCGGGAGCCTTTTCCGTCGCCTTGCGTATCTTCCCATAGAAAATCTTCATCCGCGAGAACTGCTTGTCGGTGAAGAGCAGGAGCCGCACCTCCCCGTCGGGGGGCAGGGCGGCGTTGATGCGCCGCTCGTGCACCTCCGCGTTCTCGGAACTCGGACAATGCCGGGCGTAGACCGAATACTGAAGCATCGTGAAGCCGTCTTCGAGCAGGAAACCCCGAAACTCCTGATAGGCCTTGCGCGCCGCCTTGGTGTCGGTCGGCAAATCGAACATCACCATGAGCCACATGCTGCGCCACCCCCCGAAGCTCATGGCCGGGGGATTTCCGTTTCCTTCTCCTCCCCGCAGACGACGCGGCGGACGCCCGCGGCGTAGTATTGAAGGGCGGTGAGAAGGGGATAGGCCTTGCCGCCGAACCGCACGTCCTCGGCCAGAACGCCCAGAAGCTCGCGCTTCTCCTCCTTCTCCAGTTCGAGTTCCTCGCCCCACTCCTCCGGCTCATCGCGCATCCGGCGCACCCGGCGGTCCACCAGCGGGCGGAGCGGCTCCATGAGGTCGTCCGCCAGGCAGAAGCCGTCGTACTGGTTGTGGTGGTGCAGGCCGAAGGCGGGGTGCAGACCCGAGGCGACGACCGCGCGCGCCGTGGCCGCGCGGATGAGCGAGTAGCCGTAGTTCAGGAGCCGGTTCACGCCCGGAAGCGCGCGGTTGCGCCTGAAATCCGCGCCGAACATCCTCGGCCAGTACATTCTCGCGGCGCGGGCTTCGGCCTGGGCCGGGTTCTCCCGCCCCGCGCGCCCGGCGACGGCGCGCAGGGGTTCTCCATATTCATCGAAGGCGTCGAGCGCGTCGGCCTGGGCGAGAATCTTCTCGCGCACGATGGCCCGCCACAGGCGGCTCAGCCTGCCGGGGGTGGCGGCGGCCTGCTCCTTCACGATCCTGCTGTGCAGCGTGTGTCCGTCCAGCGGGAGGAGGACGGAGGCGGGCAGGTGCTTCTCGTCGCACATCACGACGGCGACGTTGTTCTTCATGCACTCGGACAACAGCCCCTGCGAGGGGCGGATGGCCGGGTGGTCGAGAATCAGGACGCCCAGGTCCTCCACGGGGAGCGACTCTGCGGCGAATTCCTCCCGCTCCACTTTCAGTTGCTTGCGGCTGAGCGAGAGACGGGCGGGACTTCCGATTTCGACGATTCGTTTAATCATGGGCGGCCTCCAGTTTGCCCAGGGGATCGACGGACATCTTGCGTCCCCGGAGCGTGTTGGGTGATACAAGTAGTCGTGTTGCATTGTCGTCTATCGAAGCACTTGCATGTGTTCGCAATGTGATTTGTATTGCCCCTGTGGCTACGATATTGCCAATTTTCTGAACGCGGTACATATCGCAGCCGTTCACGGGCTCATCGAGCTTCACCACGTCGTTTATCGAGAGCGACATCACGAACCGCTGGCCCTCCTCGCAGTCGCGGCGGACGATTGAGGTCCGCGCCCTTCTCGCTCGCCGGGCCGCTTCCATGGCCGTGACGACGCGGCCCGCACGCCTGCCCGTTTCTATATTCTCGATGATTTCAACGTGGTGGTTGTTGCCCAATGCGTAATACTTGAAGGGTTTCGCCTCTCCTTTTCTTTTGACGCCGAATAGGCCGTCCGGGTTCAGGTTCTCGGCGACGCGCACCGTCTCGATTCGCGTTCTGCCCTTTCCCTTGTTTGAATGCTCCAGATAGAGAGGCTTTGCGAAGGCGTCCTTGGCTTTTCCGTCGTGAGCCTTCATGCGCTCCCGAACGAGTTCGCGGATGCGGCGGTCGACGATTTTCTCGACCTGCGGCGGCCTGAGCGATTCGAGGGGGACTCTTCGGACGAACACGTCCTCTCCGTCGCGCGAGATACGCCCGTAGGCGGTCTCCTCGTGAAAGGCTCCGCTGATCTTCCTGAGCGGCTGATGGGAGACGACGATTTTCTCTACCTCCCCGCGAACGTCGGCCATGAATCCGGGCCAGGGTTCTCTGAGCGAAAAATGCCTCCGGTTCAGAACCAGAACCGCGTGTTCCCGGTATTCGGCGGCAATATCCGCAATGCTCTTGAAAAGGCTCCGGCTCGTGAGAGCGACGACCAGCGCGTCGATGGCGTGGTGGCGGTGGTCGGCGCGGTTTTTTTCGAGGTCCGAATCGACGGCGAGAATCTTGTTGAGATCCCAGAAACGGCGCAGGGCGGCGGTGGCTTGTCCCGTCGTTATCTGCATGTCCGCGCCCAGGTCCTTGAGGTAGTCCTTCACCTCGCGGCTGATGTAGCGCGTGTCGTTGAGTTGGCGCTCGATAAACTTATCGAGTTCAAGTTCTTTCTGCTCGAAGCGCCTTCTCTTGGAATAAGGCATGTCCTTCATAGAAGATACGCGTTGGCGCATCTTGGTGAATTCTCCCGAATCGCCGCTCCTCCATTCATGAGGCGTACTGTCCCCCTTCTCCCGGTTGGCGGAAGCCTTGGAGAGCACCTTGTTCATGTAGGAATCATCGAGCGTCCGGCTGTAGGGGAGAACGTGATCCACCTCGTATTCGGGGCTGAAAATATCGCGCGCGCCGATGCTCGCGCCCGTGTAGGGGCACTGGCCCTTCTGCTGCTTCCACAGCCGGTATCTGAGCCTGTTCGCCCCGTTGTCAGAAACTCCCACCTCCTCCATCACCTTGCGCGCCTCGTCGTTCAGGTCGCGGTTTTGCCTGTTCCGGCGGTTCAGAGCGTCTTTCTGCTTCTTACCGATCTTCAGGTCCCGCGCGAGCTCCACACGGATGCGCCTCGGCATCCCGTACTCGCGGACGACGGCATTCACTAGCTTGCGCACCTCGTAGATCGCCTTCTGGACGATGGGGTTTCTGAGTTCGGGAGCGCGTGGGAGCGCTTCTTTCGCGTCGATTTCCTTCTCGTATTCATGCCGATAGCCTGCCGCCCGGCAGGCATCGTGGTAGTTCAATCCTCTCTCCAGATGCGGCGTGATTCTGCGAATCGCCCGGAGGGAGAGGCTCGCGTAGCCGGGCTGAAACTCCGTATTCAGGAGAGCGTCCGCCTTCTCATCGGAGAGTCGCCAGCGCTTCTCCAGCCGCTTCAACAGGGTTTCTTCCTTGTGGGTACTGAACAACTCGTCCAGAAACTCCTCCCGCTCGCCGGACATGGCCTCCCACGTCTTTTTCGTGAGGATTTTCCGGACGTCTATGAGCGTGCGCGCGCCCATCAGGTTCTTCTTCCCGCCCTCTTCGATATTGAACGTCTCGCCCGAGTGAAACCCCAGCGCCTTGCGGACGCCGTTCCACCCGAGCGTCTTCTTCTCCCGGAGTTGTTCTTTGATGACTTCCCTTTCCGATTGGTCGAGGGGGCGATACCCGCCCGTCTCGGGGACTCTGACTTCGAGATGGTTCACGTCTTGGAGCGCCCTGAACCACTGCGCCTCGGGGCGGCACCAGGGGCACCTTTTCTTGTGCGGCTCGAAAGTGCATTTGCCGACCAGAAACTTCTGGAGCTTCAGGGGACGCTGGAAGAAGAGGATTTTGCGAATTCGCGCGCGAAGCGCGTCCGTGAGCAGTTCGGGTTTGAACGCCGCCTGCTTCTTCCAGAGAGCATCGAACTCCTCCTCGTACATCGCCCGCTCCGTGCGGCGGTTTCTCTTTTTGGGCGTATCCGCCAGAAACTCGCCCAGCGTCCGGGAGCCGGATTCCTCGATTTCCTTCCTGAGTTCTCCAATCTCCTTTTTGACCACGCCGTCTTCTTTTTTCTTGTCTCCCGAATCGCGCACCTTGCGGTTGCTCAAAAACCCCCGCCTCTGGTTCAGGTGGAAAACAGCCCGGCCCAGTTCGTGCGGCGTCAGTTCATCGTCCAGCCCGCGCTTTCTGATTTCGTAGGGGTCGTTCTGCTCCTCTTTCTTCTGGTCGAACCCGAATAACTTCCGGCGATCCTCGGCGCTCTCCGGCAAAAGGCCGGAGCGGATGAGTTCGCGTGTAAGGGTGTCGCGCCGCATTTTTCTTCTGGCGCGCTGGCGGCGGGCCTGGCGCGCGTCGCGCCGCTTGTGGTTCTTCGGGGTCTTCTTCTGCCTGTCGACCATTTCCTGAAAAACGCGGACGCCGGCGGCTTCGAGACCTTGCGGGCTGCCGGACTCGTCCTCTTCGACGAGCGCCCAGCCGATGGAGTTCGGGCCGAGGTCGAGCCCGAGCGTGAGATGCGGCATAATGAATCTCCCGATTGACAATGTATGAGAAATAAAGTATCAGGATATCAGATTATAGCTGATCGATGCCTACGTTGCTTTTCATAACAAGAAGAAAACTTCGCAGGCAATTCCCCGAACGGGGAAACGACTCAACCCTCGCGACGCTTCGGCCCCTCCGGGGGTTTATTTTTTATCGTGACCCTCATTCAAGCAACCTTCACCGCTTTTCCCACAGCGCCCTACCCTCTTCTATGGCAACCAACCCGACGGGCGTTCTTGCCGCCTCCTGGCCATAATTGCCGTAAGTGAGCAAGATCGTCTATTATTCCTGTAAAAATCCATGCAGGCGGAGGCGCTGGGTGAAAATATCGAGCAATATGAAAGCAAGTTCGGTCCCATCACTCAGCCCAAAGTGGATGACGAAGTGAATGGGGCAGGATAAAAACAGCGGGAGCATCGAATCATGGAGCGATACATCATCAACACGTCGGATCATGGACCATTTCAGGTTTCGCTGGAGCCGGATGAAACGGACGGTGGGTATGTCGTCGAGTGTCTTGACCTGGAAGGGTGCATCTCAGAGGGCGACACCAGGGAAAGCGCCATTGCGAATATCATTGAAGCGATAGGCGGCATTTGCGAATCCATGATGGAACACCACGGGCGCATCATTCGAACCAACGAGAATCTGAACACGACGTATTCGGGATGGACGGAAGAATCGTACAGCAATACAGCTCCTGAATACGCTTGATTCTCTTCACGGACACTTCGGCATCATAATCATTCCGGTACGAGGCGGACCTGACGCGGAGGTCAACATCCGGCCCCCGCAATCATCCTGATACAATCGCTCCCTCCTCACTCGCGTCAAACGCTCGTTCATCAATCGTGTTTGACCCCCTTCCCTCATCACGCAATCGCGTTTATCCTTGGGGGCGTTTTTCATCCTTGGCCAACGAGTGAGCGGAGATGCCGAGAAGAGTCGCCATCATCGGCGCGGGGGTCTCGGGGCTGGGGGCGGCCTGGGCGCTGAACCGCCACCCCGAGGGGTTCGACTTCCGCGTGTTCGAAGCGCATGCGTGTGTCGGCGGCGCATCCGGCGCCGGGGTCAATCCTTGACCGACTCCCCCTCCCCGATCTTCCACACGCCCCTCTCCCGGAAGGCGGGGATGGTCTGGCGGCGGGCGGCGTTGGTGGCGGCGGGGGCCGAGAGGCCTCCCTTCCTGATGTAGTCGGAGAGCCGCGCGACCGGTTCGCCCCGCAGGTAGGTCACCCGCTTGTGGAGCGACTCCAGCAGCGCGAGCGAGAGGATGCTCTCCATCGTCCGGGCCGTCCGGCGGTCTCTGTAATCATCAAACGCCCGGTAGTAGCGCTCCTTGTCCGAGTTGCGGACGATGAGGCGCGGCAGGCCGAGCCGCAGAAGCTGGAAATTGATGATCACCCGCCCGATGCGGCCGTTGCCGTCGCAGAAGGGGTGAATCGTCTCGAAGTCGAGATGAAAGCGCGCGATCTTGTCCAGGAAGTAGGAATCCAGATCGCTCGAATATGTGAGGAGGACGTTCTCCATCATGCGCTCCACGTGCTCGGGCGCCGGCGCGATGTGCGCGCCCACGCGCACGTACTCCCCCCGCCCCCGAAAGCGGCCCGCGATTCCGTCGTCGATGCCGCCGATGAGCATCCGGTGCAAGAGCAGTATCAACTCCTCGTCCAGTTCGCCCTCTTCCGCGCGCGCGCGCTTGTATTCGGTGACCCGCGCCAGGTTCCTGGCCTCGAAGACCTCCCGCACGGACACCTCGCGCGAGAGGGATTGCTCCAGCAGGATTCTTTCGGTCTCATCGAGGGTGAGGGTGGAGTTTTCTATCGCGTTCGAGTTGTAGACGCTCTCGGGCGCTTCCACCTCGTCGATCATCGCCAGAAGCGATTCCCTGCCCCGGCGCAAGGCGTCGTATTCGCGCTTGAGAGCCCCGATGCGATCTCTTGTCGGTCCCGGAGTAGCCATGCCATGAACATACTTCATTCACGTTAAAATATCAATTTATCGTGAATGATGCGCAGAATATGCTCTTTATTCACGATATTTTACCTAATAGGCGTGAATAATTTTCCCGTTGGCAATCAGTCTTGACCGAGGAGGACCGGTAAAAAACCCTGATTTCGTGATTCGGCGCTGAAGCTGAGAGATGAGGGAATGACGAGCAATACCCACATCCACCGTAGGGTCGGTTCGCGAACCGCCCCTACGTCAGGCTCACGACCAAAACGACGTGCGGGGGAGGACACACAGGTCCTCCCCTACAGAACCATCGCGTCTCGCGTAGTCCCTACGGCGGATATGCTTTTGATCGTCATTCCGGCGGATGCCGGAATCCAGAGCTGACGAGGAAGGCAACACCGCCGAACGACTGCCAAAACCGACAAGGCAAAAACAAATTCCCTGGATTCCGGCATGCGCCGGAATGACGGCAAACCCTCCCTCTCGGGGTTTTTCAACAACCCCTCATCAATCGCGTTTGCCCTTCCCCTTTCGCGCAATCGCGTTTATCCTTGGGGGCGTCTTTCATCCTTGGCCAACGAGTGAGCGAAGATGCCGAGAAGAGTCGCCATCATCGGCGCGGGGGTCTCGGGGCTGGGGGCGGCCTGGGCGCTGAACCGCCGCCCCGAGAGGTTCGACTTCCGCGTGTTCGAAGCGCAGGCGCAGGTGGGCGGCAACGCCGTCACCGCCGACATGCCGCAGGACGACGGCGCCTCGATCCCCTTCGACATCTCCGTAACCGCCTGCATCCCCTCGGTGTACCACCACATCCTCCTGCTGATGCGGATGTACGGCATCGAGCTGCTCGACACCCGGTTCAGCTACAGCGTGAAGTACCGCGGCGGCGTCTACGCGCACGATTTCGACTCCGACATCCGGCGGGAGCTCCGGCCCGAGATCGAGAAGTTCCAGAAACTCTTAAGACGCCTCAAGTGGTTCGGCGCGCTCAGCCGCTCGCGCTCCAGACTCCTGGCGGCGCTCAACCCGTTCAACTACGTGAGCATGGGCGCGGTCTTGAACCTGGGGCGATTTTCGGGCGATTTCCGGTACAAGATACTCAAGCCCATGTTCGTGAACTTCCTGATGGCCACCAACGTGTTCGACATGCCGGCGTCGCTCTTCTCGCGGTACCTGGAGTTCTTCGACATCGAAACCGCCACGCCGATGCAGACTTGGGAGCGCGGCACGCGGCGCATCTACGAGGAGTTGACGGCGGACTTCAAGGACAGGATTTACCTGAGCCGCCCGGTCCGGAAGGTGTACCGGGGCGCATCGGAAGTCGTCGTGGAGGACGAGGAGGGGAAGGCCGAGACGTTCGACGACGCCGTTTTCGCGTGCAACGCGAACCAGACGCTGATGATGCTGGACGCGCCGACGCGCCTCGAGAGCTGGCTCCTCTCCTCGATCCGCTATGAGAGCGAACTGCACAACCACACGGTCGTCCATTCGGACGCCTCGGTGCTGCCCGAGAGCGGCGTGCGGGCGCTCGAAACGCGGAGCAACCACATCGAGCAGTACGGCGCGCGGCCCGACAACTACGAGATCACCTACATCATGCACAACCAGCAGCCTTGGGCGAAGCGCTCGGACAAGCCCTGCCTGGTGACGTACAACCCCGTCAGCCCCATCGACGAAGGGATGATCATCAAGCGGTGGTGGTTCCAGCACATCGTGCACGACGTGCGCCACG
Source organism: bacterium (assembly GCA_963692865.2). Taxonomy (GTDB): domain Bacteria; phylum UBA8248; class UBA8248; order UBA8248; family UBA8248; genus Bin107. The sequence goes on along the minus strand of OY843592.1, from coordinate 415,797 downwards.
TGGCCCTGCTCATGCCGATGTTCCGCTTCGTCCAGGGCAGGAGACGGACGTGGCACTGCGGCGCCCACACGCTCATCAACAGCCAGGAGACCTGTTTCGTGACCGGCCTCGCCGCTGCCCGGCAGCTCGGGGCGGACTACCCGTTCCGCGACCCGGAAGCGAGGAAGTGGTTCAACTTCTACGGGCGAACGATGTACGGCCGGCGCTTCAGGAAGGCGTGAGGCGGGGGCGCGCCAAGCGGGATAGTTGAAAAAGCCCCCTGAGAAGAAGCTGCTGAAAAACTTTCCTGACGGGGTAAAGGCGGCCCCCCCTACCCCCCTTGTCGGGGTTGTTGAAAAAGTCTCCTCAATGCGGGAAAACCACCGCCATTCCGGCGAAAGCCGAAATGACGAGCATAGGCAAAAGGGGCGATGGTTTTGTAGGGGCCGCATATCATGCGGCCCGCCGCCGGAGGGGCGAAAAGGCCGGGCCGCATGATATGTCGGACATATATGTCTGACCTACACACCCTCTTGAAAGACGACCGTAGGGGCGCTTCGTGAAGCGCCCGTTTCTTCTCCGGGGCGGGGCGTTGATGAACGCCCCACGTTCGCGAACGGCCCCTGCGGGTAAAACGTGGTTGATCCGAGAGGGACGGATTTTTCAACAGCCCCTTGGGGGTCGGGCTTCCCGAGGGGAAAGCCCGACGAAGAGGCCGGGCCCTTGGGCGAAGGCCGATTCGGTGGGGGGACAAGCCACAGGAAAAAGCTCCCCCCACCGGCGCGACTTCGGGCTTCGCCCTCGTCTTGCCGTCGGCCTTCCCGAGGCGGAAAGGCCGACCCTCAAGGGGGGAGTGAAATTCAAAAGCGCGCGCACAACTCAAAATTGCTTCCCGGGGGTTTTTCAACAGCCCCGATGAGGGAGGAATCGATCGAGCGAGGTGAGGTTTTTCGACAACCCCAGGCCCGCGGGGGCGGGTTCTCAATGATACGGGCGGACGTGAGTCGGGCGAGTCTGGCGGAGCGCCGCGCAGAGGAGGTGATTCGGGAGAACCCCGCCGAGGATGAGGCGGGGAAGAAGGGCGGCGGCGGGGGTCCGGTGAGCCGGACGGACCCCGACGCGCGTCCGGCGCGCAGGAGCGCTCGCGCGGGGTACGAGCCGAACTGCAAGCGCCACGCGGCGGTGGACGATGAGCGGGGCGTGGTTCTCGACGTGGCGGTGACGGAGGGGACGTTGAACGAGCCGGAGATGATGGAGCCCCACCTGGAGGCGGTATGCGCGTTGCCGGGCCTCAAGCCCGTGATGGCGGCGGCGGATTCGGGCTGCGCGTACTCGAAGGCGTCCGGCGCGCTGGAGCGGCGGGCCGCCGCCGCGCACCGGAAAAGCGGGATGGATTCTCGCGCCGAAATAAGCGATAATAGGATTCTCCAACGTCAGGAACGATTTTCAGGTGTCCCGTTTCCGTGAATCGGGAGCGTATCTTTTCCATCAAGGGGGTAAACAGATGAAAGTACATCGAATCCTGTGCGTAATGCTGATAGCCGTATTCGCAGCCGCGATGCCGCTGCAATCCGCTTCGGCCGCCTATCCCGAGAAGCCGATCCAGTTCATCATTCCCTTCGGCGCGGGCGGCGGCGCGGACATCGAGGGGCGCCTGCTCGCCAAGGGCATGGCGAAGGCGCTCGGCGTTCCCGTGGTGGCCATCAACAAGACCGGCGCGGGCGGGGCCGTCACCTACACGTTCGTCAAGAACTCGAAGCCCGACGGCTATACCGTGGCCTGGAACTCCACCTCCATTCTCACCACCACGAACATCGGCAACGTGCCGTGGGGCTATCAGGAACTCGATCACATCGGGCGGGTCCACTTCCAGCCTTTGACGGTGGCCGTGAACGCCAAATCGAAATGGAAGACGGTCAAGGATTTCGTGGCGGATTGCAAGAAAAAGCCGAACACGCTCAAAATCGGACACGCGGGCACCGGCAGCACCACGCACCTGACGGCGGTCATTTTTACGGACATGACGGGGTGCAAGGCCATCCTCGTTCCCCTGGGCGTCAAGCGGCGCAACGCGGCGCTTCTGAGCGGCGAGGTCGACGCCATGGGAGCGCCTCTCACGGGGGCGATTCGTCTGGCGAAAGCGAACAAGTTCCGCATCATCACCCACATCACGGGCAAGCGGAACCCGGCGATCCCGGACGTGCCCACCATGAAGGAAATGGGCCACGACATTGACTTCGACCACTTCCGGGGCTTGAGCGTGCCGAAGGGAACGCCCGCCGCGGTGAAGGCGAAGCTCGTGGACGCCATGACGAAGGCCGCCAACTCGGCTGCTTTCAAGAAGCTGGCCAAGACGAAGGGCTTCACGATCGACCCGAGCGGGCCTGAAGAGTTCGGCAAGATGCTCGCCAAGCGCGACAAGATTGTCGCCGACATCATGAAGGCGACGGGGGTATACAAGTCCAAGGTGAAGAAATAAGGACGCCAATCGCGTGAAACACGGGGGCCGCCTCTCTCTGACGAGGGGGCGGCCTTCGTTTTCGAGTCGTATTCATTTCTTTCGGACGGATTCGGGATGGGTCTGAGAAACATAGTCGGCGGGGTGGTCATCCTCGGGTTTACGCTCTACTACGGCGGCCTCGCCACCCTGCTTCCAAAGCGCACCACGACAGACGCGCCGGGCCCCCATTTTTTCCCCTACCTGATCACCGTCTCGATACTCGTCCTCGCCGCGGCGCTCATCTTCCAGGGGGTGAGGGGTCTCAAGGGCTCCGGCGGCCTCGCCGACCTGTGGCCCGAAAGACCATCGGCGAACGAGAATTTCAGCATCGCCCGCGCGGCGGCCGGCCTGCTGCTCACGGGGCTTTATTTCTTCGCGCTCTCGACCTTCGGGTTTTTCTGGTCCACGCCCGTCTTCTTCGCCGCTCTCATGTGGACTTCAGGCGAGCGCCGCCCCCTGGTTCTTCTCGCTCTGGCGATTATCGTTCCCATGTTCTTGTTCTTTTTGTTCCGCGATATTTTTCAGCTTCCCCTTCCGAGGGGAAGTTTTTTGGGATGACGCCACATGAACGGTGATCTGCTTCAGGGGTTCTACCTCGCTCTCGCGCCGACGAGCATTCTGGCCACCGCCTTGGGCGCGCTGCACGGCCTCATATGCGGGATGATGCCGGGGCTGACGACGAGCGCGGGCATCATCATCCTGTTCCCGGTCACCTTTATCCTGGAGCCGACGACCGCCGTGGCGCTGCTGCTCGGCGTCTTCGCGGGCGGTATGACGGGGGGGAGTTTCGCCGCGATTCTCATCAACATTCCCGGATCGCCCTCGGCCTCGGCCACCACGATGGATGGTTTCCCCCTCACTCAAAAGGGCGAGGCCGGACGCGCGCTGGGCGTTTCCATCGTATCGAGCTTCACAGGCGGTCTTTTCAGTTTCTTCTGCCTGCTGCTCATCGCTCCCCAACTCACGAAAGTGGCTCTCCAGTTCCGGGCGGCCGACCTGTTCGGGCTGGTCTTTTTCGGAATGTCCGTCATATCCGCCTTCGCGGCGAAATCGCTCGTGAAGGGCCTGTTGTCCACTTTCCTGGGCCTCATGATCGTCACGGTGGGGATGGACCCGCTCGTGGGGACGGCGCGCTTCACCTTCGGTGACGTGAACATGCTCGCGGGAATCCACTTCATCCCCGCCCTCGTGGGCCTGTTCGCCATTCCGGAAATCGTGGCGAACCTGGCGGAGGGGAACATCCGCTCGGTCGCATCGCGGTTCGGCCGCGTGTTTCCCAGTTGGGCGGACATCAAGAAAATCCGGCTTCCGGTGGCCATCGGCTCCATCGTGGGCACCTTCGTGGGTATTCTCCCCGGCGCGGGCGGCCCGATAGCCGTCTTCGTGAGCTACGACTACGCCCAGAAGGCCAGCAAGGAGCCGGAGCAGTTCGGCAAGGGCTGCGTGGAGGGAGTGGCCGCGCCCGAGTCGGCGAACAGCTCCATCGCGGGCGGGGCGCTCATTCCCATGATGACGCTGGGCATTCCGGGCGACCCGATAACCGCCATCCTCATCGGCGCCCTGCTGGTGCACGGCATGGCGCCGGGGCCGCTCCTTTTCGTGGAGCAGGGACCCTTCGCGTTTTCGGTGCTCTTCTCGTATTTCATCGCGATCTGCAGCACGGCGACGGTCGCGTTCCTGGGGCTGCGCGTCATCGTCAAGCTGCTGTCCATCCCCCGCTCGCTGCTGCTTCCGATCATCGTCGCCCTGTGCGTTCTGGGGACGTACGCGCTGAGAAATTCCTTCTTCGACGTCTACGTCATGTTCTTCTTCGGCCTCGTGGCGCTTTCCTTCAAGTGGCTCGACATCCCCGTCGTCCCCATGCTGCTCGCGCTCGTGCTGGGACGGCAACTCGAGGAGCACATGCGGGTCGCCCTCGCCTCGTCAAAGGGCGACATCTCGATTTTCTTCACGTCGCCGTGGTGTCTGTTCTTCCTGTGCCTCTCGGTGATCTCTTTCGCCTGGCCGTTCTTTCTCGAGTGGAGAATAAAGAAGAAGGCGGAGAGGAACGCATCCATCCCTTCCTCCGCATAGAAGGCGCATCGGCCGGCCCTTGCTGCCCCTGAATGAAGCATAGGCGGGGTATCCGCGTCGTCTTAGTCGCAGCCGCCTTGTGGCGGTTCGGAACGAAAAACCTGGGCCTTGACCCCGAATCGAGGCTCATCTAACCTGCTCGCTACATGGAAAACAAATCTGCTCCGGCGTCCGGTTTTCCGTCCCGAACGGACTGATTCCGGCTATTCGAATTCGTATGTTTCCATCTTCAAGGGGGGCTTCTCATGTCCGGTTTCAGAAAAAAAGCGCTCATCGCCGCAGTCATGTCGCTTGCGCTTGCGTCATCCGGCGCGACCGCCTCACATGCGGCGAAAACCATCAAGATAGGCGTTCTCTCACCGCTCACGGGCCTTTATTCCATCGTGGGGAAACGAACGAGCCAGGGCATCAACATGGCCGTCAAGGAAATCAACGACGCGGGCGGCGTCCTGGGCCACAAGTTCGAGGCGCTGATCCGGGACTCGGAGACCAACCCGGCGAGTTCGGTGCGCACGGCGCGGCGGCTGATCCTGCGCGACAAGGTTTTCGCCCTGCTCGGCCCCCTGCACGGCGGAGCGGCCATCGCGGTCCTGCAGGAATCGAAAAAGCTCAAGACGATGAACTTCCCCTGGGCGGCGACCGAGGAGATCAACACGAAATTCTGCAGCCGCTACACCTGGCGCGTGGGCAGCAGCGCGCAGCAGACCTCCCGCGCGGGCGCCGTCATCGCCCACCGGCTGGGCTTGAAGAATTGGGCGACGATATCTTCAGATTTCTCATACGGCCGCTCCGTCGTCCGGCAGTTCTGGAACTACCTGAAAGAACGCGACCCGGGCGCGAAACGCCCCTATGCCGCCTGGCCGAAGCTGGGCGAGAACGATTACTCCGCCTACATCAACAAGATGCAGAAAGCAAAGCCCGACGCCATCTACGTCGGCCTGTTCGGGGCGGACCTCATCAAGTTCATGAAGCAGGCCCGCTCGTTCGGGATGTACGAGAAGGTGAAGATATTCACCGATTTCGGCGGCAACCACGTGGTGCTCAAGGCGCTGGGCGATCAGGCGCCGTTCGGCCACTGGGCGAGTTCGCGCTATCTGCACAACTATCCGGTTTCCGCGGGCAACAAGCGTTTCGTGGACAACTTCCGCAAGGCGTACAACGTCTATCCGGACATGACGGCCGGCGAGGCGTACTCGACCGTCCACGTGATCGCGGAGTCCATCCGCCGCGCGGGCGCCGTGGACAAGGAGAAGGCGATTGACGCCATGGGCGGCGTCGCCTTCAACTCACCCGAGGGATGGATCATCATGCGTCCATCCGACCACCAGGGCTGGCAGTCCAGCTTCTGGGGCGTGATCTCGAAGGGCAAGGACTACCCATTCCCGATCCTCTCGAACATTCAGGTGATATCTCCCGTCGAGGGTTCTCACCCCGACGAGAACACGGGCCAGGGCTGCCGGAAATAATCATATCGCGTGAAGCCGCGGGCGCCCCGGGAAATTCCCGGGGCGCCGCTTCACCTTTTTCCGGAGGCCCGGGCGCATGGAATTGGACGTCAGTTTCTGGTTGACCCAGTTTCTGAACGGGTTGGCCAACGCGATGGTTCTCTTCCTGATCGCATCTGGGCTGACGATTCTCCTGGGCGTGCTGGGCGTCCTGAACCTGGCCCACGGCTCGTTCTACATGCTGGGCGCTTTTCTGATTTTCTCAAGCTCGGTCATCAAGAACCCGAGCTGGTTCTGGGTGGGCCTGCTCCTGGCGCCCCTCGTGGTGGCGGGGTTCGGCACCATCATCGAGGCGTTCTGCCTGCGCCCCCTCTATGGCCGGGAAAGGCTCTACACCCTGCTCCTGACTTACGGCTTCACGCTCATTCTCGACGATCTGGTTCTGCTGATCTGGGGCCGGGACTACAAGTCCGTCCCCATCCCCGCGCTGTTCGAGGGGCGACTCACCATCGGGGATTTCAGTTATCCCGTGTATTTCCTGTTCATCATCGCTATCGGCCCGCTGATGGGCGTATTCCTGTGGTTCATCCTGCACCGGACGAACTTCGGGAAACTCATCCGCGCCGCCGCCACGGACAGCGAGATGCTCGACGCCCTGGGGGTGAACGTGAACCGGGTGTTCACCGGCGTATTCGCCCTGGGCGCCTGGCTCGCGAGCCTGGGCGGCATTCTGGCGGCTCCCATGAGGAGCGTGGAGCCCGGCATGGGGGTGGAGATCATCATCGAATCGTTCATCGTCGTCATCATCGGGGGAATGGGGAGCTATCTGGGCGCGTTCGTGGGCGCGGTGCTCATCGGGATGCTCAAGGCGTTCGGCATCGAGATTTTGGAGAATTTCGCGATGATTTTCATCTACGCCCTCGTGCTGCCGATCCTGATCCTGAGACCCCGCGGCCTGTTCGGCGAAACGACGATTTAGGGACGTGAAAAGACCATGAATAGCGCATCGAGTGGAAAATTTTTCTTAAGCCGTCTCGCGGAGCGCCTCACCGGGCGCTTCGGCGTCTCGGTCCTGCTCGTCCTGGCCGTTCTCGCGCCGTTTCTGGTTACGAGTGACTATTACATTCAGCTTTGCACGGAAATCCTGATCGCGAGCCTCCTCGCCATCAGCCTGAATTTTCTCATCGGCTACACCGGCCTCGTCTCCCTGGGCCATGCGGTCTATCTGGGCGTGGGCGCCTACGCCTTCGCCCTGCTGACGAAGAACGTCTATCCCTCCATGTGGGCCGGACTGATTGTGGCGGGCGCGTCGTGCGCCCTTCTCGCCTGGTTCATGGGCGTTTTTTGCGTGCGTCTGGCGGGGCTTTATTTCGCCATGCTGACCCTCGCGTTCTCCCAAGTCGTCTACACCGTCGCCTACTACTGGCGCGGCGTCACCGGCGGGGACGACGGGATGCTCGGCATCCCGAAGCCCGATATCGGGATTCCGGGCGCGTTCACCATATCGCTGGAATCGTTCACGAACTTTTATTACTTCGTGCTGATCATCGTGGCGGGGCTCATCTTCCTCGCGTGGAAGATCGCGAATTCCCCTTTCGGCAGGGTGCTGCAGGCCATCCGGGAGAACCCCGAGCGCGTGGAGTTCATCGGCCTGCCGGTGCACAGGTACAAGCTGTACGCCTTCATCATCGCAGGCGCCCTCGGCGGTTTCGCGGGCGGCCTATACTCGACTTTTCAGGGTTATATCTCACCCGATCTGCTCTACTGGACCCAATCGGGCGAGATCGTTCTGATGACGATCCTGGGCGGCATGTACTCTTTCCTGGGTCCGGCATTCGGCGCGGGTCTGCTTTTATATATCCGGGACACGGTATTGAATTTCATGGAGTACTGGCGGATCGTCGTCGGCGGCATCCTGGTGCTCCTGGTACTGTTCCTCCCCGGCGGAATCCTGGGGTTCTTCGAGGGGTGGATATCCGGATTATCGATTGGTGGAAACGATGGCGACGACGCCCGTTCTTGAGACCAAGGCTCTCAGCAAACAGTTCGGTTCGCTTCTGGCGGTGAACGAGGTGGACTTCCAGGTTCCAACGGGTGAACTGTGCGCCGTCATCGGGCCCAACGGGGCGGGGAAGACCACGTTTTTCAACCTGATTTCAGGGAAGCTCGAACCGACGGCGGGCGGCGTTTTCTTCGAGGGCGAGGACATTACCGGCTTTCCTCCGCACGCGGTGGTGAAAAAAGGGGTGGGCCGCTCTTTTCAGATCACGAACATATTTCCCCGGCTCTCGGTACTGGACAACGTCCGCATCGCCGTTCTGGCGAGACGGGGCAAGACGCTGGACATGTTTTCCCCCATCGAGAAGCACACCGAAGAACAGGACGAGGCGCTCGCGATCCTCGGCGAGGTGGAACTCGGACACAAGGCGCATCACCCGACCACCGAGCTGGGCCACGGGGAGAGAAGAAACCTGGAACTGGGCATAACGCTGGCGCTCGAACCCCGGCTGATCCTGCTCGATGAGCCGACGGCCGGCATGTCCATCGAGGAGACCTCGAGCACCATCGATCTCGTAAAGAAGATATCCCACGACAAGACGGTCGTCTTCACCGAGCACGACATGAGCGTGGTTTTCTCGATCGCCGATCGCATATCCGTCCTGCATCAGGGAAGCATCATCGCCGAGGGAACGCCGGATGAGATTCGAAACGACGACCTCGTTCGTCTCGCCTACCTGGGAGAAGAGGTTTGATTCTCACCGTCGAGAAAATAAACACGTTCTACGGGGACAGCCATATCCTGTTCGACGTGGATATGAGGGTCGCCGAAGGGGAGGTGGTGAGCCTGCTCGGCAGGAACGGCGCGGGCAAGACGACGGCGCTGCGCTCCATCATGGGGCTGACGCCCCCTCGGGAGGGAAGCGTACGCTGGCTGGACGAGGAGGTGCAGCGCCTGAAGCCGCATGAGATCGCCAGAAAAGGGGTGGGTTTCGTGCCCGAGGACAGGAGGATATTCTCCCGCCTGAGCGTGGAGGAGAATCTCGAAATCGGCGCCTTCAAGCTGGATCGGCCAAGCGGCTGGACTCTTGAGCGCATATATGGTCTTTTTCCCAAGCTTGAGCAATTGAAAGCCCACAAGGGAAACGAGCTCAGCGGCGGCGAACAGCAGATGCTCGCCATCGCCCGCGCGTTGATGGGGGCGCCGAAACTCGTTCTTCTCGATGAACCCTCGGAAGGCCTGGCGCCGGCCATCGTGAAGGACGTGGGCGAGATGATCGGGACGCTCCGGGAGGAGGGGATCGCCGTGTTGCTGGTGGAGCAAAATACCCGCTTCGCCTGCCGGCTCTCCGATCGCGTCTACATCATCGACAACGGCAGGGTTCGTTTCGACGGCACGGTGGCGCAGCTTGAAGAGGACGAGGAACTGAAATCGCGCTATCTGGCCGTATGATTTTTTGTTTTCACTTCAATGGAAACGAGGAGGATTCTGGATGAACTCCCGCGTTGAATTCGGTTTGATCATGGCCCTGACCATCCGGGGACTCGCCGTCGGCAACTTCGAGGACATGAAATCGGTGGCCCGGGAGGCGGAGCGTCTGGGTTTCGATTCGGTATGGCTTTGCGATCACTTCCTGACCCTCGACCCGAGTTCGTATGCCAAAGACGCAGGCTTCGAAGACGAGGGAGAGTCAGGAGGCGTCGGCTCGGGCTCCATTCCCCTTCTCGAAACATGGACGGCGCTCAGCGCCCTCTCCCAGGTCACGGAGAAGCTCCGCATCGGAACCAGCGTTCTCAGCAACTCCTACCGCATCCCCTCGGTGCTGGCGAAAATGGGCGCGACGCTGGATCACATCAGCGGCGGGCGGCTCGATCTGGGGCTCGGCGCGGGCTGGATGCAGGAAGAATACGAGGCATACGGCATCCCATTCCCGAGAGCTTCGGTCCGCATCGCCCAGATGGAAGAGGCCATTCAGCTGATCCGTAAGATATGGACGGAGCCTCACCCCACGTTCGAGGGAGAGCATTACGCGATCAAGGGCGCGGTGTGCGACCCCCCGCCGGTCCAGAAACCCTCGCCCCCGATATGGATCGGCGGAGAGGGGAAAAAGGTTCTTCGCGCCGCGGCCAGGTACGCGGACGGCTTCAACGTGCGCTGGTGGCCGCCGGAGCGCTATCTCGAACGAAAAGACGAGATCGACGCCAACTGCGAGGAGGCGGGGCGCGACCCCGAAGCGCTCAGGCGTTCCCTGATGTGCCTTCTTTTGCCGAGCCGTGACCGCTCGCGGGTCGAGGCGGAGAAGAAGCGGTTTGCCGCCATTCCGCAAACGGGTATAATCGCGGGCACACCTGAGGAATGCGTACAGCGGATGATGGAATACGTCGACGCGGGCGTTCGTCATTTTCTGTATACGATCCCCGATGTCGCGGAAATGGATATGCTTCGCCTCGCGGGAGAGGAGATTCTCCCCGAGGTCAGGAGTCTGTCGAACGGGGGCTGAGGCCCCCTTATGAGCAGGGAGATTTTCCAATGAATGAAAACCAGGAACTCGCCGATTACCTGAAGCCCACCGAATACATCGATTCGGACAACCCCGACATCGTCTCGAAAGCGGAAGAGCTCACCGACGGCTGCGCGGACGACAAGGAAAAACTGAACAATATCTATTATTTCGTCCGCGATTTTCCCTATGACATTCTCGATTCGTTCCGCTACCTCGCGGAGGGGAAAAAGCAGGCGAGCGACGTGCTGAACAACGGCAAGGCGTTCTGCATGGGCAAGGCCAGCATGTTCGCCGCCCTCTGCCGGGCGTCGGGCATCCCCTCGCGCATCGGCTTCCAGCAGCTCCATTGCCCCGACAAGCCTTTCATGAACGAGGAAGTCGCCAAGATATGGGGCGACCGGAAGCTGCCGTGGCACTCGCTGGGAGAGGCGTATCTGGACGGCAAGTGGCTCAAGCTCGACGCCACGATCGACAAGGAGTTCGCCGCGCGAAAAGGGCGGGTATATTCCCAGGAGTTCGACGGCGTAAGCGACATCCCCTCCGTGGAAGGCCCCCTCATCAAGGACCTCCCCAGCCACACGGACTACCCCAAGGACGTGGCCGACTGGTATGAGCAGGTGGCGAAGGACGTCGTCTCTTCCGTGGAGGAGGACGTGGTCCACCAAGACGTTCTGAGCGATGAGGAATGGTCCGGTCCGGATTCTGAGAAAATGTAAAGCCCGGGAGCCCGCCTGGGGCGTCTGATCGATACGTTCTTATAACCAAAGGAGCTTTTGATGTCTGGTAGTTTAGTGAAGGTGGCCGAGTTTCCCCTCACCCAGGAGGTGGAGCAGCAGTACATCGACGGCGCCTGGGTCAAGGGCGAGCGCGGCGAGCCGATAGACGTGCTCAACCCCTCGAACAACGAGACGATTTTCCAGTTGTTCCCCGCCTCTGACGCGCAGGTCGATGAGGCCGTCGCCTCCTGCTGGCGGGCGTTTCACGACCTGTCCTGGAAGAAGATGCCCGCGCTGGAGCGCGGAAAATTGATTATGAAGCTCGCGGCCCTGATGCGCGAGCATTCAGAAACCCTCGCGAGACTCGAAGCGATCAACACGGGCATCCCCATCCGGGAGAGCCGTCTTGAATCCGCCTCCTCCGCGCGCCATTTCGAGTATTTCGCCGGATGGGCCGGAAAGGTGGAGGGCGGCGCGCAGCCCCTCATGAACGACCGCCTCATGTATTCGACGAGGGAGCCTTTGGGCGTCGTGGCCATCATCGTTCCCTGGAACACCCCGCTCAAGCTCATGTCGCGGGGGCTGGCCGCCGCTCTTGCCTGCGGCAACACGGTGGTGGTCAAACCCTCCGCCGTCGCCCTGGCGTCTGTGCTCTATTTCGGAAAACTGGTCGAAGAAGCCGGGTTCCCGCCGGGGGTGATCAACATCGTCGCGGGTTCGGGGCGCTCGACGGGCGCCAAGATCGTGGGCCATCCCGACATCAGAAAAATCGTCTTCACGGGCGGCACCGAGGGCGGCCTGGAAGTCCTGGGGCTCGCCGCGCAGAACGTGACGCCCGTGCTGGCGGAGCTTGGCGGCAAGGGGCCCATCATCGTATGCGAGGACGCAGACCTCGACGAAGCGGCGGACGGCGTGATGAGCCAGGTTTTCGCCCGCCAGGGCGAGGTCTGTTTCGCCGGAACGCGCCTGTTCCTCCCGCGTTCCATTCACGATGCGTTCGTCGAGAGGATTAAAGAGCGCGTCGAGGGAATAAACGTCGGCGACGCCATGGATGAAGCGACCGACATGGGGCCGCTCATCTCTCCCGGTCATCTCGCCGACGTCGTCGGCTACGTCGAATCGGCTCTCGGCGACGGGGCGCGCGTCGCCTGCGGTGGTGACAGCGCGAAGCCGGAAGGAGGACCGGACGGCAATTTCATGCAGCCCACGGTGCTCACGGGCGTGAACCAGGGAATGAAGGCGGCGTGCGATGAGATTTTCGGCCCCGTTCTCACCGTTCATGAATACGACTCTCTCGACGATGCGGTGCGGGACGCCAACGCCACGGAGTTCGGGCTGGCGAGCTACGTCTGGACGAGCGACCTGCGCCGGGCGCATCGGCTCGCTCAGGAGCTTGATTGCGGAAACGTGTTCATCAACACCTATCGCTACGGCTCCGAGATTCCCTTCGGCGGCGTGAAGAAAAGCGGCATCGGCAGGGAGCACGGCGAGGAGGCCCTGCGCGAATACACCCAGATCAAGAGCGTCTGCATCGGCCTTTCGAGATGGCATTCCTGGAATCGGGATTAAGACGACATCATGAGTTTCGAGAAACTTCTCAGCGCACTTCATGCGCATCTCAAGGAGGAAACACCATGAAGAAGTTTTTACTGGTTTTCGCACTTGCCTTCGTCGTCGCGGGGGTATCTGCAGCGCCCGCCTCGGCGGCCTATCCGACGAAGCCTGTGGAGATGACCATCACCTTCAAACCCGGCGGCGCTGCGGACATCTCCGGCCGCACCGTGGCGAAAGCGGCCGAGAAAGTATTCGGCCAGCCCATCGTCGCCGTGAACCGCCCGGGAGCGGGCGGCACGATCGGCTTCGCCTACGTCAAGACCGCGCCGAACGACGGGTACAAGATCGGCTGGCTCTCGGCCTCGATCCTGACCGGCACCACCATGGGGAAATTGCCCTATGACTACCGCGCCTGGGATTACGTTTCCCGCCTGGTGTTCGAGGGAACCGCCATCGTCGTCCGGGCCGATTCCCCGTATAAATCGCTTCCCGAACTCGTGAAAGCGGCCAAATCGAAGAAGCTCAAGATCGGAAGCGCCGGTTCGGGCAGCTTCACCAGGCTCACGGCTTCCGCGCTCTCACAAAAGGCGGGCTTCAAGTTCCGTCACGTCCCCCTGGGCAAACGCCGCGTGCCCAGCCTGCTGGGCGGCGAGGTAGACGCGATTTCCGTCCATCCGCCCGAGGTCCTGGCCCTCCACAAGGCGGGCAAGGTGCGCATGCTGGCCGTTTCCTTCCCGAAGCGCCACCCGGCCTACCCCAAGGTTCCCCTGTTCAGCGAGCACGGGTGGGACGTCGGCTTTTACCAGTTCCGGGGACTGCACGTTCCCAAGGGAACGCCCAAAGAGGCGGTTCAAGCGCTCCACAAGGCCTTCTCGGCGGCTGCGAAGGATCCGAAAGTCCTGTCCACCGCCGAGAAGAGGGGTTTCCTGGTCTCCTACATGGGCCCGGACAAGTTCCCGGCCTTCGTGGCCAAGCAGAACGCTCTGATCAAGGAGGTCGTCGTTTCGCTGGGCCTGGACAAGAAGAAGAAAAAATAAACTTCTGAATCGCGCCGATGACGAAAAGCCACAAGGGATCCGGTGTTCATGACGGGGGAGAGCAAAAAAATCAGGCTGCGCGTCGGACGCCTCGGCGTTCCGATCCTCCTGGTGGTTTTTTACGTCTGGTACGGTTCGCTGATTCTGGAGTTGCCCCAGGGGCCGGGGGAAGAAGGTCCCCTGGGGCCTTCTTTCATCCCCTGGCTCTGGGCATCGCTGCTTATCGTCCTGACGCTGGTCGATATCGGTACGGCCTGCCTCGGTAAAGCGCAAGAAAAAGCGCACACCGCCATAGAGCGCAAGGGCGTACTCGACGCCATGATCCTCTGCCTCCTGCTCGTGGGTTTCGCGGTCTTGATGCAGTATGCCGGCTTTTCCGCCGCTGTCGTGGCGTTTCTCGCCGTCTCCATCTGGTGGAGCGGCATCCGCTCCTGGAAAATCATCATTCCCTACGTCGTTATCTTCGCATTTGTGGTGAATTACGTATTTCACCACGTGCTCAAGGTGCCCCTGCCACAGGACTGGCTCTTCTAAAGATGGAACTCCTGGTGGAGGGCATCGTCCAGGCGCTGGCGTGGAAGCCTTTGTTGTTCGCGGTTCTGGGAAGTTTCATGGGCATCGTCTTCGCGGCCATCCCCGGCCTTACGGTGAGCATGGGCATCATTCTCCTGCTGCCCTTCACCTTCCACATGGCGAGCGTCACGTCGATGAGCCTCCTCGTGGGCGTTTTCGTCGGCGGGATGACGGGGGGCAGCATCTCGGCCATTCTGATCAACATCCCCGGCAACCCCGCCGCCATCGTCACGAGCCTCGACGGGCACCCGCTCGCCCGGAAGGGCCGGGCCGGGGTCGCGCTGGGCGTGGCGTTTTTCTCGAGTTTTCTGGGCGGGCTGTTCAGCCTCGCCTGCCTGGTGACCATCGCGCCCCAGCTGGCGGAATTCGCCCTGAAGTTCGGCGCGCCCGAACTGGCCGCGCTGGTCCTGCTGGGGCTTTGCCTCATCTGCGGTTTCGCGCAAACCTCGATGAGCAAGGCGCTCATCTCGGGCGTACTGGGCCTGAGTTTCGCAACCGTCGGCATGGACCCCATCGACTCCATACCGCGCTTCACGTTTTCCGTCGTGCAGATTCAACAGGGCGTTTCTTTCCTGCCGGTGATGATAGGGCTTTTCGCCGTGCCCGAGATCATATCGGGCATGCGCGGCTCCGCCGTCTCCTTGCCGGATTTCTCGACGCGCCTGCGCGACCTGCTGCCCTCACCCGGAACCCTGGCCGGCCTCTGGAGGACGCTCGCGCAATCCTCCCTCATCGGGACCACCATCGGCCTGCTGCCGGGCACGGGAAGCGCCGTCGCCGCCGTGCTGAGCTACAACACGGCGCAGCGCCGCTCTCCCGAGCCCGAATCGTTCGGCGAGGGGAAGCTCGAGGGCGTATCCGCGCCCGAGGCCGCCAACAGCGCCATGACCGGCGGCGCGATGATCCCGATGCTCACGCTGGGAATCCCCGGCGACCCCGTCACCGCCGTGATGCTCGGCGCGCTTACCATCCAGGGGCTCGCGCCGGGGCCGCTCCTGTTCGAGAGCCACGGCGGTTTCGTGTTCTCGATATTCGGGTCTTTTCTCATCGCGCTGTTCCTGACCATCGTCATCGCGCTTCTGGGCATCCGCCTGTTCGTCCAGGTGCTGCGCGTGCCGCCGGGGCTTCTCTTCCCGAGCATCGCCGTGTTCTGCGTCATCGGCGCATTCGCGCTCCAGAACAGCTTTTTCGACGTCTTCCTGATGATCGGATTCGGATTGCTGGGCTATTTCATGCAAAAGTTCGACTATCCCATCATGCCCCTGCTCCTGGCGATCATCCTGGGTCCGGTGTTCGAGAAAAACGCGCGAATGTCGCTCATCCTCTCGGACGGCGACCCCGGCATCTTCTTCCGCAAGCCGATCAGCCTGGCGTTTCTGGCCCTGGCCTTGCTCTACCTCGTCAGCGTCTTTCTGAAGAGGACTTCATTTTGGAGGGAGCGGAGCCGCTCTTGATCATCAAATTTATTGATGTGGGTTCTTGAATCGAAACGAGACAGCAACGAGGAGAATCGAGCCATGAAGCGAAGCACGGAGAGAATACTCACGACCCACACGGGGAGCCTGCCGCGTCCCGCAGAGGTGGTCGATTTGTTGCTGGCCCAGGAGGAGGGCGCAGTGGATTCCGACGCTTTCGATGCCGCCGTGGCGCGCGCGATAGAGGACGTCGTGGAGAAACAGGCGGCGGCGGGAGTCGACGTGATCAACGACGGCGAGCAGGGCCGGCCCGATTACACCTCCCACGTCAAGCACAGGCTGACGGGATACGAGGGGCCGAGTTCGCCCCCGCTCGGCGCGGGCGAGGAGCGCTTTCCCGAACTGGCCGAGATTCTCTCCCAATTCGCCTCGCCCCTCCAGAACCGTCCGGCCTGCTCCGGCCCCGTGGCGTGGA
Source organism: bacterium (assembly GCA_963692865.2). GTDB lineage: Bacteria > UBA8248 > UBA8248 > UBA8248 > UBA8248 > Bin107. The sequence goes on along the minus strand of OY843592.1, from coordinate 399,528 downwards.
AGGACTGGCCCGCCGCCCAAGTGGACATCGAGCGCGCGAGGAGCGTCCTCGGCCGCGCCGACGTGGAGGAGGCGTTCATGACCTCCCCCTCGCCGGGGCAGATTTCGCGCTATCTGAGGAACCTCCACTACCCGAGCGAGGAGGAGTACATATTCGCGCTCGCGGACGTGATGCGCCGCGAGTACGAGGCGATTGTGGACGCGGGCCTGCTCCTGCAGCTCGACTGCCCCGACCTGGCGCTCAGCCGCCACACCGTGTTCCGCGATTTGAGCCTCGCCGATTTCCGCACCGAAATCGAGATGCACGTCGAAGCCCTGAACCACGCGGTGCGGAACATCGCGCCCGAGCGGATGCGGATGCACATCTGCTGGGGCAGCACGCTGGGGCCGCACCATGAGGACGTTCCGATCAAGGACATCATCGACATCGTCTTGAAGGGGAAACCCTGCGCCGTTTCGTTCCCCGGCGCGAACCCGCGCCACGGCCACGAGTGGAAAGTGTGGCGCGAAGTCGAGTTGCCGGAGGGCAAGAGCATCATCCCCGGCGTGATCGATTCGACGTCCAACTTCGTGGAGCATCCCGAACTGGTGGCCGATCGCATCGTGAGCTACGCCGAGGCGGTGGGGCGCGAGAACGTGATTGCCGGCGTCGATTGCGGTTTCGGCACCTTCGCCGGCCGGGTGCAGGTGGACCGGCGCATCGTGTGGATGAAGATGGCCGCACTCGCCGAGGGCGCGGCCCTGGCGTCCGGGCGGCTCTGGTAGGCGCTTCCGGGAGCGGCCTCTTATTCGGCCACGGTGAGGCGGATGAGTTTCCCCGCCTTCTCTTGCGCCTCCAGCGTGCGGCAGGTTTCGATGATTTCCCTGTAGCGCGCCTCCGGCACCGGCAGCCCCGGTGCGATGCCACCGATGCGCTCCGCGAGTTCCTCGAAGCTGAAGACGAACTCCCGCCCGGTGGCCTGTCTGGTGAATACCCCTCTTTCTTTGGTGTGGATGCTCACCCTGGGGGCGAAAAGACCCATCTCGCGGGAGGGGATGATGCGGACGCGCTCCATCATCTCGAGCACCTCGGGCGGGTCGGCCTCGCCGGGGGGCTTGTTCAGGAGCGGATAGCCGCGCTCGACGACGCCGAAGGCCGCGTAGTAATGCGTGCCGCCAATGCGCGGCGCCCCGTCCTCGCGGCGGTTCGCGAAGGCGGGGCTGGGATATCGGGTCTCCAGCCAGTTCACTATGGTCTCCACGCGCTCGACTTCTTGGGGGCGGATGTCGTTCTCCTCGCAGAGCCTCGCCGTCACGTCGATGTGGGCCAGGTTGTAGCCCGAGGTGGAATAGACCCGGAAAAGCGTTTCGAGGAAGAGCCACTCCTCCCCGAGAGCTTCGGTGATTCCCTCCAGGCTCGTTCTCGCATCGCCCGTGAAGCTGTACGTGAGGCGGCCCTCGTTGTTTCCCGTGTAGGCGTGGTAGAAGCCGGCTTCGCCCTCCAGCACCGTCTCTCCGCCGGCGTGGCCCTGCTCTGCGAGGTCCGCCGCCAATAGGGCGTTTCGCACCGCCGCGCCTTCTCTCAGCGCCCCTCCGCCGCTGCGCGGGCCTTCGAGATTCCCGCTCGCGAGACTCGCGCAGAGCGCGATTGCGCTGTTCATCTGCTCCTCGCTCAGGCCCATGATCTTCCCGGCGGCGACGGCCGCCCCGAAAATCCCGAAAACGGGTCCCGCGTGAAAGCCGCGCGACATCACCGTGGGAATGAAGTCCGACGCCAGACGCTCCATGACCTCATAGCCCGCGGCGACGCCCGTCAGCAAATCCGCCCCCGAGGCGCCCCTCTTTTCCGCAGCAGCGAGGGCGGCGGGGATGATGGAGGTTCCCGGGTGGGTGAGCATGCGGAACGTATCCCACTTGCCGCCCGCCAGGATGAGTTCCGAGTTCGCGAAGGCCGCGCCGCCTTTCGTCGCCCCGGCCCCGCTCACCATGATGGTCGCGCCGCCCTGAAAGCCCGCTTCTTCCCCGGTGATGAGGGCGACGGCCCTGCGCCCGTCTTCCGTTTGAGAGCCCAAAAGAGCGGAGGAGACGGCTTGCAGGGTGACGCCCCTGGCGCGGTCGACGACTTCGCCCGGCAGATCCTCGAAGCGAAGCCCCGCCGCCCATCTCGCGAACCGGCGGCTTAACGACGCCATTTTAGTGACCTCCCCGAGAGTGGGGTGTGCGTTTCAAGGATGAGTAGTCGCCCGGCCTGCGGGCTGTTGAAAAAGTCCTGATGAGCGGAGATTTGGCGTAACCGGGAAGGGACGGTTTTTGTAGGGGCCGCATATATGCGGCCCATGACGGGCGGCGAACAAAGGCCGGGTCGCATGTATGCGACCCCTACACGCAAATTTCTCCTCTCTGGCTTTTTCAACAGTCCGGCCTGCGGGGGGTTGATGGTCATGGAACCGCGAATCCTCGAAACATGGATGAAACAAAACGGAAACGGCAATTTAACCGAACCGCAAGATTCCCGTAAAGAAACCTCCCTATATTTCCATTCTGTCATCGAAGATTTCCTGTGTTTATTTTGCTTCAGGCCGCGTGAGGCGGCCGCTTTTACAGAGAAAAGAAGGGGAGATTGAAAGAATGAAGAGTAAGAAGAAGTTAATCGGAGCAGAAAACTTGTCCCGCAGGAGGTTTCTGAAGAAAGCGGGAGCGATGGGGCTCGGCGCCGCGGCGATGAGCGCGCTTCCGTTCCCGAACGTGATCCGGGCGGCGGAGCCCATCAAGATCGGGGTTCTGCATTCCCTGAGCGGGACCATGGCGATCAGCGAGGTTTCGCTGCGCGACGTGGTCATGATGGCCGTGGAGGAGATCAACTCTGCGGGCGGCGTGATGAAGCGCCCCATCAAGCCCGTGGTCGTCGACCCGGCGTCCGACTGGGATCTGTTCGCCGAGAAGGCGAAGCAGCTTCTCCTGAAGGACAAGGTGGACGTGACCTTCGGCTGCTGGACCTCGGTGAGCCGCAAATCCGTCCTTCCCGTCTATGAAAAGAACAACGGCCTTCTCTTCTACCCGGTGCAGTACGAGGGCGAGGAGTGCTCGAAGAACGTCTTCTACACGGGCGCGACGCCGAACCAGCAGTTGATTCCCGCGGCGGACTACATGATGAGCGAGGACGGCGGCGGGTTCAAGAAGTTCTACCTGCTCGGCACCGACTACGTGTTCCCGCGCACGGCGAACAAGATTCTCAGGGCTTTCCTGCTGGCGAAAGGCGTGCCGGCCTCGAACATCATGGAAGAGTACACGCCTTTCCACCACCAGGATTACCAGACCATCGTGGGCAAGGTGAAATCGTTCGCCTCGGGCGGCGACGCCGCCGTACTCAGCACCATCAACGGCGACAGCAACGTGCCCTTCTACAAGGAGTTCGCGAACCAGGGCCTTCGCTCCGAGGACGTGCCCATCATGGCGTTCAGCGTGGCGGAGGACGAGCTGCGCGGCATGGACTCGAAATCGCTCGTCGGGCACCTGGCGGCCTGGAACTACTACCAGTCAATCGACACGCCGCAGAACAAGAAATTCGTGAAGAACTTCAAGACCTACTGCAAGAAAAAGGGCCTGCCCGGCGGCGCGAGCCGCGTGACGGACGACCCCATCGAGGCGGCCTACCTCGGCGTCTACATCTGGAAGCAGGCGGTCGAGAAAGCAGGCGCCACGAAGGTGGACGACGTGCGCAAGGCGGCCTACGGAATGGGCTTCGAGGCGCCGGGCGGATTCAAGAAGATCGACGAGAAGAACCACCATCTGCACAAGCCCGTGCTCATCGGCGAAATCCTCAAGAACGGGCAATTCGAAATCGTCTCGCAGACGAAGGGCCTCGTGGCGCCCGAACCCTGGAGCAAGTACACGAGTCCGGACAAGAGCTGTGACTGGGTAAATCACCAGGGAACATACAAGAAGAAGACGGCCTAGTCGCAAGAACCGCCCGGGGGGAGCCGCGTAGTTCGGCTTCCCCCACGGGCGGCCAAAAAAACAACAGCGAATCGCAAATACCGGCGATGTGCCAAATACGGCGAAGGAGGGGGTATGCAGCAAGCCGGCGATAGGGCGATTCCGCGTGGAGCGTCGGCGAGATCGTTCATATCTCGCGTCCTTATTCTGGTTTTCGCGCTCGGCTTTGGCCTGGCGGCAAGGGGAGAAGCGAAAACCGAAACGTTTTCACCGGCAATCCAGGCGGAAATCGCGCAGTTGGGATCGAAAAACAGAAAAGCAAGAAGACGCGCTGCCCTCGTTCTCGCGAAGCGCCTTGAGCCAAAGCTGCTACCCCTTCTTTTGGCGCTTCGCGAGGGCAGCCTTTATCGCTGGAAGCCCGATGCGGGCGCGGCCCGGTTCGTCATCGGCGGAGACGCCGTGACGCGCGGGGATGATAAGGAGTACGTTCCCCTTTTCTCGATTCACGGAAAAAAACCTCTCACATCCCCGGACGGTAAACCCCTTTTCGTTCACGATGAGCAACTCGGTAAAATCCGAGCAGGCAGAAGAATCCGCCGCGCGATCAAACCCTACCTGAACCAGCTCCAAAGCTCGGCGCAGCTCTACTCCGCCGACCCGAACGTGCGACGCGCCGCGGCGACGCGTTTGGCGAGGGAGGGGGACAAGAACCTCATTCCCCTGCTCGACAAGGTACTGGAGAGCGAGACCCACTGGCTGGGCCGCCACGCGCTCATCGAGGCGAAGGCGCTGATCCGGCTCAAATCCACGAACCCCGAAGAGAGGCGCTCCGCCGCCGCCGCCCTCGGCGAGATTCACGGGCTGAACGCCGTCTCCCAGCTCAAGCGTCTGGCGGCGAAAGACGCGGACGCTGAAGTGCGCGCGGCGTCGAGCGACGCCATCGGGGAGATAGAGGGCTACCTGAGTTGGACGGCGACGATCGACACCTTGTTCCGGGGCTTGAGCCTGGGCTCCATCCTGTTGCTGATGGCGCTGGGGCTGGCCATCGTATTCGGCCTCATGGGCGTCATCAACATGGCGCACGGGGAGTTGATGATGCTCGGCGCCTACGCCACCTTCATCATCCAGGGCGTCTTCATCTCGTATGTGCCGCAAAACTACTTCGGCTGGTATTTCTTGCTGGCGCTTCCCGTCGCATTCGCGGCATCGGCCCTGATGGGCTGGCTCATGGAGATTTCCATCATCCGCTACCTTTACGGCCGGCCGCTGGAGACGCTGTTGACGACCTGGGGGATCAGCCTGATTCTCCGGCAAGCCGTCCGCCAGGTGTTCGGCGCTCAAAACGTGGACGTGAAATCCCCCGAATGGCTGAGCGGGGGGTATCACCTGATGGTCGGCGTCCAGTTCCCTTTCAACCGCATGTTCATCATCGCGCTGGCCGTTTTCTGCGTGGCGGGCACGTACCTGTTCCTCTTCCGCACGCGTGCGGGCCTGCGGATTCGCGCCGTCACCCAGAACCGGGGCATGAGCACCTGCCTGGGCGTTCCTTCCCGCCGCGTGGACGCGGGCACGTTCGCCTTCGGCGCGGGGCTGGCCGGCATGGCGGGCGCGGCCCTGAGCCAGGTCGGGAACGTGGGGCCCGATCTGGGGCAGAACTACATCGTGGATTCGTTCATGGTGGTGGTGACGGGCGGCGTGGGCAAGATTCTCGGGACCATCGTGGCGGGCTTCGGCATCGGCGGCATGAACAAGATGCTCGAGCCGGCGATGGGCGCGGTGTTCGGCAAGGTGGTGATTCTGGTTCTGGTGATCCTCTTCCTGCAGAGAAGGCCGGAGGGGCTGTTCGCCATCCGCACGAGAGGGGCTTGATACGCGATGCCGGGTGAAACTCTGGTGGACAGGATGGAAAAGAAGGTCGGCGGCGTCGTTCTCGTGATCGCGGCGTTCTGGTTCATCGTCGCGATGCCCTCGCTCAACGCCTTCGGGGCGCCGGGCTCGTTCTTCCACGTCTCGGATTTCACGCTCAACCTGTTCGGAAAATTCCTGGCCTACGCCATCCTGGCGCTGGGCCTCGACCTGATATGGGGCTACACCGGCATCCTGAGCATGGGCCACGGCGTGTTCTTCGGCCTGGGCGCCTATTGCATGGGGATGTACCTCACGCTCGAGATCGGCGGCGAGGGCGTCTACCAGAGCAAGCTGCCTGACTTCATGGTCTGGAACCGCGTGAAGGAGCTGCCCCTTTTCTGGAAGCCGTTCCATTCGTTTTTCTTCACGACGCTCGCGGTGGCGGTGGTGCCGGGCGCGCTGGCGGCCGTCTTCGGCTTCCTCGCGTTCAGGACGCGGGTGCGCGGCGTGTACTTCGCCATCATCACGCAGGCGCTGGCGCTCTCCGCATGGCTCGTCTTCAACCGAAACGAGGTGAACCTGGGTGGGACGAACGGCCTCACCAACTTCAAGAAGATACTCGGCTTCACGCTCACCGAGACGTCCACGCAGCGGGGGCTTTACGTCGCCACCGCGCTGGCGCTTTGCGGCGCGTACCTGCTGTGCCGCTGGATAGTGAAATCGCGCGCCGGGAAGATACTCCTGGCGATCCGCGACGCGGAGAACCGCGTGCTCTACTCCGGCTACACGCCCGCGAACTACAAGGTGTTCGTCTTCACCGTGTCCGCCATGCTGGCCGGGGTCGCCGGCGCGCTGTACGCGCCCCAGGTGGGCATCATCACCCCCGGTCGGATCGGCGTGCTGCCCTCCATCGAGATGGTTATCTGGGTGGCGGTCGGCGGACGGGGGTCGCTCATCGGCGCCGTCATCGGCGCGGTCGGCGTGAACTGGGCGCGGAGCTACCTCACTTCGAGTTATCCGGATTACTGGCTCTACTTCCTGGGCGGCATATTCGTTCTCGTGGTCCAGTTCTTCCCGGACGGCGTCGTCGGCCTGGCGCGCGATTTGCCCCGCAAGGTCGAAAGCTGGTTCCGCCGCAGGGAGCGCGCGGCGGGGGATGAGTCTCTCGCGGCCATTGGAAGCGAAGGCTAGGGGGAAGGCATGACGCTTACGTCGAAAAGCATACTCTACATGGAGGACGTGTTCGTCGTCTTCGACGGCTTCAAGGCGCTGAACGCGCTCAACTTCAGCATGGACAAGGGGGAGCTTCGCTGCGTCATCGGCCCGAACGGCGCGGGCAAGACCACCCTGCTCGACGTCGTGACCGGCAAGGTGAAGCCCGATTCGGGGCGGGTGATCTTCAAGGAGAAGACCAATCTCGCGCGGATGCGCCAGGAGGAGATATCGAACGCGGGCATCGGCAGAAAATTCCAGACGCCGACGATTTACGAGAATCTTACGGTGCGCGACAATCTCGAACTCTCCGTGAAGCAGGACAAGAAGGTGACCTCGCTTCTTTTCGGCGGCGCCGCGCCCGAGGCGCGCGAGCGCGTCGAGGAGACGCTCGACGTCATCGGGCTCGCTTCGAAGAGCGACTGGCGGGCCGGTCTGCTCGCCCACGGCGAGAAGCAGTGGCTGGAGATCGGCATGGTGGTGGTGCAGGACCCCGATCTGCTCCTCGTCGATGAGCCCGTGGCCGGCATGTCCGATAGGGAGACGGAGAAGACGGCGGCGCTCTTGAGGCGCATCGCCGAGCATCGCTCGGTCCTCGTCATCGAGCACGACATGAAGTTCGTGCGCGAGATCGCCGAGCGCGTCACCGTGCTGCACGAGGGCGCCGTGATATGCGAGGGTTCCATCGACCACGTGCACAAGGACGAGCGGGTGGTCGAACTCTATCTGGGCAGGGGAAGCGAGGAACATGCTTGAGGTGGACGGGCTCCACGCCTACTACGGGGAGAGCCACATTCTGCGCGGCCTCGACATCGAGGTGCGCCCCGGCGAAATCGCGGGCGTCATCGGCAGAAACGGCATGGGCAAGACCACGTTCCTGAAATCCATCGTCGGTCTGCTGCGGCCGAAGGCCGGGAAAATCTCGTTTCTGGAACAAGACGTCACCGCGGCCAGGCCCGAGGCGCGCGCGAGGCTCGGGGTCGCCTACGTCCCCCAGGGGCGGGAGATTTTCCCGCAGTTGAGCGTGCACGAGAACCTCCTGCTGGGGCTGGAAGCCCACCCCGACCGCCCCAGGAGTTATGACGAGGCTGTTTTTGAACTCTTCCCCGTGCTGAAGGAGATGCTCGGACGCAAGGGAGGCGTGCTGAGCGGCGGCCAGCAGCAGCAACTCGCCATCGCCCGCGCCCTGGTGAGCGAACCGAAGCTCCTGCTGCTCGATGAGCCGACCGAGGGCATCCAGCCCTCCATCATCATGGACATCGAGAGCGTTCTGTGGAAGATCAAGGGGCGCGGCGACGTGGGCATCATCCTGGTGGAACAGTACCTGGAGTTCGCCTGGCGGCTTGCGGATCGATACTACGTCATGGAAAAAGGGGAGTTCACGGCCACGGGCGAAGCGGAGGGCGAGTGCGACGCGGCGCTGCTCGACCGCCTGACCGCGTAGCCGGTTTCAGGAGTTTTATGACAGGAGGCGAAAGATGCATCTCACCCCGAGAGAGCAGGAGAAGCTCCTCGTTTTCGTTGCGGCGGAGTTGGCGCAAAAGCGCCGCGCGCGGGGCCTCAAACTCAACTATCCCGAAGCCGTCAGCATCATCACGGCCGAGGTGCTCGAAGGCGCGCGCGACGGGAAATCCGTCGCCGAACTGATGCGCCACGGCGCGACGATTCTCACGCGAGACGACGTCATGGAGGGCGTGCCCGAGATGATCCACGAGGTGCAGGTCGAGGGCACGTTCCCGGACGGAACCAAGCTCGTGACGGTGCACGACCCGATACGCGGCTGAAGGAGGGCGCATGATACCCGGCGAATACATTCTGGCGGAGGGCGAGATCGTCCTGAACGAGGGGCGCGAGACCGCCTCGCTCATCGTGGCGAACCGGGGCGACAGGCCCATACAGGTGGGTTCCCACTTTCATTTTTTCGAGGTGAACCGCCTGCTTGATTTCGACAGGAAGGCGGCCTTCGGCATGAGGCTGGACATCCCTGCGGGAACGGCGGTGCGCTTCGAACCGGGTGATGAGAAGGAGGTGACGCTCGTCGCCTTCGCGGGCGCGCGCACCGCCATGGGGCTGAACGCGCTGACGGAAGGCGCGCTCGAATCGACCGCCGTGCGCGATGCCGCGCTCGAGAAGGCCCGCGCCGGGGGATACGGGGGGGCGGACTGATGGCCTATCGAATGGACAGGCGCGCCTACGCCGACATGTTCGGCCCCACGGTGGGGGACAGGGTGCGCCTCGCGGACACCGAACTCTTCATCGAGGTCGAAGAAGACCGCACCGTCTACGGAGACGAGTCGAAATTCGGCGGCGGCAAGGTCATCCGGGACGGCATGGGCCAGTCGCCCACCGAGACGCGCGAGGCCGGCGCGCTCGATCTGCTCATCACCAACGCGCTGATCCTCGACCACTGGGGCGTGGTGAAGGCGGACGTGGGCGTCAGGGACGGGAAGATCGCGGGCATCGGCAAGTCGGGCAACCCCCACCTGATGGAGGGGGTGAACATGACTATCGGCGCCGCCACGGAAGTCCTGGCGGGCGAGGGGATGATTCTCACCGCCGGCGGCATCGACACCCACATCCACTTCATCTGTCCCCAGCAGATAGACGAGGCGCTCTCCTCGGGCGTCACCACCATGTTCGGCGGGGGAACCGGCCCCGCCACGGGCACGAACGCCACCACCTGCACGCCCGGGGCGTGGAACATCGCCCGGATGCTCCAGGCGGCGGAGGCCTACCCCATGAACCTGGGCTTCCTGGGCAAGGGGAACGCCTCGCGGCCCGAGCCGCTCGTCGAGCAGATCCGCGCGGGCGCCGTGGGGCTGAAACTCCATGAGGACTGGGGAACCACGCCCGCGGCCATCGACTGCTGTCTCGGCGTGGCGGACGAGATGGACGTGCAGGTCTGCATCCACACCGACACGCTCAACGAATCGGGTTTCGTCGAGACCTCCATCGCCGCGCTCAAGGGCCGCACCATCCACACCTACCACACCGAAGGGGCGGGCGGCGGCCACGCGCCCGACATCATCCGCGTGTGCGGGGAGGCGAGCGTGCTGCCCTCCTCGACGAATCCCACGCGTCCCTTCACGGTGAACACGGTGGACGAGCATCTCGACATGCTCATGGTCTGCCACCATCTGGACGCCAAGATTCCCGAAGACGTGGCCTTCGCCGAGTCGAGAATCCGCGCGGAGACCATCGCGGCGGAGGACATTCTCCACGACATGGGCGCGTTCAGCATGATGGGCTCGGATTCCCAGGCCATGGGCCGCGTGGGTGAGGTGGTCATCCGCACCTGGCAGACGGCGGACAAGATGAAGCGCCAGCGCGGAGCGCTATCTGAGGAAAGCGGCGCCAACGACAACTACCGCGCCAGGCGCTACGTGGCCAAGTACACCATCAACCCCGCGATCGCGCACGGCATTTCCGATTACGTCGGCTCGGTCGAAGTCGGCAAGGTGGCCGACCTCGTGCTCTGGCGGCCCGCCTTTTTCGGCGTAAAACCCGAAGTCGTGGTGAAGGGCGGCTTCATCGCCCACGCGGCGATGGGCGACCCCAACGCCTCCATCCCCACGCCCCAGCCCGTTCTGGGCCGCCCCATGTTCGGTTCGATGGGGGGGGCGGTCGGTCCCACTTCCTACGCCTTCGTCTCGGGGGCGGCGGCGGAAGATCGGTTGGGCGAGTCGCTCGGCCTCACCAAGATCGTCGCGCCCGTCTCGAAGTGCCGCGGGATCGGCAAGAAGGACATGCGGCTGAACGACGCCCTGCCGAAGATAGAGGTGGACCCAGAAACCTACGTGGTGAAGGCGGACGGGGAGACGCTCGCCTGCGAGCCCGCCGAGTCGCTTCCCATGGCGCAGCGGTATTTCCTTTTCTAGGAGGCGGCGATGATCCTCGTCGAAGAGATACGGGGCAGGCTCCGCGCCGATGAGGCGAGACGCGTCGAGCGCGTGGCCCTGGGCTGGGAGGACAGGCTCAGGAGCCGCCAGCGCGTGCGCACTGACTCGGGCGCCGAACTCGGCGTTAAACTGCCGACCGGACAGGCTCTCAAGGAGGGCGACGTTCTCTTCGAGGATGAGGAGCGCGTGGTGGTCGTCGCCGCGATACCCGAAGACGTGCTGGTGCTCTACGCGGAATCGCCCCTTGAGATGGGCCGCCTCTGCTACCAGGTGGGAAACCGCCACGCGCCGATCTGCGTCCAGGACGGCCGCGTTCTCACGCCCTACGACAGCGTGCTGGAGGCGTATTTCGTCAAGATGGGCGTCAGGTGCGAGAAGGCGAAAGAGCCCTTCACGCACGATTTCGGCGCCTTCCACTCGCACCACCACTAGAAGATGAGCGCCTACCGGCTCCTGCAGATATCGGATTCCGCGTTTCCGCGCGGCGCCTTCGCCCATTCCTACGGCCTTGAAACCTACGTGGCGGAAGGGGCCGTCGCCAAGGCTTCGGAGCTTGAAGAATTCATCGCCTCCCTCCTGCGCCACGGCGTAGCCACGCTGGACGGCGTCTATCTGCGCGAGGCTTATCTGGCGAAGCAAGTGGATGACCTTCCCAAAGTCATGGCGCTCGACGCCGCCTATGACGCCGCGCGGCCCGTGAAATCACTGCGCGACGCGAGCAGGAGCGTGGGGCGCCAGTTCCTGCGCACGGCGCGGGGATTCATCGAGGATTCTTTTCTGGACGAGTTGGAAGAGCGGGCGAGGCTGGAGCAGGTTAGCGCGCACTATCCGATCGTGCTCGGCTGCGTCGCAGAATCTTTAGGGCTGGCTTGTGAAGAGGGCCTCGAATCGCTCTGTTACGGCGCCGTCTCCGGCCTGGTCTCCGCCGCCGTGCGGCTGGTTCCGCTCGGCCAGACCGAGGGCCAGCGCGTCATCTCGAATCTGGAGGGCGCGGTGCGCGAGGCGGTCGAGACAGCGGCGGCGCTCCCTTTGGAGGACGCGCACTCCTGGGGGCCGGGGCACGAGATAAGGGCCGTGACGCACCGGAGGCTTCACACGCGCTTGTTCGTTTCTTGAGGAGGAGGACGATGATGGATAAGGCGCCCGTAAAGATAGGCGTGGGCGGGCCGGTCGGCTCGGGCAAGACCGCCCTGGTGGACAGGCTGTGCAAGCGGATGCGCGACAGGTACGCCATCGCCGTGGTGACGAACGACATCTACACGAAAGAGGACGCGGAATTCCTGACGCGAAGCGGCGCGCTCGCGCCCGAGCGGATATCCGGCGTGGAGACGGGCGGGTGCCCGCACACCGCCATCCGCGAGGACATATCGCTCAACCGCGAAGCCATGGAGTTGCTCGCGCGCGATTTCCATCCGCTCGACATCATTTTCGTGGAAAGCGGGGGAGACAACCTCGCGGCCACCTTCAGCCCCGAGCTCGTGGACGCGTCGATCTACGTCATCGACGTGTCGGCGGGGGACAAGATTCCCCGAAAGGGCGGCCCCGGCATCACGCGCTCCGAACTCCTGCTGATCAACAAGATAGACCTGGCCCCGCTCGTGGGCGCGAGTCTCGAAGTCATGGACAGCGACGCCCGCAAGATGCGCGGCGAACGCCCGTTCCTGTTCACGAACCTGAAAGCCGAACAGGGCTTGGGTGAGGTGATCGGCTGGATCGAGCGCGAACTCCTCTTCGTGGAGGCCTGATGCCGCCCGCCGGCGCCTCCGCGCCCTCCCGCGTGGGACGCCACGGCGTCGCCCTCGCCCGGTTCGCGCGCGCGGGCGGCCGGACGTACCTCGCGGATTCGTTCTTCCGCGTGCCGCTTCAGGTGATGCGCCCCAATTATCCCGAGGGGGAGGCGCCCGCCCACCTGACGCTCATCAACCCGACGGGCGGGCACGTGGGCGGCGACGTGCTCGAACTCGAAATCGCGCTCGATGAAGGCGCGCGCGTCCTGTGGACGACGCAGGGAGCCACCAAGGTCTACAAGAGCCTGGGCGAGCCGGTGGTTTCGACCACGCACATCGAGATGGGCGCGGGAAGCGGCCTCGAACTCCTGCCCGACCCCGTCATCCCCTATGCCGATTCCATCTACGCGCAGGAGACGCGAATCTCCATGGCCGAGGGCGCGCGGCTTCTCTACGGGGAGTCGCTCTATCACGGCCGCGTCGCCTCGGGCGAGCATTTTGATTACACGTCCTTGAACATAAAGCTGCATGTCGACTACGCGGGCGCGCCGCTCCTGCGCGACGTGATGGAGGTGCGGCCCGGAGAATCGAACCCCGAACGCCTCGGCCTTTTCGAGCCTTATCCTTATCTCGGTTCTTTCTACGTGGCAGGCGGGACGGATGCGGAGTTGGACCTCATTGCCGGGCAGGTCGACGCCCTGCTGGCGGGAGCTTCCGGCCTGGCCGGCGGCTGCACGCGGCTCTCCGGCCCCGGCGCGCTTGTCCGCTGGCTCGCGGCTTCGCCCGAGACGCTTCGCAAGACACATTTCGAAATCTGGAACGTCGCAAGACGTGCGCTTTTCGACCGGGAGGCGACGCCGCTCAGGAAGTTTTAGGGGCGAGGTGATGTGCGTTTTTCTCTTTCGCAGGGACTGCCCCGTGTTCGGGCGCTTTGCGGCACGAAAGTTTTGTAAGCTATTACTTGACAATTCCTGCCGCTGTGGTTAGCTTTTATCCATGATCGGGAGCATTCGACACAAGGGCCTGCGGGATGATTGGACGAGAGGACGGACGAGGGGTGCCTGGGATGCGGTAATGGTAGGGACAACCCCCCCGTGGTTGTCCCCTATAGGACAGGCACAGGGGCCTGTCCCTACAATTGAAAACCCCTCCCGCCTTGGTCGGAATTGACCCTCAAGGCGATATGGCGGGGCGCTACGCCGTTCGCCTGAGCGCCAACATGCGCGTCACTTTCGGGTGGGACGACGACGGCGCAAAGGACGTCGACATCGAGGACTGCCACTGATGATCGAGAGACACCCTTCCATCGACCCGGCGCATCCGGGGGAAATCCTGCGCGAGGACGTCCTGCCCGCCCTGGGCGTCAGCAAGACGGCGGTGGCCGCGGCCCTCGGCATATCCCGGCAGACGCTCTACGACATCCTGAAGGAGAAGCAGCCGGTCACTGCCGAGATGGCGGTTCGTTTCGGCAAGCTCTTCGGCAACGGCTCGGGTTTCTGGCTCAACCTCCAGCGCAACTACGATCTGGCGCGCGCCGAACGCACGGTGGACGTGAGCGGGATACCGACGCTCGAAGCGAGGGGCGCATAGGATGCCGTAATTGCAGGGACAACCCCTCCTCGGGGTTGTCCTGCCCCGTGGTTGTCCTCCATAGGACAGGCACGGGGGCCTGTCCCTACGGTTCCTTTCACCTTCAAGGTCGGGTCGAGCCGTCTTGCCGTCGAACGGTCCCTACGAGTCGGCCAAGAGCGAATTTACGAACCTCCCACCAACCGAACCGTGTCGCCCGAACGCCTCTGACAAAGCCCGCTCCCAGGGAGTGGATATGTGGATGCCTGTCGCCGGCCATTGCCGGTTTCCGGGCCGTGGCGCAGAAGTTCGCCCGCCGGGCGGATGTCCGTCTGCGAAGCGATGCGCCGGAGTGTCCTCTCGGGTGCCGTCTCGATTTTTCTTGAGTCGATGTCGAACATAAACTAACATTCCAACCTGATCACCCGATCAGGACCGGCAGTTGCCATGATGAGTTGACCGTGCGGATTCTCCCGCGTCGCGTCGAGACATACCCGGCTTCATGGGGGACATCGGATGGATGTGATTCGCAGAGCCTTTGCCCATGCCTTGTCCGCATTGCTCGCTGCGGGCGTATTCTTCGGCTTCCTGAACGGCGCCGCCGCGGAACCGATCACGCTTCGGGTGCACACTTTCAACCCACCGAAAGCGATCGCCGTTCGCCTGTTTTTGCGGCCATGGGCCCGGGAGGTCGAGAAGAGGTCCGGGGGCCGGGTCAAAGTCGAGGTGTTTCCGTCGATGCAGCTCGGCGGCAAGCCGTCGCATCTCTACGGGCAGGCGCGCGACGGGGTGGTCGATATCATCTGGACCCTGCCCGGCTACTCGGCGGGGCGGTTTCCATTGACCGAGGTCTTCGAACTGCCCTTCGTATGCGGGGACGCGGAAGCGACCAGCCAGGCGTTGACCCGTTTCCACCGCAAGTGGCTGCGGGATGAATACAAGGACACCCGACCCCTCGTGTTTCACACCGCAGCGCCCGGCCAGATCCACCTGGCCGAGAAGCAGGTTCGTACGCTCGAAGACCTGAAAGGCGTGAAGATGCGCGCCCCTTCGCGGGCCAGCGCGGCGATGCTCAAGGCCCTCGGCGCCACCCCGGTCGGCATGCCGGTGCCGAGGGTCTACGAGGCGCTCTCAAGGGGCGTGGTGGAAGGGGCCTGGCTCCCGTGGACCATCATGCGGCCCTTCCGCCTCCACGAAGTGACGAAATACCACACCGAGGTGTCCCTGTCCTGCGTCCTGTTCCTGATGACGATGAACAAGGCCCGCTACGACGGGTTGCCCGCGAAAATCAGGACGATTATCGACGAGACCACGGGAATCGCGCTGGCCAAACGACTCGGCCGGTTGTGGCAGGACGACGAGAAGCCCGGCCGCGCGATCGCCCTGAAGCGGGGCCATTCGATCGTTTCGCTCACCGAAGCGGAGCGCGAGCGCTGGAGGGCGGCCACCCGTCCGGTGATCGACAGCTGGGTCCAAAAGGTCAAAGCCATGGGGCATGACGGGGAGGCCATGCTTGCCGACGCCAGGCGTCTGGTCGCCAAGTACAGCAATGAGCCGCGCCGGTAAGCCGGTAACGGACAAGGAGGCGGGAACCACGCCTCACAGCCCGGCGCCCTCCTCATCGGAGTACACCACCGGAGCCGGTCTGGATTGGCTGAGCCGCGGAGCCGCGCTTGCGGGAGGGGCGCTGCTGATCGGGGTCATGGCCATGACCGTGATCAGCGTATTCGGACGCTACCTCTTCAACGCTCCGATACCCGGCGACTACGAGATCACCGAACTCGCTTGCGGGGTCGCGGTGTTCGCTTTCTTGCCCTATTGCCACGCCAGGAACGGCAACATCGTCGTAGAGTTCTTCACCGAGAAAATGCGCCCGCGCCACAAGGCGGCATTGGAGGCGGCGCACAATTGCGCCTTCACGATAGTTGCCGGCTTGATCACATGGCGCTTGTCCGTCGGCGGCGCGCGCAAGTTCATTGACGGCGAGACGACGCTCTTTCTCGCCATTCCGCTCCACTGGGCGTACTTCCCTGCGCTGCTCGGCGCTGTGTTGCTGACCGTGGTCTGCGCTCTGGTGGCCTGCCGCCGCCTGCATGCCCTCAGGCGATGACGAACATCGAGTACGGCGGGCTCCTGTTCGGCGTCTGTCTGGCGCTGATCGCTCTGAGGATGCCGGTCGCGGTGGCGATGTTCGCGGTCGGCGGCTTCGGCTTCGCCTCCATCGCGGGATGGTCGGCGTTCCTCAACCTGCTGAACACGGCGCCGTTCGGCAGGGTATCGAGCTACACGCTTTCGGTGGTGCCGTTGTTCCTGTTGATGGGCCAGTTGGCGACCCGGTCCGGGCTCAGCCGATCCCTGTTCGACTCGGCCCGCGCCTGGGTGGGGCATCGCCGCGGCGGGCTGGCCATCTCGACAATCTGCGGGTGCGCCGCGTTCGGCTCCATCTGCGGGTCCTCGGTCGCGACCGGAGCGACGATGACCACGGTGGCGCTGCCCGAGATGAGGCGCTCGGGTTATTCCGGAGCGCTGGCTACGGGTACGCTGGCCGCCGGCGGAACGCTGGGCATCCTGATTCCGCCGTCGCTGATCCTGGTGATCTACGGCGTCATCACGGAGCAGTCCATCGGCAAGCTGTTCCTGGCCGCGCTGGTACCGGGAATCATCGCGACGCTCGGCTACTCGATCGCGATTGGCGTGTACGTCCGGCTGAAGCCCGAGGCGGGTCCGGTCATACCGGCCGCGCCGTTCAGGGAACGCCTGCGCAGCCTGATCGCGGTAACGCCGGTGGCGGTCATCTTCCTGTCGGTCATCGGCGGGATCTACTTCGGGGTGTTCACCCCGACCGAGGCCGCCGCCATCGGGGCTGCGGCTATCGCCCTGGCGGCGATTGCGTCGGGCCGGTTGAGCCGGGCGGCCTTCGTATCGAGTCTGCTCGAGACCGCGCAAGCCACCGCGATGATCTTCCTCATCCTCATCAGCGCCGAGGTCTTCAACGGCTTCCTCGCGCTGTCGCGGGTCACGACCGAGCTGGCCGATGCGCTGGCGGCGTCGGGACTGGCGCCGATGTCGATCCTGATCGGCATACTGCTCGTCTACCTGATCCTCGGCTGCGTGATGGACAGTCTGGCCATGATCCTGCTGACGGTGCCCGTCTTCTTTCCGTTGGTGACCGGACTCGACTTCGGCTATACGGAGGAGGAGATCGCCATCTGGTTCGGGATTCTGGTCCTGATCGTCGTCGAGATCGGCCTGATCACTCCGCCAATCGGCCTCAACGTCTACGTCATCAACTCGCTGGCCGAGGGCATCCCGCTCGGCGAGTCATTCCGAGGCATCGTCCCGTTCCTGCTGAGCGGCTTCGTTCTCCTGGCGATCATCCTGTTCGCGCCCGCAACCTGCCTCTGGGTCATGGGTCTGTTCTAGCGCTTCCTCGATCCGGTTCGAGGCGCCCCGGAACATCCCTGACGAGGGGGAACTGTTGAAAAAGCCCTTGGCGCAGGTCATCGCTGTTACCCGTTACCCCCTGGCAAAGAGAGAAAACCAACCCCCCCTTGTCGGGGCTGTTGAAAAACCCCCTTTGCCTCATCCTGCGCAGCCGCCGGAGGCGGCGTATCGAAGGATGGAGGGCGCATCTCTCCGGCGGGCGCTAATTTCGCCCTTCGATACGCGGCTTCGCCGCTACTCAGGGTGAGGCGAAACGGTGGGTTGCACAGGACGAGGAGGGGGATTGCGCCGCATCGGGCTTTTTCAACAGGCCCTTGTCAGGGGGTAAGAAAAAGCAAAGCCCCCTCTATCCGGCGGGGGAACCTCGCCTTTTTCACCGCCCCCCTGACTCGGCAAGGCGTATCGCCTTTTTATACCCCCTGACAAGGGGTTGTTGAAAAAGCCGGAGAGAGACAATTTGTTTGTAGGTCAGACATATATGTCTGACATATCATGCGACCCTGATTTTCGCCTCCACAAGGCGGGCCGCATGATATGCGGCCCCTACAAAAACCGTTCCTCCCCGGTCAGGTGAAACATTCGTTCATCAGGACTTTTTCAACAGCCCCGACAAGGGGGGTAGGGGGGGTTGCCTTTATGGGGTCTCCCCGCTTAGGGGGCAGTTGAAAAGCCCGGTGCCGCGAGGCGGGTCAATCCCGACCGGCGCGGCCTTTTTCAACAACCCATCCTCAGTCGGGTTGACCCGTAGGGACAGGCCCCTGTGCCTGTCCGAAAAAGGCGGCCACAGGGGGTCGCCCCTACGCCCGTCATTCCGGCGAAAGCAAAAGGACGCCCCCCCGACGAGGGGTTTTTGGGCAGTCCCGAGGGGTGGTTTTTCTTGAGAACCAAGGACGGGTGTGCGAGGATGCCTCGACACAAAGCGGGCGGCGGCCGCCCTGGACATTACCGCAGGCTTGGGGGCCACGGCATGGGGACCGACAATTCCGACCAACGCTCCGGAGAACGCCTCCATCCCGACGGAAAAATCCCCGCGCCGCTCACACTGGGTCTCGCCATTCAACTCGTCGGCCTCGTGCTGCCGGGTATCGTGCTGATTCCGACGATCGTGTTCCGGGCGGCCGGCCAGTCCGAGGCGGTTGTCCTCTGGGCCGTGTTCGCCTCGGTCATGATCTGCGGCCTGACCTCGATGCTGCAATCGCTGCGGGTCGGTCGCCTGGGCACGGGCTATATCCATCCGATGGGAACGGCCGGGGCCGCCATCGCCGTCAGCATCGCCGCGCTCAAGGCGGGCGGTCCCTCGCTGCTCGCCGCCATGGTCTTTACCCTGGCTCTGTGCCAGTTCGCGTTTTCCGCACGACTCTCCCTGTTCCGCCGCATCCTGACCCCGACCGTGACCGGGACGGTCATCATGCTGACGCCGGTTACGGTGATGCCGCACATCTTCGAACAATTGACGAACGTGCCGGAGGGGACGCCGCCGCTGGCCGCTCCCCTGTGCGCGTCCACGACCCTGCTCGTCGTCGCCTGCATCGTGCTGAAGGGGAGAGCGACGCTGCGCCTGTGGGCGCCGGTCATCGGGATCGTCGCCGGCTCGGCGGTCTCGGGCGCCTTCGGCCTCTACGACGTCGATCTCATCGCCCGGGCTTCGTGGATCGGGGTTCCGGGGGCCGAATGGCCGGGTTTCGTTCTCGATTTCGGGCCCGCCTTCTGGGCCCTGCTTCCGGCGTTTTTGTTCATCGCCCTGATCTGCACGATTCAGACCATCAGCGGCTCCGTCGCGAACCAGCACGTATCCTGGGCCGAACCCCGGGCCGTGGATTTCCGGACGGTCCAGGGCGCGGTCGCCGCGGACGGGGTGGGCCATCTGCTGACCGGTCTGGCGGGTACGATGCCGATCGCGCTGCGTCCCAACGGCGCGGCGATGATCGAGATCACCGGGGTCAGTTCCCGCTACGTCGGAATCGCGCTCGGAGGGGTGCTCATCACCCTGGCGTGTCTTCCGAAAGCGCTCGCCGTGGTGCTCGCCATACCGGGTCCGGTCGTCGCGGCGTTCATCACCATCACGATGGCGGGAATCTTCATCATCGGCACGAAGGTGATCCTTCAGGGCGGGCTCGACTATCGGGGCGGCCTGATCGCCGGAATCTCGTTCTGGGTCGGCGTAGGCTTCCAGAACGGCGCGATTTTCCCCGAGCACGTATCGGGCTTCGCGGGCGGCCTTCTGCAAAACGGGATGATGGCCGGAGGTCTCACGGCCATCGCCATGACCGCGCTCATGGAACTGACGAAACCCCGGCCCAGCCGGATCGAGGTGGAATGCGATCTTTCGGCCTTGGGCGAAATCCGGGAGTTCATCGGCGCATTCGCGTCGCGAAGCGGCTGGGGTGAAGCCATGGCGGCCCGCCTGGACGCCGCCGGCGAGGAGACGCTGCTGACGCTCCTGGACCAGGAGGAGGCCGGTGAAGAACCCGAGCGGCGTCGGCTGCTCCTCGTCGCGCGCAGCGAGGACGGCGGCGCGGTCCTCGAGTTCGTCGCCTCGAAAGGCGAGGAGAACCTTCAGGACCGGATTGCGCTGCTCGGCGAGGCGAGCGCCGGAGATTTGATCGAACGGGAAGTGTCGCTCCGGCTGCTGCGTCATCTCGCGTCCTCGGTCCGCCATCAGCAATACCACGGCACGGATATCGTGACGGTCCGCGTGGAACCGCCCGGGGCGGTTCCCGGCCAAAGGTCGTGAATCGCCATGTTTTCTTCAACCCGGCACCGGAGCGCTCCCGGGGCGCGGATGCGGAGAGACGCCATCCCGTGCGGCCTTTTGACGGAGTGATGAGTGAAGAAATATCTTGACGGCATGACGAGTGAAGAAATATCCTGATCGACGCAACTCGACCTTACTACCCCACAGGAGGAGAACACCCATGTATTTTGCGGTTTTCGTCACGCACAAGCCCGGAATGTCGCAAACGCGCAGTGACCTGTATGACGCCTTCGCCGCCTATTTGCGCGGTCACCCCGGCCATCCCGATGTGACCTATCATCACGGCGGGCCGACGATTGCCGACAACGGAGAGGACGTCGACGGCCTTCTCCTGGCGATCGAAGCGCCCTCTATCGAGGCGGCGCGATCTTTCCTGGCCGACAGCCCCTACGCCAAAGCGGGCCTATTCGCCGAATCCCAGGTGCGTCAGTGGGATTGGACGACCGGGCGTCCGGCTTAGCGCTCCGCTTGCGGCGCATTTAAGAAATCGGCGTCCTGTGCGTCCGGCGGGCGCGCCTGCAGACGTTTGCGCTCCGCCGGTGAAGTTCGAGCGGCGCGCGGGTTTCGCTCGTCATTCCGGTATCTAACCTGATCAAGGGGGCTGTTGAAAAAGCCCCTTTTCAAGGGGGAGAGGGGACGCCCCTTCTCGACTGGAAAACCACCCACCTTTACACCCCTAGTCGGCTTAAAAACCAACCCCCCCTACCCCCCTTGTCAGGGGTCAATTTCGAGCGATGAGCGAGAAATTGCGGACCGATGTGTTTCTCATCAATGGCTTCTGCAAACGCTCGTTCCTCACTCGCGTTTGACCCCTGACAAGGGGGGGTAGGGGGGTTGATTCCGACGAGGGGGTTCGTGCCTTCGATACGCGGCTTCGCCGCTACTCAGGATGAGGCGGAGAGGGGTTTTTCAACAACCCATTGAGGGTCGGGTCGAGCCACTCCCCCCTTGAGGGTCTGGCTTCCCGAGGGGAAAGCCGGACGAAGAGGCCGAGCGGTTTGTGCGAAGGCCGATTCGGTGGGGGGACATGCCACAGAAAAAGCTCCCCCCACCGGTTCGGTTTCGGGCAAAATCCCCCTCACCTCACCGACTCCCCCTCAAGGGGGGAGTGAATCCGCGACCCGGCGATTTTGTAGTGGGCCGTTTGTAAACGGCCCACGTTCGCGAACGGCCCCTACGCAAAGACGCGATGGTACTGTAGGGGCGGACACACAGGTCCGCCCCTACGAAGCCTCGTCGTTCCAACAATTCGTGAATCGCCTCTACAACAGGAAAGCGCCGTCCAAATGCCTCGGATTCCGCCCCCCCTACAGCGGCCCGAAATCGGGCGGGGGGATGCGGCGCTTCGAGGCCGCTTCGTAGGTCGAGGCGATGCGCAGCAGTACGTCCTCCCGGCCGGGTTCGGCGCGGAAGACGAGCGAGAACGGCAGGCCGGGCTCGGGGATGGTGGTGGCCTCATCGTTGTGGGCGGAGACGAACCGCGTCCCGTCCTCGCTGAGATCGAATACCGGGTCATACGTCGTGCGCACGTAGCCCGCGGGCACGAGCACTTCGGTCAGGCCCGCGTTCGGGCCGCTCTGGGATTCTGGCCGTGAGTTCAGCAGGAGGCCGGGCTGGACAGCGCCGCCGAATTCGCTACTTTCAATAGAAATGCAAACTCAATTACGTGATTAAGGCTAACATACCATCGTGTATCTTACGCCAGTCCTGGGCAAGGTCGATGGTGCGGGCCTGGATTGAGAAGCCTTCCAGGCGGACATCGACCGCCAAAGGTATATCAACTGTCGGGTAGAGCAAGATTCCTTCGTGTCTAGGCCCCGGCGCTTCGGTAGCCTCACGATTGCGCAGGTAAGACATGAGTTGGTAGAGATTGTTCGAATGCAACTTCCCGCCGTAACGGCCGCCCAGGGCCTCCCGGTAGTATTTGGCGTCCATGATGATTCGGCGACCCGGCGCTTCGAGAATGACGTCGGCTTCCATTCGCGGAAGCTTCGAACGCTGGTGGTCGGGCGTACCCTCGTCAACCCATGCGATGGTGCGACCGCGATAGTTGACCTGATAACGGTCCTGCTCACGGCTGTAGAACTCGATGATGAAGTCCTCGTACAGTCTTTCCATCTGCTCTTCGCTGAAGTCGGTGAACGTGGCCTCCCCGGAGCGCTCATCGATCAGCAACTTCTCATGGATGAGCCGGCACACGGATAACAAGAATCGATAATACCGGCGGTTGCGGTCGAGACGCACCTGTTGGAACAACCGGCGGTTAAGCGGCACTACGCTTACGCCGTCGAGCTTCGAATAGGCGTTCCGGACTTGAGCGCGCACACTTGAGTGCAAGTCTTTGAGTCGCAGCAGGGATCTCAGCGTGGAGCGCAGGATGCGGTTGTGAACAACGTCGTGGGATAGTTCTTCGAAGTCGCAAGTCACCTGTCCGCGTACGAGTAACGCCCGTTTCGCGGTTTCTCCCACAGCGATCTTTCCGCGAATGCCAGTAAGGTCCTCGCGCACCTCCCGGTAGCCGCGATCGATGCCTCTGCGTATCAGCCGGAATGTCCCTTCGGCCAGCACCTTGGCCAGAAGGTCGTGTATTTTTTCCAGTCCCTCCAACTCCTCCAGCCGCACCATATCGCGTTCCTCGACATGGCCCCAGGCGTAGCACAGGAGGTAATAGATGTTGGCGATGGGAATTTTCCTGTCGTTCATCGCTGTAAGACCTCGACCAGTTCATCTACATGCTCGGGACGATCGAACCAGTATTCGCGCAACAGGGGCGCGATCTGTGTATCGACGATGCCCAGGTACCACTGCTCATCCGCCGATCCCTCGGGCACGAAGTAGCTGTGTCCGATCTGGAAGCCGGGGCCGAGATCCTTGTCATCACGGATGCGCTCGTTGAGCGCCGACAGATTGCGGTCGATCCGGTCAACGAGGTCCTTGTCGACCTCCGCTTCCAGCAAGTGTTCCCGGAATTTGCTGGTGCCGTAGGCGGGCTTGAGCGTCTCGAACGCAAACCGGCGGCGCAGCGCGTAGTCCACTATCGCCAGAGAACGGTCAGCGGTGTTCATGAGTCCCAGGACATGTACGTTTTCAGGAACGCTGAAGCGTTCTCCGGGCGCGCCGTATGTCAGCGCGATAGCGTGCCTGGGGCCACGCTTGTCCGCTTCGATGAGCATGAGCAACTCTCCGAATATCCTCGAGAGATTGCCTCGGTTGATCTCGTCGATGATGAAGACGAACGGCGTCTCGGGCTGTTGTTCCGCGCGTTTACAGAACTCGTAAAATACGCCGTTGCGCAACCTGAAGCCGCCGGTTTCCGTCGGCCTCCAGCCCTGCACGAAGTCCTCGTAAGCATAGGACTGATGGAATTGCACTATCTCGATAGGTCGTGAGTCTTTGCGACCCATCAGGCACCATGCGATCCGCCGGGCGATGAAGGTCTTGCCGACACCCGGCGGCCCTTGGAGGATCAGGTTCTTGCGAAGCGCTATGGAGTCGAGAATGCGGCGGAATTGTGCTTCCTCCAAGAACAAGTCAACGATTGCGTCGGAAATGTCATAGGGTCGGGTTTGCTCAATAGGCCCGTCTCCCGGCGGTTCGGCATCGATCGATTCGAAGACATTCCGCAACCAACTCTTGTAAGGGGTGAATCGAGTCAACGTCTTGGTGGTGATCGGATCCTGAAGGTTGATCGGTGCGCTGCAAGGATGCCATTCGACCTTCCGAAGGTTCCGGTACTCTGGCCGCTCGGGCTCGTAGACGTAATCTCCGGTGACCTTCCCCCATGCGAGTATGGTCTTACGCCCTCTCTTGGCGATGAGAATGTCCCCGAGCTTCATCTCGTGCATAAATTCCCAAACGGCAAGCGAATGGTTGCTCGGGTTTTGTCCTGCGCCGTTCTCGATCAAAGCACTTTGGACGTCTTCTCTTGAGTTATATTCATTGAGGTCTCCGAGCTCGTCGAACCCGATCGCCGCGATACCATGCTCGTGGAAATCCCTCCACAAGCGAGCACCCTCACCCGCTGCGATGGCCCATATGTTCACCGTACCGAAGCGCTCCTGGAACCATGCCTCATCACCAGGATCGTCTGTGCAATCGCCACCGTTCGGCGTCGTCGAACTGCCTTGCCAACGTTCCCTCAAGGATGGCTCGTAGAAGTTTATTTCTTTTCCGGGATGCTCGTCTTCGAAGCGTCTCCTTACCGAAAGTAACGCTCTGTCGAGTTCGGCAAGACTCATGCGGTCGACATCGTATGTTTCGCCAATTTCCTCATGAAAAGCCTTGACGATGTCTCTCTTGTGACGCCGCGCCACGATGTCTTCGAACTCGCCAGGGAACAGCAGAAACAACAGGGCATGGCGGAATTGACGCCGGTGGCCGTCTTCCTGTCCGTCAACCCATTCCGCGAAACCCCAAGGCTCGTTCAGCAATGATTCCCGCTCCCGTGCAGAACGGGAGCACCAGTCGAGCATCATGGTGATGATGAACTTGAACTCAAGCCATTGGTGCACAAGGTAGGCCGTGCCCGGACTGATCATCCCACCGTCCAGAACGTCACCCAACGCCCAGTGATCCTCGGGCAGCGCAGAGCCTGACCACTCCCAGACTGTGCTGATCCTGTCGAACTTCTTTACCCGTGTTACAGGCTCCACGACGAGGTAGTACACCCACGTCATTTCCGCCCACAGACGCTTCGCTTCTGGGGGTGCGGGATCAAGTTGGCGTCGTAGTTTCTCTTCAAACGAATCGCTTCCCTCATCGGGACGCTCGACGAAGTAGGTCTGAAGTTCCCCGAAGTTTTCCCTTGTCCCGAGTCGCTCTTCAGAGAACAGTGAGCCGCCTTCGAGCAGGCATCGCTGCTTCCATTTTTCGGCGCCTTCGAGGATGGTAGCGGCAGTTTTCAATCGAACCATGGCCCCTCCTTTGCAGCAAGAATTTTCCCCTAGACTACTAGGGGATCTCTGATCGGGTCTAGCGGTTTTGTGGGGATGGATGGTCTTTATTCCCGGTGAGTAAAGGTGCTAAGCGTCTTCAACGCAAAAATTAGGCCCGAAACGGCCTATCCCTACAGCGGCCCGAAATCGGGCGGGGGGATGCGGCGCTTCGAGGCCGCCTCATACGTCGAGGCGATCTTGAGCAGCACGTCCTCCCTGCCGGGTTCCGCGCGGAAGACGAGCGAGAACGGCAGGCCCGGCTCGGGGATGGTGGTGGCCTCATCGTTGTGGGCGGAGACGAACCGCGTCCCGTCCTCGCTCAGCTCGAAAACGGGGTCGTACGTCGTGCGCACGTAGCCCGCCGGCACGAGCACTTCCGTCAGCCCCGCGTTCGGCCCGCTTTGGGATTCCGGCCGGGAGTTGAGCAGGAGGCCGGGCTGGACCGCGCCGCCGATGACGGCGGGCGGGAACGGCGTATGCAGGCGCACGAGTGCGTCGAGGTCGTTCTCCAGGATCACCATCATGTCCACGCGGCGCAGGAGTTCGCGCAGCATGATGCGCTCGTTCACCCCCTGGCGGTCCCCGTGGGGGTTGCGCGGGTCTGAGACTTCCTCCCAGTTCCTGAAGGCGGCGCGGTGGTCGTCGCCCCAGAACTTGGAGCGCGCGTTCAGCTCTGGAAATCCCGTGATGGTCTCGCTGTATCCGCGCGCCTCCCAGTCCTCCGCCCGGCGCGAGAGGTACTGGTGGATGTGGTAGCGGAACGTCATGGCGAGTTCCTGCTGCTGCACGGTGGCGAGGTCCAGGTTTATCGGCTGCTCGATCCTGCCCTCGCCCATGGCGAGCATGTAGTCGATGGGCTGCATATCGCCCGAGCCGAAAACGACGCCCGGCGCGAACTCGGTGGGCGCGATGGCCTCTGCGAACTCGGTGAAGAGCGGCTCGCCCCCGGGCGTCAGGCGGAACATGATGTCCGGCATGAAGACGGGGATGAGCCTGGCGAGTGCGCGGCGGAAATCCGTCTTCATCGTCTCGACCTCGGGGTCGCCCGCCCAGAGGGGGTCGGTGGATTCGAGGAGTTTGGCGCCCAGCTTTAGGCCCAGGACTTCCTTTATCTCCCTCGCCGCCGCGTTGACGATGGGTTCTTCCGATTTCGACCCTCTGGGATAGACCATCGACTCGCGGATGACGCCGATTCGCGCGCCTTCGAGCGCGCCCGCCTCCCCGCTCGTCCGTATGTGCGAGGCGTAGGGCGTATCCAGAACGGAGGAGCGCGGCACCGTGGTGAACGGGTCGCGCGGGTCGTAGTAGCCGTTCACCGGGTCCTTGAGCGCGTCGAGCACCCTGGCGCAATCGGCGAGTGATTTCGTGATGACGCCGCTCCTGTCGCAGTAGATGTCCGCCCCGATGGCGCCGCCGTCAAACCCGAGCATCGCCTTGTGCGGCAGGATGAGCGCGACGGCGTTGTGGTTCGACGGCCCCCGGCAGGAGGCCCTCGTCTCCTCGCCCAGGCTCGCCATCACCATGTTCGTGCTCACCGAGAGGGCGGAGCCCGAACTCGAACCCAGAGAGGCCGCCCGCGTGGTGTCGTAGGGGTTGGACGGGTTCCCGCCCCACGTGCTGCGCTGGTAGCCGAGCACCGAGGGCAGCGCCTTCTCGGGCGCGTGCCGCCCGCCCGGGTCGCCCGCGCGCCCGTTGTATTCGGTGCTCACGGCCTTGGCGAAGATGACGGCGCCCTTGTTCCTGAGCTGCTCGACGAGGACGTGGTCGCGCGCGGGGAAATCGATGTCATAGGCCGCGTCGCCCCCGCCGGTGGAGCGCATGTCCTTCGTGTCGAAGGGGTCCTTGAAGGAGAAGGCGACGCCGAACATCGGCATTTTTTCGAGGTCGGGGTCGGCGCCGTACTCCGCGTCGAGCTCCGCCGCGCGCTCAAGCGCGTCGGGGTAATGGCGGAAGACCTCGCACATGGGCGGCGCGCCCGGCGGCAGGGGGCCTTCCGCGGGATGCCTGTCGAAATCGCCCTTGCACGTGACGGATCGCTCGCCCCGGATGTTCAGGGTGGCGAGGGCGTTCACCTGGCCCGCGTTGGGGATGCCGACGATCATGCCGTACTGCTGCTCGACCTCGGGGTCGGACGCGGTGGCCTCCATGCGTCCGAACTCCAGCGGCGGGCCTGCGTATTCGTCCAGGTCGGGCAGGTAGTCGGAAGCCTTCACCGTTTCGGTCGGGAACTCGAGCGGCGCGCCGCCGCGAACCACGCCCCTGGCTTCGGGAACGGGCGCGCCGTCTTCGGTGACGAGCATGCTGGCGACGCCGTTGTACGCGCGGACGCGCGCGAGGTAGTGCTCCACGACTGCTACGCACGTCGTGCGTCCCGCGCGAATCGCCGCGTGCAGGTCTTCGATGGACGCTTCCTCCAGACGGAACGCCCCGCTCTTATCCTCCATGACGCATCCTTTCGTGTTGTGCCGTGTTCCTGCTCCCCTGTGGGTTGGGGAGCGTTTCCGGTTTCAGACGATGCGGGAATACTAGGGGCGACGCCCGGTTTTCGCAACGGCGGGAGGCCGAACGAGAGAAAGAACCGGAGACCTCCGGTATCGCGTCGGTTCGTCGCGCGCATTTGCCCGTATTTTTCGCTTGCGCCGATTCCGCTTGGCCGACCGAGGAGGGAGGAAATGAATGCTTATCGGCAATCCAAAAGGTATCATTGAAACCCGATAATTATCGAGGGTCTTTGGCGCGATGGGAATCATCGAGAAAACGGCATCAGTATGACTGCGCGCGCCATTGGAGGCGCCTTTTTCCCTCCCTCTTGACATTCAGGCGCGGGGAGTGCATAAACCCCCTCGACATTTCTCGTGATCACGCGTTGTGTTTCCTGGTGATCGGAAGCGCCTCTCATCCCGAGTTCTATCCAGTTACCCTCCGTCTTCTCCAGATGCGTGTGGAAAGCGGTACCAGCCAAGCATACGTCCGCCTAAAGGGGCGGCGAATACTGGCAGAAGGAAGTTCGATTACATGCTTCAAAGTTCATTCACCGATCTCGGCGTGGCCGAGCCACTCCTACGCGCCCTTCGCGCGGAGAACTACGCCCACCCGACCCCAATTCAGGAACAGTCTATTCCGCAACTCCTCGCCGGAAAGGATCTGCTCGGCATCGCCCAGACCGGCACGGGAAAAACCGCCGCCTTCGCCCTGCCCATCTTGCAGCATCTTTCCGCCGGCCGGCCGGGCGAGTATAGAACCCCCGGCGGCAAAGGAGATCGTGGCGAAAGAAACCGCCGGCGACCCGCCCCGCGCGCCCTCATTCTTGCGCCCACGCGTGAACTCGCCATCCAGATTGGGGAGAGCTTCCGCGCCTACGGGCGGCGCCTGCCGTTGCGCCACACTGTCATCCTGGGCGGCGTGAGCCAGCATTCTCAGGTTCGCGCTCTCTCTGGCGGGGTGGACATCCTCGTAGCCACACCCGGGCGTCTGCTGGATCTGAAAGAGCAGGGCCACGTCCGCCTTGATCAGATATCCCACCTCGTCCTGGACGAGGCCGATCTAATGCTCGATATGGGCTTTCTGCGCGATGTGCGGAAGATCATGGTCTCCCTGCCTGAAAAGCGGCAGACGATGCTTTTTTCGGCAACCATGCCATCCGACGTCGCGCGCCTGGCCAGAGACATACTGAACGATCCCGTCCGGGTCGAGGTCTCCCCGAGAATTATCACCGTCGAGCAGGTCGACCAGCGGGTTTTCTTTACCGACACGCCAAACAAGCGATCGTTGCTGACGCACCTTCTCAAGGACGCCGACATGAGCCGCGTGCTCGTATTCATGCGCACGAAGCGAGGGGCCAACCGCCTCGCCGAGCAGCTCGAAAAAGCAGGTTTTTCGACAGAGGCCATACACGGCAACAAGACCCAGAACGCTCGTCAGAGCGCCCTCGAGAAATTCCGGAACGGGCGCGCCCGTCTTCTCGTCGCCACCGACGTTGCTGCGCGCGGCATCGACATCTCCGGCGTCAGCCACGTCATCAACTATGAGCTTCCCAACATCCCCGAGAGCTACGTCCACCGTGTCGGGAGAACCGCACGGGCGGGCGCCGAAGGAATCGCATTCTCATTCTGCGACCCCTCAGAGCGGACCTTTCTCCGCGACATCGAGCGGGTAACGAAACAGCCCATATCCATCGTCGAAAACCACCCCCATCAAAGCGCCACTGCGCCCGGAGGGCAGAAGCGGTCCAAACCGTCCGCCTCCGGGCGGGCAGCGTCCAGGCGCCGTGGCGCATCGGGCGGCAGCCGTCGATCCGCATCAAATGGAAACGTACCCGAACAGCAGACCCCGCCAGGCGTGCCGGCTTCGAATGGGTCGAAACCCGAATATCCGGGTTTTTCCGGGAAGCGGACCGCTCCTGGTGGACCCGTAGCCGGCGCACCCAGGAGGCGCCGAAAGCGAAGATCCCGGAACCGTGTTTCAGCGGTGAGGTAGCTCCCGCCCCCAAAATCCACAGGGAAATACCGAAGCGATTCATCGAACGGGAAATATACGCTTGGCCAGTCAAGCGTATATTTCCCATAATGAGGCCCGACTTTCTCCTTATGGTCCTTGCAAATGTCGGCAATACCCCTTAATCGCCCGTAGTTGTTCATCAACTTTTGGCATCAGTCGGCGGTGGGTATAGTGGAAATAAGCCACTTGAGCGGAATAAGTGAAAAATTCGATAAATATGCAACGTTCATCGAAAAATGAAAGAAAATGTGCGATGCTCCGATTACAGGAAAAAGAAACGAAATAAAGGGGTAAGGGTTGAAAGGCAACGATAAACCGGACCTCGATGTCCTCATCGTCGGCGCGGGCGTCGCCGGCCTTTTCATGCTCCACAGGCTGCGCACGCGCGGTTTCAGGGCGCGCGTCTACGAGGCGGGCGGCGACGTGGGCGGCACCTGGTACTGGAACCGCTACCCGGGCGCGCGATGCGACACGGAGAGCGTCCAGTACTCCTACCAGTTCTCAGAAGAACTCCAGCAGGAATGGGAGTGGAGCGAGCGCTACGCCGCCCAGCCCGAGATTCTCAGCTATATCGAGCACGTGGCCGAGCGCTTCGATTTGAGAAGGGACGTCGTGTTCAACACGCGAATCGTCTCCGCCGTATTCGATGAGGAGGCGAGCCGCTGGGTCGTCGAGACGGACGGCGGCGAGCGGGTCTCGGCCGGCTTCTGCGTGATGGCCACCGGGTGTCTCTCCTCGCCCAATTTTCCCGCCTTCGAGGGGCTGGACGGCTTCGGCGGCCCCGTCTACCACACCGGACTCTGGCCGCACGAAAAGGTGGACTTCTCGGGGAAACGGGTGGGCGTCATCGGCACGGGTTCATCCGCCATGCAGTCGATTCCCATCATCGCGCGTGAGGCGGACGAAGTGTTCGTCTTCCAACGAACGGCGCACTACGCCGTGCCCGCGCAAAACGGCCCCCTCGGCGAGGAGCGCGAGCGCGAGGTGAAGGCGAACTACCCGCAAATCCGGGCGAGAGCCAAGAAGTCGGCCACGGGATTCGATCAGACCTTCGGCGAGCGGGAGGCCCTGAAGGTCGGCGAAGAAGAACGCGAGCGCGAATTCGAGAAACGCTGGGCGCACGGGGGTCTGCCCTTCCTCTCCGCCTTCACGGATTTGCGCTACAGCGAGGAGGCGAACCGGACGGCGGGCGAATTCGTCCGCAACAAGATTCGCTCGGTCGTGAAGGATCCGAAAACCGCGGAACTGCTTTGCCCCACGACCGTCATCGGATGCAAGCGCCTCTGCGTCGTTACGGAGTATTACGAGGCTTACAACCGCCCGAACGTGCGCCTGGTCGACGTGAGCGAATCGCCCATCGAGAAGATAACGCCAGAGGGGGTGATGACGGGGGGCCAAGTGTATGACATCGACACCCTCATCCTGGCGACGGGGTTCGACGCCATGACGGGGACCCTGCTCAGGATCGACATCAGAGGGCGCGGCGGACGCACCCTGCAGGACAAGTGGAGAGAAGGCCCCCGCACCTATCTCGGCCTCATGACGGCCGGATTCCCGAACATGTTCACCATCACCGGTCCGGGGAGCCCCTCGGTGCTGACGAACATGCAGACCTCCATCGACCATCACGTCGAGTGGATAGGCGCGTGCCTCGCGTATCTGCGCGAAAACGGGATGAAGTCCATCGAGGCTTCGGTGGAGGCGGAAGACGCCTGGGTGGCGCACAACAACGAGGAGACCGCCAAGACGATTCGCTACAAGTGCGCCTCCTGGTATCTGGGGGCGAACGTACCGGGCAAGCCGCGCGTGTTCATGCCCTACATCGCCGGGTTCGACGTCTATTCGAAAAAATGCGCGAAAATCGTGGAGGCGGGATACGAGGGCTTTCATTTGATGCCGAACGAAATCGAGCAAGAGGATGCCGCAATCGGGCATTCTGCGAATTCATGACCGCACGACTTACATTCTTGATGGATATGAAATAGGATGAACGTATTACCAATACATACATGGCACTTATGAATAGGACCTCTGCATGGCGGAAGTAGTCGTAAAGGACTTGGTGAAACGCTTCGGTACGGAAACCCTGGCGGTGGATAACGTCAGCTTCACCGTGGGAGAGGGTGAATTCGTGACCCTGCTGGGTCCGAGCGGGTGCGGGAAGACGACGACGCTTCGCTGCATTGCAGGACTCGAAACCCCTGATGAGGGAGACATCCTCATCGCGGACGAAGTGTTCACTTCGAGCCGCAACGGAGTTTGCCTGCCGCCCGAGAAGCGCCGCCTCGGCATGGTGTTTCAGTCTTACGCCATATGGCCCCACATGTCGGTTTCAGAGAACGTCGCTTACGGCATTCAGGCCCAGGGGGCGAGTCGCGCTGAAGTGAACGAAAAGGTCGTCAATGCGCTCGAACTCGTCGGCTTGAGCGGTCTGGGCGAAAGAAACGCCACGAAACTCTCCGGAGGACAACAGCAGCGGGTATCCCTCGCCCGCGCGTTGGCCTACAACCCGCGCGTTCTTCTTTTCGATGAGCCGCTGAGCAACCTCGATGCGAAGCTGCGTGAACGCATGCGGGTCGAATTGGCCAACCTGATCAAGGAACTCAAACTGACGGCCATTTACGTCACTCACGATCAGGCCGAAGCCATGGTGATGAGCGATCGGATCATCGTCATGAGAGATGGAAAGATACAACAGGAAGGGGACCCGCACGCCACATACAACGAACCGGCCAACAGTTTCGTCGCCGATTTCATCGGCGTGACGAACATTCTCGAAGGCAAAGCGGCTGAAAGAGACGACAGTAAAGGCCTTTGGGTGGAAGTCCCGTCCCTGGAATCGAAAATCCTCTGCGCGAAAGGGATCGAGCGCGATATTCCGGTCGGATCCGATCTGCTGGTCACCGTTCGGCCCGAATACATCGAATTCGCAGATGACGGGCCGAACGACAACAACGTTTTGAAGGGCCAGGTAAGCGATGCCGTTTATCTGGGGCAATCCTGGGATTGCCTGGTTCAATCGGGCAGTCTGGAATTGAGGGTGCACGTTCGTGGCGATGCGGAGATTCTGGTTGGTCAGCCCGCAACCATGAGCATATCTCCCTCAAGGTGCGTGGTGTTGCGTGATTGAAGGGAGGGCATACCGAATGCTTTCCTGCGCGGAACCGGTTTTTTCTTTACTATTTCCTTGGGAGAAATGTTGATGAAAACAAGATTGATTTGCACACTTGGAGTGGCGGTATTACTGGCATATACGTTCACGCTGGGCGGTCCCGCCCACGCTGCAGAGGCGCCCATCCTGAAAGAACTCAAAGGCGCGGAAAAAGCCCGCGTGGCAAAATTGATTGAAGGCGCCAGAAAAGAAGGCAATTTCTCCTGGGCCACGAACCTTGCTCCCGTGAAAGCGGCCAAAGCGATGGAAAAGGCCTTCAAGAAACTCTACGGACTGCCGAAGGTGAAATTCCGTTTCGCCAACAGGCGCTCCGGTACGCTCATCAAGCGTTTCGAGCAGGAGATCAAGGCCAACAAGCTTTCCGTGGATGTGGTCGTGCTGGCTGCGGCCTCCTGGCTGCACTCGATGAAGCGGCGCGGGCATTTGATGAAATACGTCTCGCCGGAAGACAAGCATTACAACCTGGCGGAAAAAGCGAACATGAACGGTGACGGCTACTGGGTGTCCGATGGGCAAATCAACACGATGGCCGTCAACCGAGATTTGGCGGGCAACGTCAAGCTGACGAGTTGGTACGATTTGCTGAGACCCGAGTTCAAGGGCAAGGTGCTGGTCGGCGATGCGAGGCCCTCCGAGACGTACACGCTTTGGTACAAGGGACTTCGCGAGCGGCTGCCAAAGAGCTACTTTCAGAAATTAAGCGCCGCAGGCGCCGGCGTGATGGCGAGAGGCTCCGCGCAGAGACGCTCCCTCATGGCGGGGGAATACTGGCTCGGAACGACGATTATGGCCAGGCACAACTGGATTGCGAAGAAAGCCGGTGTGAAGATGGACCCCATCTACCCCAAAGAAGGCGTAGTCGCGCTTCCCATCGGTTCCGTGATCATGGCGAAAGCGAAAAACCCCAACATGGCGAAGCTGTTCGTCGATTACTGGCGGAGCGTAAGAGGCCACCACATGCTCCTCAACTATAATCCGCTCAATTCCGGCAGGCCGCTGCCGCCGCACAAGGATGAGAAGATCAACAAGCTCATCCTGGCGAAAGACGGCATCGCGCCGCCCATCGACAAGATCAACGTCATCCCGACCGACTGGAGCAAAATCACGCCCTCGGACGTGAAGAAATGGAAGGCGGAATTCATCGAAGTGTTCGGATCGGGGACGAAGAAATAGCGATGCGTAATACCCGAGGGGTCAGGCATTGAGCAACGTATCAAAAACGGAGTTGGAGGCCCGAGGCGCCGGAGCGAAACCGGCCGCTTCGGCCTCCGCTCCCGCGGGGCGTTTTTTCAACTCTGAAAACACGCTGAAACTGGGTTCCCTCGGTCTGCTCACCGTTCTCGCCATCCTGCCGGTATCCGTGTTTCTCTACAGCGCGTTCGTGACCCACCCCGAATCCGGAAAGTCCATATTCACGTTCACGAACTTCACGAAGACCTTTTCCACTTCCGAAGTGTTCGACGCTTCGCTGAATACCCTGATCATTGCGTTGGGAACATCGGTATTCTCTTGTCTGACGGGCGTTTCGCTCGCCTGGTTCCATGCGCGGACCGATATGCCTTTCCGGAGGATTCTGGAGGCGTTGACCCTGATCCCCTTCTTTCTGTCTTCCTTCCTGGGGGCCGTCGCTTGGTGGGCGCTGGCCGCCCCGAGGACGGGCATGTTGAACCGCTGGATGATCGATCTCTTCGGGTTGTCGGCCCCGCCTTTCAACATCTATTCGATGACCGGGATCGTCATGGTGATGGCGCTGTTTTATACGCCCTACATGTATCTGTTTACGATAGGCTCCCTGAATCGGATGGACCCGGCCCTCGAGGAGTCCGCGCGGGTATGCGGGACCGGCGTTTTGCGTACGGCCCTGAGGGTGACGATTCCGCTTTCCACGCCTGCGATGCTCTCCGGAGCGATCATCGTTTTCGTGGTGAGCATGGGTGTTTTCGGCGTGCCAAGCCTGCTGGGGCCTATCGCGAGAATATCGACGCTCTCGACGATCATTTATACGAAGATGGAGGAATACCCCCTGGACATCGGCGGGGCGGCGGCGCTGGGAAGCGTCCTGATGGTGTTTACCGCGCTGGGACTCTATATCCAGAGAAAGATTATCGCGCCGAGAAGTTACGTGACCGTGACGGGGAAAGGCTACCGCCCCAGCCGCGTTTCTTTGGGACACTGGAAATACGTCGCGCTCGCTTTCAATTGTTTTTACGTTCTTCTGGCGGTCATCCTCCCGCTGGGAGCGCTCATGCTGGCGTCGTTCAACCGCGCCTGGCTGGGCGGATTCCGCTGGAGCCAACTTTCCATCTACAACTGGGCGTATGTTTTGTTTGAATACGAGTACGCCGTCCGCGCCACCAAGAACAGTCTCATCCTCGGGTTGGTGGGAGGGTTCATCACTGTGGTGCTGTGCACGTTCCTCTCCATGGTGATTCTCAGGGGCAGGAACAAGAAGCTCAGCGGCGCGGTCGATTACCTGAGCACCCTGCCTATCGGCGTGCCGGGCCTCATCATGGGCATGGCTTTTCTCATCACTTGGATCAAGACGCCGCTTTATGCGTTGCCCATGCTATTGCTCATGATGGCGTATATGACGCGCTATCTGCCCTATGGTCTCAGAACAATATCTTCGGTGCTCCAATCGCTGAGCTCCGAACTCGAAGAAAGCGCCAGAATCTGCGGCTCCTCGTTCGTCGCCACGATAAAGAAGATCACGGTGCCGCTCTTGAGGCCGGGCATCTTTGCGGCTTATCTGATGTTGTTCATCATGTTCATCAGGGAATTGCCGGTGTCGGTGCTCCTGGCGACGGAAGACAGCGCTCCCATGGCGGTGGCGCTCTACATCTTGCAGGAAAACGAGGCTTTGGGCGTCGTGGCGGCGTTCGCTCTCGTTCAGACTGCGCTCCTCCTGCTGGGAACGATTGTCTTCAGGAAACTCGGAAGCATGGAAGAGCTCTCGGTCTAATAAAGAGAACGAGACTCGGAGACAGAAAGGCGCCTGGAGCGCATGGGTTTCGGAATCCACCACCCGAGGGAGGGAGGCCGAATGAAGCTCAAGGGCATCATGGGAGCGCCCACGACGGCGTTTGGGCCCGACGGCGCCGTTGATTACGACACTTTCGCCAGGCAAGTCGATTTTCTGATCGAACAGGGTTTTCCCTTCATCGCCCATCCCATGCACATCGGCGAGTCCTTGAACCTGAGCGAGCGCGAACGCAAGGAATTGGCGCGTCTGCTGGTGGACGCTGCGGCGGGCCGCGCGCCCGTATTCGTGAACGTGACCTCTTCGGGACCGGATATTTCCATTGATTTGGCGAGGCACTCCGAGGCAATCGGCGCAACGGGAATCGTCGTGCTCTCGCCTTATCATTGGGCGCCTGATGACGAAGCCCATCTGGATTATTTCCTCACGATGGGCAAGTGCGTTGATGTCGCGATGATCGCCTACAACAACCCCAGGCTCCAGGTGACCATCTCCCACGACATGCTGGAAGAGATGCTCGAAAAACTCCCGAACTTACACGCCTTGAAAGACGCCAGTTTCGACATGAACTATTTTACGGGCGCATGCCGCATCGCTTCGGCCGCTCGCGCGGATTTCTCGGTCTTCACCGGAATCGAATGGCTGCTCACGTCGATTCCCGTCGGCGGCTCGGGGTCGTTCTCCAATTGCGGGGAGGTCGCTCCGAGGATGGTTCTGTCCTTGTATGAGGCCTGCGCCTCGGGAGATTACGACAAAGCGCGCGCCCTGCAATACAAGATGGACGTGCTCCTGCACTTGTTGCAGGCGAACTACCCCGCAACCGTCAAGTACGCGATGGAACTCATGGGCCGGCCCGTCGGGGAGACGCGAAAACCCATTCTGCCGCCAGACGATGACGCCAAGGCCCACACGAAAAAGACGCTCGAATCGCTCGGGATTTTCGAGAGCGAGCCGTCAGGCTGGTAACTCCGGGCGTTCATGTTTCCGCATCATCCCGGTCAAGATCTGATGTGTCGCTCTTTGTTTTCCGGGCGATGCGTCCCCGGTAGTTTCCCGATTCTCTCCTGAGGAGCCGCATTTTGACCCGCATGAATGGTGGCCAGATCATCGTCGATTACCTGATTCAGGAAAATGTTCCCTACGTCTTCGGCTTGTGCGGACACGGGAACATCAGTTTCCTGGACGCGCTCCATGAGCGCGCTGATGAGATCAAGACGCTCTCGGTGCGCCACGAGTCGCTCTCCGGCTTCATGGCTGACGCCTATTACCGCGTGGCGGGCAGGCCGGTGGCGACGTTCACCTCCTGCGGGCCGGGTTCGGCCAACATGCCGATTTCCCTGGCCAACGCCTTTTTCGATTCGGTCCCCTTCCTGGCCGTGACGGGCAACGTCCCCACCAACCAGTTCAACCGGGGCGCGTTCCAGGAGACCTACCGCCACTACCAGGCGGATTTTCCCTCGACCGTGCAGGCCTACTGCAAGCGGGTGTACCAGCCCACGCGGGCGGAGATGGTGCCGCAGTTCACGCGCCAGGCGTGGAAGACGATGATGACGGGCAGGCGCGGTCCCGTCGTGCTCGACGTGCCGTTCGACGTCTTCAAGGAGGAAACCGAGGTCGATATGCCGCAGGCGTCTGAGTGGAACGCGAACGTCTCCTGCCGCTGCGGGGCGGACCCCGAAGGGGTGAAAAAGGCCGTCCAGATGCTCTCGACCGCCGAGCGGCCCGTGATCCTGGTGGGGCAGGGCGTGAAATACGCGGGCGCGGCGGCGAAGATGGTCGCGCTCGCCGAGAAGCTGAACATTCCCGTGGCGTGCTCATCGAGCGGGATGGGGGCCATCGACGCGAGTCATCCCTTGGCCTTGGGACTCATCGCCAGAAACGGGACTTATCCTGCGAACCACGCAGCGCGACAGGCGGACGTACTGCTCGCGCTCGGCGTCCGCTTCGACGATCGCACCTCGAGCAGCTGGCTGCCGGGATATTCTTTCAACATCCCGCCGACGAAGCTGATCCATGTGGATATCGACCCCGAGGAGATCGCGCGGAACTACCCCGTAGCCTTAGGCCTCATGGCGGACGTGGACGTCTTTCTCGATCAGGTGAACGAAGCGCTCGGTGCGGAAGACGCGGAAATCCCCCCGGCGCGGGCGGACTGGCTCCGGGAGATCGACGGCTGGCGAAACGAGTGGGAGGAGTTCACCGCGCCCGGCTACCGGGAGGACACCGAGCCCATCCACCCCCAGCGGGCGGCTTATGAGATCGACAGGGCCCTGCCGGATGACGCCATCCTCATCAGCGACGTCGGCGTCCACCACAACTGGCTGCTCCAGTGCTGCCGCCCCAAGGGGCCGCAATCGCTCATCGGCTCCATGGGATTCGGAGCGATGGGCTTCGGCGTGGCGGGCGTGCTGGGCGCCAAGCTGGCCGCGCCGGAGAGGCCCTGCGTCTCGGTGTGCGGGGACGGCGCTTTCGCCATGCACCTGAGCGCCATCACCACGGCGGTGGAATACGACATACCCGCCGTCTGGGTCGTCTGGAACAACTACGCCTTCGCCTCCATCCGGGGGCTTCAGCGGGGCTACCTGGGCGGCCGGGAGTTGGCCACCGATTTCCAGGAGCACGCCTCCGCTACGCCGTATAATCCCGATTTCGCCGCCATGGCGGAGTCCGCCGGCATCACGGGCGTGCGGGTGGACAAGGCGGCCGATTTGAGCGAGGCGGTGGATGCGGCGGTGAAGGCCGGGCGTCCCTACGTGATCGACGCGAACATCCAGGGAGAGGGGAACCCGGTGGGCGCCGGCGCCTGGGAGCTTCCCGGTCTGGGGCACGGAGAGCCGGCCATCGGCGAGCGAACCGTTTTGTAGGGGCGGTGTTGAAGAAGCCCCTACAATCGGGATTATCAACCGTCATTCCGGTGTCGGAGCCGACCAAGACGGGAGGGTTCGACGGAATCCAGAGCGGACTCGAATGGAAGATATGCGGAAATACGTCGATCCGTCGCAGGCGGCAGGATTCCACGGACTCCGATTCTCGCATCGGTTCTGGCCAACCTGTCGGTTGTCACCAGCATTCGCCGGAATGACGAGCAAAGGCGAAAACCGGGGGTCGCCTCGGCGGGTCTTTTTCAACAGCCCCGACAAGGGGGTAAAGGTGATGCCCCGGCGAAGGTGTTTTTGGCCAACATCTATTGGCGGGCGAGGGCACGCGGAAGGAGACGATTGAATGAGCGAAGAAGCGAGGCTGCGCGCGGCGGCGGACAAACTCGAAATGATGGAGGTCGCCATGTTCTCGCACGTCTGCCGGGATACGGGCGACTGGGACGGACTGCTGGATTGCTTTCACCCGGATGCGGACATCACCACCTCGTGGTTCATGGGCAACGCGCATGCGTTCATCACCGAATCGCGCGATATGATGGGCGGCCACCATCCCGACGACTCCCAGAAACACGTCGCGGGCAACGCGCGTACTCGAATAAGTGGGGAGCGCGGCGTGTGCGAGTATTACCTCACCCTCCACCAGAGGCGGACGATGGACGGCTATGATTTCGACTTCTCGACCTGGAGCAGCGTGGTGGATCTGTTCGAGCGCAGGGACGGGCGGTGGCGCGTCATCAAGCGCACGATGATCTACGAGAAAGACCGCATGGACCCCCACAAGCCGGGCGAAGTGCCCGCGTCTTATTTCGAGGCGATGGACCTGACGCCGTATCCAAAAGCGCTTCGCTACCACTGCTGGCGCAACGAGAAATTCAGCGGCAGCCCGCCGTCAGACAACCTGGTGATGGAAGGGACCGACAAGGCGCGGGCCATCCGGGAAGAAGCGCGGCGGTGGGTTCCGTGATCCGGTATGGACCTTGCCGCCCTCGCGAGCAATCTTTTGCCTGTCGATTCAAGATTCGGTGATTTTCCCGGTGGCGATCCTTGCCGCCTTGACGGCGTATCGCATGACGCCGCCCGGCCCTTTACCCTGATCCCTCAAGAAAAAACGACTCTTTCAATGCTGGACACCCTTTCTTCCAGCGCTTCGATTTTGGCGTCTCTGCCTATATTCTGCTGATATATTTTATTATGCCAGTGGTTGTTTTCTTCGTGGATTTCGTTGAGTCGTTCGTGAAGTTTCTTGAATTCCTGCCTGATTTCTTCGTCCATGTCTGAGCCCCCTATCGTGTTCTTTTTTGCTAACACACCGACAATCCGTTTGCAAATCTGCAAAATTATCCTCGTGAAGCGACAAGCGCAGTTGCCGGAGAGTCGGCTCGCCTGCTGAATACGAGGCCGCTCCCTACGGGAACGGGCGGGAACCCCCGCAAGGATTGCGGGATGCCTTTTACGCCATTTTCTTGTATATAATCCCCCTAAAATCCCATGCCGGAAAGGAGAGCGAATGCGCTTCAAGGTTTATGGTCCGTATGACATTGGAGTCGATAAAGGCTATTCCAATTGGATCGATAGAGAAGACACGGATAGTTTTTGGGAAAAAATCCGCCGGAGAGGCCGCGAGGAGGAATATGATTTGCCGGATGCTTGCGGCGTTTATCTCTTCGGAATGCGTGGCGTAGAAGGCAGAATGAAAGGAACGGCCGCACAGACACTGCCTTGGTATGTGGGAAAAGCTGAGAAGCTTACATTCAAAAAAGAATGTTTCAATTTCAAGAACCTTTATTATTACAACAGCATCTTGATTAACAAATACGGCGGAGAGGGGCGTCCTTTTTTGTACTTGTTGGCGCGAGTTGATCGAGTTGATGATAAGAATGAAAGATTTTCTCCTCCGGCATCGAATCAGGAAGAGTTCTTGGGGGTGAGATTCGTCGAAGAAATGTTTATTCAGCAATCGTTGTCGGCAAATAACGATCTTTTGAATAAAGCGATGACGAAAATGATTAAGGAAACTTCCATACGGGGTTTTTTGAATACGAGAAATTATCCATCGCCGAGCGTGGACAAACTCAAAGGCGTATTTGGAATAAAGCATGAACCCGCTGAAGTAACCGGGCACGAAGAAGTGAAATTCCGATATGACGTACATGGTCCACATGACGTTCTGATGAAGAACCCTAACAAGGTCAAAGAAAGGGCCATTAAGGTCGAAGAGACATGGAGTAGTATTCTTGGAAAGGAACAAAAGCAGTTGAACACCACTTGTGGTGTATATGTGGTTGGAATGCGGATCGGTAACAACACGACCCCATGGTATGTCGGTACTACTTATGATCGGGGTTTTGAAAAAATATGTTTCAATTCGGATATTGAAAAATTGAAGAACATCATCAATGTCAAAAAAGGGACACCGGTAATCTACTTTCTGCCGCGATTGACGGAAAAGAAGGGAGATTTTCAGTCGGCGAAACCGACGAAAAATAAACCGGCCGATGTAGATTACGTCAAGAGGGTCCTGCTTGAATATGGGGTGCAGACCAATAAGGAAATTTTGTTCGAGGATTCGCGCGATACAGAGATTTTGCGGGATCTCTACGTTGCGGGTTTTGTGAACGCAGAGAAAGGGGACGACAAGAAGAAGGAAGTGAAGGGCTTGAGAAAACTTCTCGAACCCAAGAAATAACGCCGCAGGCCGCTTTATCCCCTCACATCAACTCCAGATAAATCCGCTTCATGTCCTCAGCAATGGCGGGCACGGGGTTCGTCGCCACCGTTGTGCTGGCGGCCGCCTCGTGCGCCATGCGGTCGAGGTACTCCTCCTTGGCGCCGATGGCCGCGAGCGATCCGGGGATATCGATGTCGTTTGCCAGGGCGCGGACGCGCTGGATGCTGAGTTCCGCGTCCTGCGTATCGTCCGCTCCCTCCTCGGGGTTCGCCAGAAGCGGGGCCAGCCGGGCGTAGGTATCGCGCATGGCGGGCAGGTTGAAGCGCATCACGGGGGCGAGGAGGATTCCGTTGGTGGTGCCGTGGTGGCCGCCGAAGAAGTTGAAGACCGGGTGCGTGAGTCCGTGCACGATGCCGAGGCCGGTATTCGTGAAAGAAGCGCCCGCGAGGCACGCCGCCAGCGCCAGAGGGTCTGCGGCGTCGGGGTCTGAGGGGTCGGCGACGAAGCGCCGCGCGTTCCGGCCGATCAACCCGACCGCCTCGAAGCAGAGCGCCTGGGTCCAGGGGTTCGCGCGCGGGGAGCCTAGCGATTCCACCGCGTGGGTGAGGGCGTCCATCAGCGCGCCCGCGGCGAAGAATTTGGGCAGCGTTGCCAGAAGGGAGGAATCCACCACCGCCGCGTCGGCGTAGAGCGCGTCCGAGTGGATGCTCGATTTGGTTCCGCGTTCGATGTCGGTGATGATGGAGGCGCGCGTCACCTCGCTGCCCGTGCCCGCCGTGGTCGGGGCCGTGATGAAGGGCGGAATGGATTTTTCCACCTTGTCCGCGCCGTAATAGTCGCTAATCTTCCCGCCGTTCGTTAAGAGCGCCCCCATCGCCTTGGCGGTGTCGATGGCGCTTCCCCCGCCCGCGGCGATGATTCCGCCGCAATCGTTCGCCTCGTAAAACGCCTGCGCGCGCGTGATGCTCGGGTCCGACGGGTTGGGCTCCACGTCTTCATACAGCCGGTATTCGACGCCCGCCGCATCGAGGCCATCCGTCACGGGAGCGAGCACGCCCGCGCCCGAAAGGCCGGGGTCCGCGAGCAGCATGGGGCGCGTCATGTTCAGTCTCTTCGCCTCATCCCCGATGGAGGCGGCCTCGCCTCTGCCGAAGCGCACGCGCGGCACGGCGGACATGCGGAAAGGATCGATCATGGCTGCTGTCTCCTTATGGAAATTTTCATCCGGTCCGGCTCTGCGGGTCAGACCCCCTCCGCTTCGCTTGCGAGCGCTTCTCGCGGCGGCCAGTCTTGGGATCTGTTCTTGAACGAAAGATAGACGAGAACGCCGGGTCCCGGATTTTCGAGTTCATGCTCCACGCCCAGGGGTATGTGGACCACCTCGCCCGCGCCCAATGTCTTCTCTTCATCCCCGACGCGGAACCAGC
The DNA here is from genome assembly GCA_963692865.2 of bacterium. Classification (GTDB taxonomy): domain Bacteria; phylum UBA8248; class UBA8248; order UBA8248; family UBA8248; genus Bin107. The sequence continues at coordinate 356,603 of OY843592.1, read as the reverse complement.
CCGTGCCTTCCAGTATGTGGATTATCTGCTCGCAGCCGTGGCTGTGCGGGCGCGTCGCCTTGCCGGGCGGCTGCTCCTGGCGCGTCAGGGTGGTGGATGCGCCGAGAATCATGCTGCCTTCGGAATCCGTGGTGGAGACGATGTTGCGCTTTTTCATATCGTCCCAGTGGTAAAAGGGCATGGCGGGCATCCTCTGTATTTCGGCGACAGGCCTACGGACTAGACCAGTTCGGCGATTTTCGCCTGGAGAAGCTCGTAGTTCGGGCGGCCCATCTCGATTTCGCCGTCGTCTATCATCCGCGCGATCTCGGTCACCGCGTCGTTGAACGGGGTGGGTATGCCGAGTTCTCTCGCCCGGCGCGAGACGAGTCCGTTGATGTATTCCATCTCGCTCTTCCGGCCCTTGATGTGGTCCTGAATCGGCGCGGTGCGCGAACGAGGCCCCACGTGGCCGAGCAGCGTCTTCATGGCCGTCACGAGCACCTGATCGTCAGAACCCGCGAAATCATCCGAGGAGAGGCCGAACACGGGCTCCACCCCGTAGCCCAGCGCCTCGCCCACCGCCATCGCCTCTTTGCCGAGTCCGACCGAGAGATCGATCACGCCCGGAAGCTCGCGGGTCTCCGCGTTCTTGAGTCCCAGCAGCCCGAAAGGCCCCATCGTCATGCAGTTGGCGATGAGCTTCGTCCACTTGGTGCCCTCGATGTTCGTGCTCAGTTCGGTGACGGCGACGTGCGCGAAGATGTCGCGAACCTCCTCCGCGCGCGGGGTTACCGAGCCGTCCAGTTCCCCCACGGCGAACCAGGTACCCTTGCGCGGGGTGTTCCGCTGGATGAAGCCGGGCGTGAATATCTCCGCCGAGAGCTCCACGCAGCAGCCCACCACGCGCTCGCGCCCGATGACCGACGCGATCATGTCGTTGTTCATGCTGTTCTGCGCCCCGACGAATACCCCGCCGCTCTTGAGGTAGGGCTTGATGAGTTCGCACATCCAGCGCGTGTCGTAGGATTTGACGATCAGGAGGACGATGTCGAAGGTCGTCCTTAGCGAGGCGAGTTCGCACAGATGGTGCGCGCGCAAGGGCGGCGTTTTGAGATCCAGATCCGGCATCTGGACGTGTAAGCCGTCTTTTCGCATTACCTCCACGTGTTCGGGCCATTGGTCGATGACGGTGACGTCGAGGCCTGCGTCGGTCAGGTCGGCGGCCACGCTGCCGCCGATGGCGCCTGCGCCCAGTACGGCGATCTTCTTGTTCATGCTGCACCTGGCCTTTCGGGGCTTGCGCCCTCAAGAGAATGGGAATCGAGACGAATACATGCGTTCGGTGACTAAAAATACTTCATGGCGCGGATTCGCTGCGCCTGGTTGGTGCCCGCCGAGTGGAGGAAGCTGATGACGTCGCGCAGGTATTTCTCCATCGGCGCGTCCGTCATGTAGCCCGTTCCGCCCCAGACCTCGAGCGCGCGCGTGGCGATGCGGAAACCGGCCTCCGATGTGTACGCCTTGGCCATATAGCCGAGCTTGGGGTCGTAGCCATCGCGCATCGCCCGCCAGGCGGCGTAGTGGAGCATCCGGCGTGATGCCTCGTACTCGACGAAGCAGTCCGCCAGCATGAAGCCCACGCCCTGGTGTTCGATGATGGGTTTTCCGCCCTGGATTCTCGTTTTGGCGTATTCGAGCGCGTCTTCATAGGCGGCGCGGGCGGGTCCCAGGTTCGTGGCGGCGGATTCGATGACCGAACCGCGCGAGAAAGGACCGGAGCGGGCCGCCACGCCCCCGCCTACCGCCGTGACGCGGTAATCGTCCGATACGCGGCAGTTCTCGAAGATGAGTTCAGCGTTCTGGGAAAGCTGCTGGCCCATCTTCTCGTGGATTTTTCCGATGGAAAACCCCGCCATATCCGGCGTCACCATGAAGTAGGTCACGCCCTTGGAGACGCCGACAGTGGGGTCTGTGCGGCAGACGAGCACGTAGAGCCTGGCGATACCCCCGTTGCTGATGTAGTGCTTCTTTCCATTGATGATCCAGTCCTCACCGTCTCGCACTGCGCTCGTGCGGACGCCGCGGTCGGGGCCTTCTTCGGGGATGAAGTTCTCGGAACCCACCTCCGGCTCCGTCATCCCGACGGCGAGGTGGAAGCGGTGATCCTCAAGGAACGCGGGCAGGAATTTCGCGCGCTGTTCCTCGTTCCAGACGATGTCCAGGAAATGAATGACCTTCCAGGTCTGGTCGAAGGTGACGGCCACGCCCAGATCCCCCCAGCCGATCTCCTCGCCCACGATGCAGAGCGTGAGAATGTCGGCCCCGCCGCCGCCTCTCTCCTCCGAGATGGAGAGCGTCCTTAAACCCAGCCTGCTCCCGGTCTCGAGAATATCCCAGGGGAATCGCTCGGCAGGGTCCGTAATCCGCTCGCGTTCGCGCACATGGGGTTTGAGTTCATCTCTGGCGTAATCGTGCGCCAGCTTTTGCAGTTCGAGCTGTTTTTCGGTGAGGGTGAAATCCATCGTTCGCCTTGAGGTTAAGAGAAAATTCGTTCAGTCCATCACGATCGCCGCGCGGCCCGTAATCGCGCCCGCTTCGAGGCGTTCGTGCACTTTTTCGGCTTCTTCGAGCCGGTAGGTTTCCGTGACCAGCGGCCAGACGTCTCCGCGCGCGCAAAGATCGAGTGATTCGATGATCTCCTGTTTGGTGAACGAGCGGCTGCCCATGACCTCGAGCTCCCCGTTCAGGAGGCTCCCGGCGGAGAGGCGAAACGGCTTGGGCGTGAAGCCGCCCAGCGTCACCAGGCGGCCTCCCATATCGAGAGCTTCGGCGGCGGCTTCGAGCGTGGTGTCCTGGGAGACGAAATCGATAGCCACGTTCACGCCCAAGCCCCCGGTGAGTTCGAGCAGCGCTTCGGTCACGTTCTCTTTCGAGGCGTCCACGGTGGCCTCCGCCCCGAGTTCTTTGCACTGGGCCAGTTTTTGTTCTGAGACGTCCACGGCGATGACGCGCGCGTTCGCCCAGCGGGCGAGCATGACCATGTGGATCCCCACGCCGCCGCCCGCCCCGATGACGGCGACGGTCTCCATCGGTTCGATCCGCGCGCGGCGCAGCACTTTGTAGGGGGTGACGATCGCGTCGCAGATGACGGCCGCCTCGGCGGGGTGGGCCTTGTAGTCCAGGCCGTCGGGTATGTGGACGTAGTTCCGCGCGGGGAGGTTGATGTATTCGGCGTAGCCGCCGTCTCGGTGTCTTCCGACGAAGCCGGCCATGTTGTCGCATATCGGTTCCCTGTTCACCCGGCACCAGCGGCAGTGCCCGCACGTGAGATAGCAGTGGAAGGTGACGACGTCGCCCGCCCGCACGTTCGATACCCCGCCGCCCGTTTCGACGATCTCGCCCACCACCTCGTGGCCGATGATCATGGGGTAATCGATCTCCGCGCGGCCCGCGCGCGCGTGGTGAATCGTGAGGCCCGAGCCGCAGGCGATGACGCGCGCCACGGCTTCGCCCTCTCCGGGCGCGGGGTCGGGCACGTCTTCAAATGAAAAGGGCGCTCCTTTTTCCCTCAAAACCATGGCTTTCATGAGAGTCTCCTTCCCGGAAACCTCCGCACGATGCGAAGCGCATTCATGTGTGGTTGACGGCGGACAATATATCGGGATTGCAGGCAAATGGCCACAGGGAAGGCGCGGGGGCGGCGGGGGAATCGAAGCGCCCGAATTTTGGTTGACCCGCCGCCGGTCCCGCGGAAACGAGATCGCGGGAGGGTTCGTTGCACGAGGAACGGCGAAGTCCGCATCGCGGGGCGGACCTATCGTTCATACGGCTCCGCGCCGACCGTTTCGACCCGCTCGTCCGGCGTGAAACGCCAGATGCCGACGTGGCCCCGGCGCAGGTCGCCGTTCTCGTCCCAGTCCAGCGACGTGGCCGCCCCTTCGTAATCGACCTCTCCGCCTCCGGCGAGAATGCGGAGAGCGTCGGCGACGCCCCGCGGGCCTGCGGTCACGACGATGCCCGGGCCCGCTCCGACGGCGCGCAACCGGTCGCGGATGGCGGCGCCGTCCAGACTGCCGGCCGCCTGGGCCGCCAGGGCCAGAGCGACGGTGGCGTCATAGGTCTCCCGGACGTAGGCGAACACGGGCAGGGAACCGTATTCGGCGACGTAGGCGGCGTCCCACGCGCGTGAGGAGGCGGTCCGGGCCGTGGTCGCCAGTCCGCCGCCGGAACCGTACATGCCGCCGAGCCGGTCTCCCCCGATAGAGCGGACCAGATACGGACGCTTGGCGGCGTCGCCGAACGTGAAGGTGCGGTAGATGCCCTGCGCGAGCGCCTCTTGCACCATGGTTTCGGCGTCCGTCTCGAAAGCGATCACGACCAGGGCCTTCGCGCCCTCGCTTGCGGATTCGCGCAGAGCGTCGACGAAGCTGCTCCGGCCCCGGGAAAACGCAACCGCCTTGAGCTTCCCCTTCCACGCGGCCATGAAGGAGGCGGCGAGTCCTCTTCCCCATGCGTCGTCGACGTAGAGCATCCCGACGTTGCCGCCGCCCCGTTCGCGCGTGATGCGGGCGAGGACGGGGCCCTGCGCGACGTCGGAGAGGACGGTTCGAAAAAAGAAGCCGCGGTCGGCCGCTTTCGTCAGTTTGGGCGAGGAGGCCGAGAAACTGATCGTGGGCACCCCCGCCGGGCCGATGACGCGCTCCGCCACGGGCAGGGCGTTGGCGCTGGAATTGGGGCCGACGATGGCGTGGACGCGCTCGATTTCTATGAGACGCCGCGCCTGCTCGACCGCCTTTTCCGGGTCCGACGTGGTGTCCCCGACGGCGAACTCCACGGGCCGGCCGAGCACGCCGCCGCCCTGGTTGACGTGTTTGGCGGCGAGCTCGAAGGCGCGCTGCCTGTCCCTGTACACCTCTTTGGAGCCGCTGCTGTAGTTCATCAGCAGACCGAGCTTCAGCGGGGCGGCGTGCGCAAGCGCAGCCCCGGCGAGGCCGCCGTACGCGGCGGCCATCAAGATCGCCAAAAAGCGGATCAGACGGATCATGCGGGCCGCGCCGCATGGAGGTGGAATCACGTTCGCTTTCGACGCCGTGGCCTTCATGCGAACCTCCTCCCGGGAGAATCTCCGCGCGCGCCGCCGAGGGCGCGAACATGTATGATCGATGGCGGACAATATATCGGGATTGCGGAGAAATGACTACGGCGCAGCGGCGGAATTATATACAATGGGCATGGATGAAAATGCGCCGTAAACTCCGTGTAGTGTTAGCCGTCCGACCGATGTTGCGTGAAAGCCGGGGGGGGGGGTTGTTCGGCCCTCGGAAAGGGATGGAAATGAAACCCTCGGGAATCTTCTGCGCGATCGTTCTCATCGTCATGTCGCTGCACGGTTGCGGCGGCGGGAGCGGGGGAGGCGCCGCCGGGCCACCGCCCGCCCCGCCCGCGGCGACGCCCCCGGCCGGGCCGCCACCCCCCGCCCGGGCGGCGCAGGCGCCCGTTTTCGATTTCGGCGGCGCCGCGCATATCGGGATGGCCGCCGCGCCTCCGCCCGGAGAACTCGAACCGGCGGGAGCACGCAACGGGGCGTCGGTCTCGAAGGGGTCGGTGAAGGGCGGCGCCGCCGCCGCAGACGTCATCGCGTATCTGCGGCTGATGGCGACTTATCCCGACGCCGCGGGACTCGCGACGTTCTCTCGTCCGCCGACCGTCCGCGTCGTCGAGGGGACGAACGAGACGTACGCCGGCCATGCGGTGCGCGCCGTCCAAATCGTCAACGCCGCCTTGCCTCCCGACAAGCGCGTTTCATTCTATGATTCTCCCGCTCCGGATCCGGTGGACGTCGAAGACGTGCCGCGCGGCGGCATCCATATCGAATTCATTCCGCAGTCCCGATGGCCGGCGGGGAGCGTTGCGGGCGAGAGGGCGGTCGGCAGTACGCAATTGCAAACGCTCTCCAGGTTCAACTCCCGGACGCGGCGAAACGACATCTTGGAAGCCGACTCCGCCCATATATTGATCGACACCGGAGAGGTCCGGTATTTCTCCGAGGAAAAAACCGTCTACGTCCTCGTTCACGAACTGCTCCACGCCCTGGGTTTCGCCAACCATACCGATCCGAAGCGCTTCCCGGACGCGACTCTCAATCCCAATATCCCGGCGAACCTGCCCCCGTTCCTCTTCTCCCTGATAGACCGGGAGGCGCTGCTCGCGGCGTACGGCAGGTTCCGGCCCGGCGCGCAGCCCGAAGAAATATCGGCGGAGAGTTTGGCCCCCTGGGATGAGGCGTCGTCGCACGTTCGAGGCGATCTGGGCATTCCGGGCGGGGCGGTTTCCTTCGGCGCCGCTTTCAGGAACGGCCTGGCGCAACCCTGGGCCACGGGGCCTGGGCCGCCGATGGCTCTGGCGCAAAACGCGGCGTTGTCCGGGACCGCCGCCTGGAGCGGCGCGCTGCTGGGTATGACGCCGTCAGGCGAGGTGGTCGTCGGCGATTCTCTTCTTTCGGTCGCTCTGGAGGATTTGGACGGACAACTCGACTTCACCGACATGCAGTTCGACGGCGGCGCGAGATGGGGGGACGGCGGCCTCGGCTACGCGGTCGAAGTGCGCGGCAACGCCTTCTCCCGTTCGGGTGGAGACGAAGGGGTCGTCACGGGCGCGTTCTTCGGCGCGAGGCACGAGGGGATGGGCGGCGTTCTCGAACGCTCCGACCTCTCGGCCGGTTTCGGGGGGAGGCGATAGGCTCTACTCGCAGGCTCCGTTTCTTGTCCATCCTGCATGGAAGCGGAGTGTCTTGTTTACTCCCTCTATAGGGTCTGTTGAAAACCCTCAAGGGAGGAGGGAATCCCGAACATCGAATTGTTCACCGTAGGGACAACCCTCCGTGGTTGTCCTATTGCAGGATGGTTACAATAAGGACAGGCACGGAGGCCTGTCCCTACGGGATCATCACGCCTCGCGCCGGGGAGATGTCCCCCATCCTTCGATACGGCGCTTGCGCGCCTACTCAGGATGAGGGCTTCAGGGGTTCTGCAAAGCCCGTTCGGGACGGTGGTTTGGAGCCGACCGGGATAAGAGAGGAGACAACACTCTCCCATTGTAGAGCACTCAACAACCACTCTCCCTCTATGGGGTCTCTTGAAAAACCTTGATGTGAGAGGTTTTGCCGTCATTCCGGCGAAAGCCGGAATCCATTTTTACGCCTTTTGCTTTTCGTCCGGGTTCCCGCGCATCGGCGGGGGAGTGAAACGCCGTCGTGTATTCACCCGCGCCCGCAAATGGATTCCGGCTTTCGCCGGAATGACGATCAAGAGCAAAGGTGCGCATGTATGTGGTTGTAGAAAAAGCCCCCTTGCCCCCTCCTCAGGGGATAGAAGCGACACCCCCGGCGAGGGCTTTTTCAACTGGCCTCTATGGCGGCGAGGGATTTCGCGGCCCAGTCGCAGCCCACCTGGCTCGCCCACAGGTCCATGAGGCGCTTGGTGACGGGGCCGGGAGCGCCGTGCGCCATCCGGGTTCCGTCGATGGAGGAGACCGGGAGGATGCAGATGCTGTTCCCGGTATGGAAGGCCTCGTCCGCGATCAGCAGGTCGTAGCGCGTCAGGTTGGCTTCGCGAACCGGGATGCCGAGTTCCTTCGCCATGTCGATGACGTGGGTGCGCGTGACGCCGACCAGGCAGTTGTGATCCGTCGGAGTGAGGATTTCGCCGTCTCTCACGAAGAAGCAGTTGTAGCCCGACCCCTCGGCCACGAAGCCGTGGATGTCGAGCATGATGGGCCACGCGCCCGCCTCGGCGGCCTGGAAGTCGGCCTGCACGTGGTTCATCTTGTTGCCTACCTTGGCGCGCGGTTCGAGACATTCGGGCGGAATGCGCCGCACGCCGGTGACGACCGAGGGCACGCCTTCCCTGTAGCCGTGGGCGTAGCGCGAATAGTCCATCGGCAGGGTGAAGATGACCACCGTGTGCGCCCCGTGCGTGTGGGTGGCGGCGGAACTGATGCCGCCGCCGCGCGTCACCCAGTGGTTGATGCGGAATTCCTCTCCCTCGGCGTATACGCCGCGGTTTCGCTCGATGAGATCCATGGTGAGGGCTTCCATCTCGTCCGCGTTCATGCCGGGGTCGAGCCGCGCGTAGCGGCATGAAAGATAGAGCCTGTCGATGTGCGCCCTCAGGCGCCAGGGCTGGCCGCCGAAGGTGCGCGATGCGTCGTACACGCCATCGCCGTAGAGGAAGCCGCGATCCAGGATGGACACGGTCGCTTCTGATTCCGGCACGAACCGGCCCTTGACGTAGGCGATTCTCTCACTCAATTCCACACCCTCCATCGTTTGGCATCATCGCGTCATTCACGGTTTATCTTACAGCAAATCCATCGCGGCGGAGCGCGCGGCGTGGCCCATACCGAACCCATGGGAAAAGGCCACGGCGTTGCGCACCAGCCGTTCCATGGGCGCTTCGGTCATGTAGCCCGCGCCTCCCCACACCTCCATCGAGCGGCGCGCGACGCGCTCGCACGATTCGGTTGCGAAGGCCTTTGCGAGAAAGCTCCGCCAGGGTTCCGCGTTCTCGCCATGCTCCGCCGCCCATGCCGCCGCCTGGAGGCTTCTCCTGGCGGCGTCGAGTTCCATCAGGTTATCACAAAGCATGAAGCCCACCGTCTGGTGCTCGATGATGGGTTTTCCTCCCTGCACGCGCTCGCGGGCGTGCTCATGCGCGTGCTCGTGGGATTTCCTCGCGCATCCGACCGCCGCCGCCGCAGGCAGGATGCGGAGAGCGTGCGTAGCGCTCCGCCATTTCTCGTCCGTGCAATCGAGCGGAGGGTCGAGCTTTACATCCTCGAAGCGCAGGTCGACATCCGGGCAGGAGCGCATCCCCATCGGGTCATGGTAGCGGGCGACCGTGATTCCTGCCCCCCCGCGATTTTCCACGAGAAAGACCTGCCGCTCGTTCTCGTCCGCAGAACCTGACTCCAGAAGAAAAAGGCCGGCGGCCGCGCCGTTCAGCACGTGCCGCGCGCCGCCGTCGAGGCGTAGGCCGTCGCCATCTTTCCCGATGGATGCGCCCTGGCGCGCATCTGATGGATAAGGACTCTTATCCTCTGGCGCGGGCGTATCTGTGATTTTCACATGGGCCAGATGGAGCGGTTGATCCTGCGTGAAATTTTCCGCGAACGCCGCGAAGGCGGCCTCATCCCACAGGCGGGATACTGCGTTTGCGAGCGCCCAGTCCTGAGCGTAGATGACGCCCACGCCCAAATCCCCCCAGCCGATCTCCTCCGCCACGAAGCACAGGCTGAGCAGATCGGCTTCCCCTCCGCCGTAGCTTTCCGGGAGGGAGAGTGTGCGCAGGCCGAGAGCGTCGCCTTTGTCCAGTATCTCCCCGGGAAAGCGTTTCTCCGGGTCTTTTTCCTCGTCGAGCGCATCCGAGTGCTGTGCGATTTCCTGACGCGCGAAGTCGCGCGCCAGGCCCTGAAGCGCGAGAGTGGCCTCCCCGGGAGCGAAATCCATGCGCCGAATCCTTATGAACGCGAGGAACGCAGCGAGCTAGTCGATGAGGCCCACGCTCTTGAGATCCGAGGTCAGCTCCGCCTTCTCGTCCGCGCTCAGGGGGATCATCGGCGCGCGCGTGGGGCCGCCGCGCATGCCCATCAGGTCCATCCAGTTCTTGAGCGCGGCGATGGGGAACGCCCCCCGCGTCCAGGGCTCCCACAGCCACTTGTCGGCCACGCGGCGCATGGGGTTCATGGACTCGCGCGCGGTCCAGGCCTCCTCGAGGTTCCCCTCGTCGATCAGGTCGGTGTATCGCTGCATCCCCAGGTTGCCGGTGCGCTGCATGAGGAAAGGATCCGGGCCGCTCATGAAGGTCTGCTGCTTGTGATAGGCCCGGCTGAAGAACCACTGGGTCTCCATCGGGTCGCTGACGACGATGTCCTCGCCCACGGCTTCGCGCACATTGTCGCAGTGGGGTTTGGGTTGCGCGTTCTTGATGCAGCAGATGTTCTCGTTGTCGTCGACGATCTGCCGGACGAGGCCCGGCGAGAGGGAATAGCCGGTCGCCGCCGTGTTGAAGAGCGACACGCCGATATCCACGTTGCTGCAGAATTCCCGGAAATACGCGCGCACGCGCTCGGGTATCCCCTGCGCGCCGAGGTAGGGGTTCGCCAGGATCGCGTAGGTCGCGCCCGCCTCTATCGCCGCGTTGGTGAGTTCAATCGCCTCTTTGGCCGAGGTGTGGCCGGTGTGCGCGATGACGGGCACGTCCCCCGCCTCGTCGCAGGCGATCGCCTGGCCGCGCAGGCGCTCTTCCTTGGTGAGGCACCAGAACTCGCCGATCAACCCGCCGACGAAAAACCCCTTGATGTCGAGGTCGTCGATGTAGTGGCGGATGTCGGCGCGCAGGCCCGCCTCGTCGATGTCGTCGTTCTCATCGAAGGGGTAGGGGATGGCGGCCCAGATTCCCTGCATGTTCTCCTTGCAGAAGGCGCGCGCGTCCGATTTCTTGTATGCGGGCATTGCAGTCTCCTTATCGGTTATGTGACGAAAAACCTCGTATTTTCAAGTTTACCATTCATCCACGCCGGCGGGGGCGAGGAGCGGCGCGGCCTTGAGCTTCACGGCCTCGTTCGTGCCGAAGCCGTGGAGGTAGCTCAGCACGTCGCGCCAGCATTTCTCGGGCGTCGGCCTGTCGTCGCGCCGGGTCGCGCCCGTCCTCCCCCAGATCTCCATCGCGGTGCGGCAGACCCTGATGCCGGCTTCGGAGGCGAACACCTTGGACATCAGACGGCGTTTCGAATCGTCCGTCGGCTTTTCCGCATGCCACGCCGCAGAATACAGGTAGGTCCGCGCCGCCTCAATCAGCATATACATTTCCGTGAGCGCCATCTGCGCCCACTGCTCATCCGCCGCCCCGTTCTCCTGCGCCGCTGTTCGCGCGAGATCGTAGGCGAGGCGCGAGGGGCCCATCACCGGGATGAGCGCGCCGCTCACCATGCGCTTGAGTATCGACAGGCCCCCGTTCCACTCGCCGAAGAGGTTGTGGGCGGGCACGCGGCAGTTCCTGAGCACGAGTTCGCCGTTTTGGAGCAGCCGCCTGCCGAGCTTCGAGTGCGCCTCGCCGATCTCGAAGCCTTCCGTGTCGCGCGGCACGAGGAAGCAGGTGAGGCCCTCGCTCATCTTCTTCTCGGGCGCCGTCCTCGCGAAGATGAAGTAATACTTCGCAAGTCCTCCGTTCGAGATGTAGTGCTTCGTGCCGTTCAGGACGTAGAAATCACCCTCTTGTTTCGCCGTCATGCGCGGGCCGGCGCCCGGCGCGTCGTACATGAGGAAGGTGTCGGTTCCGCTCTGGGGCTCCGTGGTGGCGAGGGCGAGGAGCGCCCTCGGGTCAGTCATGAAGTCTTCGAGGTACAGGTCGCGCTGCGCCTGCGTGGTCTCGTTCGTGAGCAGTTGCGTGAATTTATACGTCTGATCCATCGAGACGGCGACGCCCAGGTCTCCGTAGGCTATCTCTTCGGCCACCATGGCCTGCACAAGATGCCGCGCGCCGAAGCCGCCGAACTTCTCGGGCACGGTGAGCGTTCTTAAGCCCGCGGCATCGAGCTTGTCGGCGATGTGCCATGGATAGGCCTCGCCCGGCGCGTAGTTCCTGTCCCTCGCCGCGGCGATGGGGAGGATGTCCTCGCGCGCAATCCGGCGCGCGCGGCGCGCCATCTCGGCTTCTTCGGGGGTCAGGTCCGGCATCATGGCGTTCGGGCGCATCCTCTGGAAGCGAGGTGGGAAAGCGTAGTTTCGTCCGATTCCATAGCACTACTTGAGACGATATGTTCTGTCAATCATATTGGGGTATACCGTGGAGGCGTAAACCTTTTGGTCGATGAGGCGTATCGCCGCCCCAGGGGTGGTTGTTGGAAAATCCCTGATTTCGTGATTCGGGGTATTGAGCCGACCGGGGAGGGGATACATACCCACCCAAGTTTTGAGACGTAGGGGCGGCCCCCCGTGGCCGCCCGTATCGAATATGTCCATCCCCGTGGTTGGCTTCGCATGGACAGGCACGGGGACCTGTCCATGCGAGTGGTGCGGTTTTGTTCGTCATTCCGGCATGCGCCGGAATGACGGCGGTGGCCAATTGCGAGCGAGGAGAACTTTTTCAACCACCCCGATGAGCGGGCGTTTACAGCGGCGGGGGCGGCGAATGCACCGCAGGTATCGATCTTCCCGAGGAAGGAAGACCGACCCCTGAGGGGGCGGTGGCGCCCGGAAGGCGAGGATGGGAGCGTGCGCGCATGAAAATCGTGATTCCGGATGACTACGAGGGCAACTTCACGGACTCGCCCCAACTCGCGCGCCTCATGGAGCTTGGCGAGGTGGACCATTTCACCGAGCGGCCTGCGAGTGAGGAAGAGATGGCCGCGCGCATCGCAGGTGCGGACGTTATCCTCACCGTTCGCTACCAGACGGACTTCAGGAACGCCGCCCTGCTCGATGCGGCGCGGGGGCTTCGCCTCATCTCGGTATGGGGCACGCGCCCCCGGGCGGTGGACATGAAGCGCGCGCGGGAGCGGGGCGTATCCGTCGCCGTGACGCCCGGCGCGGGGAGTCCCTCCGTGGCCGAGCACACGATGATGATGGTCCTGGCCCTGGCGAAGCGGTTGCCGTTTCAGGGACCCGCCATGCGGGCGGGGGCGTGGGAGCGCGTCCGGGGCGTGGAGCTTCTCGGCAAGACGCTCTCGGTGATCGGCTTCGGTCACATCGGGAGCAAGGTCGTCCCCATGGCGCGGGGCTTCGGGATGGAGGCGCTCGCCTGGTCGAAGAATATGACGCCCGAGCGCGCCGCCGGGGCCGGTGCGCGCGCGGCCACGCTCGATGCGTGCATGCGGGCCGATTTCGTGACGATCCAGCTTCACGTGACGCCCGAGACGAGAGGCATCATCTCCAAAGAGCGCATCGCGCAGATGAAGCCCACGGCGTATCTGATAAACACCTCGCGCGCGGCGCTCGTGGACATGGACGCCCTGCTCGAAGCGCTGCGGGAAAAGCGGATCGCGGGCGCGGGCCTCGACGTGTTCGAGCCGGAGGAACCCCTGCCGGGGGATTCCCCGTTCCGCTCGCTCGATAACGTCGTCCTCACCCCCCACGTCGCCGCGCACACCGAGGGGGCGGTGGAGCGTGAGGCGCGCATCGCAGTGGACAACGTGGAGGCCTATCTGCGGGGAAACCCGCAGAATCTCGTGTTCGAGGACGCCTGAGGCGCATCAGGTGGGTTGTTGAAAAAGTCCTGATTTCGTGATTTGGCGAATGGAATCGACCGGGAAGTGGGGTTTGTAGCGGACAACCCCCAATGGTTGTCCGAGACCCCTGTGCCTGTCCGAGGAAGCTACGAGGCCATGCGGTTTTGTTCGTCATTCCGGCGAAAGCCGGAATCCATTGTTACGCTTTTTTGCCTTTCGTCAGGGTTTCCGCGCATCGTCAGGGAATGAAACGCCGCTATTCATTCACCCACATCCGCAAATGGATTCCGGCTTTCGCCGGAATGACGGCAGTAGTCAATTCTGAGCGAGGAGGGCTTTTCCAACAACCCCAGGAGGAGCGCTTCCGGCCATGCGCGAAGCGTTTCCTTGTTGTAGTCTTTGAGCAAATCACGCGGCTTCATACTTATAAAAAAGAGAGGGAAAAAGATGAGCTATCGAATCGAGACGGCGCAGGTCCAGGGCAGCGAGATGGAGATTTACCTGTATGAGCCCGAAGGCGCGGGCCCCCATCCTGGGCTGGTGCTCTGCCAGCACATACCGGGCCACGCGGGGATCGATGGCGACCCCTTCACGCTCAAGACGGCTGCGCGCTACCGGGAGAACGGCTACGCGGTGTCCGTCCCCTTTCTCTATCACTGGTGGTCGAAAGAAGACGACATGCAGATAAAGCGCGATGAGTTCAACGACGCGCAGACGGCGCTGGACTTGAAAGCGGGCTTCGACGCCCTGGCGGCGCTTGAGAGCGTGGACGCGGGCCGGATCGGAATCGTCGGCCACTGCTGGGGCGGACGCGTGAGCTGGCTGGGCGCGTGCACGGATTCTCGCTACGCCGCGTGCGCCGTCTTCTACGGCGGCGGCGTGAAGGAGGTGCGCGGCGCGGGCAACCCGCCCGCCATCGAGCTGACCGCGAACATCGCGTGCCCCGTCATCGGGGTGTTCGGCAACGAGGATCAGAACCCCTCGCCCGAAGACGTGGACGACTACGAGGCGGCGTTAAAAAACGCGGGCGCGGAATACGTCTTCCACCGCTACGACGGCGCCGGTCACGCATTCCAGTGGGAGGACAACCCCGAGCGCTTCCGCGCCGCGCAGAGCGAGGACTCCTGGGAGAAGACCCTCGCGTTTTTCGCCGAGAAGCTGGGGTGAGGATAACTCTAAAACAGCTAAACGGCAGGGATTTTCAAGCCGCATGGACCTTTTGCATGGCCGGCTCGATATCGGCCATGACGAATAATCGTGGATAGGCCGAGCGACCGTTCACCTTAAACACGCGCGCATCTATGTTCCCGTGCTCGATCCAGCCCCGTACCGTTTGAGCTTGCAACCGATTGATGTAGCCGAGTCGGACGTCATTTTCTCGGGCTATTTCGATTGCATCAGAATCATACTCGTTTGTTGGTTCGAGCCGGAAAATCAAGGGTTCATCGACAGCGAGGTCAAGCGCATCGTTTCGGTAATGTCGGTAACCCGAGACGTCGAAAACGTAGCGAAAGGGGCGGTCGAAACCATCGAAAGTCTCGGTGACGCCGAAGCTGTCGCCGGTTACGCGGGCGCCCGTATAGGCCAACAGGCTGAGGTTGGAGAAATCGGCTTGCGGCGAGAGGCCGAACGTCTCCAGGAATTCATGAAAGTCGGGCCGATCTCGGGGCGGCAGCCGTCGGGCCAGCACGTCGAGCGCAGTTTCGGCTTCGTGCGCATCGCCGAGCGCCAAGCCGGGATAGCCACGGAATCCAGCTTCCATAACCGGAGCAAGGCTGCCTTCATCCAGATAAGAGAACGCCACGCCTCCCTCGCACTGCAACAATTCGGCGACCGCGAACCTGTCGCGGGAACCGGGCTGTTCCAGGGGGCGCTGCCACGTAAATAAAGCCCGGCGCGTCTGTATGGGGTCGGTGATCAAGTCCGTCATTTTTTCGTCTCGCGGAGGATGTTCTCGATGCGCTCCATGCCGAGTTTCAGAATAGCATAGATGTGTTCTGCCCTTCTATCCGTGAGCGCATAGGGCTCCGGCAGTTCGACGCGTGCGACAATCTCATGTACCAACTTGTTCACGATCTCCAGGTCGATTCCGGCTACTTCTTCAAAGACAACGCGGCCCTCCGGGTGATGTTCCAACAATTTGTGACATAGAGGCTCGAAGTGGGCTCCATTCTTCATGGGTTCTTCGAGACGAACGTGATGTCTCCCGGATTTTCTGAATCGGTTCATGCGGTCTACTTTGAGGCGGCCATCTTCGTCAAAATATCGATCCAGCCCTACGAGATCCAGCCTACATCCCATGCTCGACCCGTGATCGTAAAGTGCCGCCATTCTGGCCGGGACTGCAGGTTCTGAAGTTACAATAACAGCCCAGTTCTCCGCGTGGCGATCCGTGTTGGATATCAGTGTATCCAGAGCAAGCGCCCGTGACCAGAAAATCATAAAATCAGAGCGTTTAATCTTGAAGCTCGGGGCAATTACATCGGTGTAGGTTCGAAGAATCAAGGGCAAGGTATGGTGCTGTCCTTTGTCCACGTCGAATTCAGGGTCAACCTCTTTGCATAGTTGCCAGCCTTCGATGAAATGTTCTGGAACTTCGGGTTGGTAAATATAGTGGAGCAGATTCCCCGGCTTGCCGTTTCGAACGCCCAAAGATACATGCTGGACGTCCCAGCACAAAAGATCGCCTGCGATGAACGATGCGAGAAGTTCCGACCAAATCTGATGCTCACGATGTTCTTTTGGCAGCTTGAAGATAAAATGTTGATTGTCTCTGTCGCGGATGAGCGTCAGCTTAGCCCGGGAACCGGTCGGGCGCTCATAGGCAACCTCCCAATTATCGATATCATGTTCTACGTCCAAGGAAATATGTGTGAAGTCGTTCAATCGATTATCTCGCTCATTTCTGAAGCGTCGTTGAATACTCGAACCCCCCTAAAAATCAGACTCGAGAATCCACACCCCCGCGCCGAGGCGTTCGCTGATGTAGGCCCTGCCGTCCGCCGCCATGTAGACGTCGTCCACCTGGACCTGCAGGAGTTCGTAGTCTCTCCCCCACAGGGGGCGGATGGGGTCGCGCCTGGGCGTTTCGGGCACGTAGTGGGCGACTTCTCTGGGCTTCAAGGGGTCTTCGATGTCGAACACGCGCAGGCCGCCGTTGAACCACGTCATGTAAACTCGGGTTTCGTCGATCAGCGAATCGGGGCGGTTCTCGTGCAGGTTGTGCGGGCCGGAGCGTCCGCCGCGCTCGGCGTAATCCCCCTCGGGGTGGGGGAAGGTGGAGAGCACCTTCGGGTTTTTCTCGTCACTTATGTCCATCACGCGGATTTGCTTGGGGATGTCCTCCATGTCCTCCGCCGTGCATTCATCCGAGACGATGCAGATGTTCCGCTCGGGCAGGGGCAGCACCGAATGCGTGGCCGAACTCTCCTCGGGCGGCCACTGGGTGTGGCTTACGAGCGCGGGGTTCGTGATGTCGGCGATGTCGAGGATGATGAAGCCCGAATCCCACCACGCGCCGTAGCACCTCTCGCCCACGTTCATGGACATGTGAACGCAGGCGCGTTTTTTCTTCATCCCCTCGGGCGCTTCGCCGCCGAGCGGGATGTATTCGCCTTTGCGGTTTTTCTTGAAGCGGAACTGGCCCATCTGGTGCCAGTCGCGCTCCTCATCAATGCGCATGCCCGGCATCGCCCAGCGGCCCACCTCCCTGGGGCGGGTGGGGTCTTCGAGATCGACGATCTTCAGGAACTGATCGATGTATTCATCATCGCCCGCCGTGAGGAAGGCGTAGCGCCCGTCGCCGAACCAGAACCGGTGCACCCCGCGCCCGCCGGTGTGGAAATAGCCCAGCGGGCGGAGTTCGGGCAGGTTCGATACGTCGTAGATGTCGATTCCCGCCTTGAAGGGTTCGAAGTCGGGGCCGCGTCCGCCGAACTGCTCGTTGTTGACGACCATGATGTCGCCCACGATCTGGAGCTTGTTGTTGTGCGTGTTGCGCGGGGCGGGAATCTGGTTCACGAGCCTGGGCTTCCGGGGGTTCGACGCGTCGACCACGCTCGTGCCCGCGCCCGACATGCCCACGTGGCCGCAGAGGATGAAGTCGTCCTTCACGAGAAGCTGCATGACGTCGCCCTTGTTGCGGCCGCCGAAATCGCAGTGGCCCAGGAGCTTGAAGCCGTTCGCCTCCTCGGGGGTCATCTCCTTGCCCGGTTTTCCGCGCCCGGGCGGAATCGTCGGGTCCGGCGCGCATTCCATGTCGCTCTCCTCGTTCGATGAGATGGCGGGATTATACCGTTGCGCGGGACGAATCGGCCAGCGATGACGAACCTGTGGACGTATACGCCATCGAACGACGCCTCCGCATCTCGGGGCTGTTGGAAAAGTCTCCCCCAAAAAGGATGGATTTCCCCATCGACGTGCGCTTATCAAACCACTCCCCTCTTATGCAGCATTTCCTTCCGACTAAAGAGAAGAACCACTCCCCCTTAGTCGGGATGACAATAGAAGTGTAGGGGTCGCATATTATGCGACCCGCATTGTGAATGCGAAAAGGCTGGGCCGCATGTATGCGGCCCCTACAATAGGAGCGGCAATAACGCTGGAATGACGGCAGTGGTCACTTTTGGGCAAGGAGAGGTTTTTCAACAACCCTCCAAGAGGGAGTGATTCCATCATTCCCTGCCACATCCAGAACCTTGTTCCCCGCGGTCGAGAGGCGTATGCAATTCCCGTTTATTTTCACGGACTACTCCTGTAGGCTTCCCCCATGTCGAAACTGGCCCTGAACCGCTTGATCCACGATATCCAGCCCCTTGAGAAGCGCGAGGCGTTCCTGCGCGACCCGCACGGGTTCGCGCGCGGGTACGACGTAACCGACGCGGAACTGGCGGCGGTCCGCGATTCCGACGTGCGCGCGCTGTGGAGCTTCGGCGCGAACCCCTACCTGCTGCGCGTGCTGCAGATGCGCGCGGGGATAACGGATGCGGATTACAGGGCGGCGCTGGCGGGCCTCTCCTATCCGCGCCCCGATGAGGGAGAGATATAAGGTGGCGCAGATCGTCGGCGCCTTCGCGGCGAGCCACACGCCTCTTTTTCTGCTCAGGCACGATGCGCCCGCAGAAGAGGTGAGGGAAGAGGTATTCTCCTCCTACCGAAGGATGGCGCGCGAGATCGTGGCGCGGGGGGCCGAGGCGATGGTCCTGCTGGGGAACGACCACCTGCACGCCTTCTCCATGGACAGATACCCCGCCCTGGCGGTCGGCGCGGGTCCTCGATTCGGCCCGGTGGAGACCGAGCCTTTTCTGCCGGGCGACGTTTACGAGGGCGCGGAGGGGCTGGCATCCCATCTGGCGCGCGGGCTGCTGGCGAACGGCTTCGACCCCCTGGTTTGCCGCGAACTGGCGCTGGATCATTCCTTCGTCTCGCCACTGGCCTTGATGGGCGATACGGGCCTCCCCGTCGTCCCGGTCCTGCAAAACACGGTGGCGCCGCCCCTGCCGCCCGCAGCGAGAGCGTACGATCTCGGCGTTTCCCTCAGGCGACTGCTGGAGAGCTACGCAGGATGCGAGCGCGCCGCCGTCGTGGCGACGGGCGCGCCCTCGCACTGGATAGGGACGCCCGAGCTGGGCGCCATCGACGAGGGGTGGGACCGCGAGGTGATCGACATGCTGCGCCGCGCGGACGCGAAGGGTCTCTCCGCGTGGCCGCAAGAGAAGATCGATAAGGGCGGGAACGGGGGCAACGAGATCAGGACGTGGATATCCGCCGCGGCTCTCAGCGGAGACACCGAGGCGAATCTTTGGACCTACCGGATAGAACCCCTGTGGTTCCTGGGGGTGACGGTAATCGAGTGGCCCATCGGGCCTGCTCTTTGAGCGACAGCGAAGGAGGGTGAGGGAATGCCGAAAGCGGTTCTTTTTGACGAGTTGGGCGGCGCGGACGTGCTCCGCGTGGCGGAGGTTTCCGACTTGCAGCCCGGAGAAGGGGAAGTTCGCATCAAAGTTGAGGCGATAGGGCTCAACCGGGCGGAGATTCTCTTCCGCCATGGCCTTTACCACGACAAACCCGAATTCCCCTCCCGAATCGGCTACGAGGCCTGCGGGGCGATAGACGCCGTGGGTCCGGGCGTGGCGGAACTGGCGGTCGGCGACCGCGTGAGCACGATTCCCTGCTTCTCGATGGTGGAGCACGGCGTGTGCGGCGAGCAGGCGGTCGTGCCCGCGTTCGCCGCCGCCCGCTACCCCGACAGACTCTCGCCCGCCGAGGGAGCCGCCATCTGGATGCAGTATTTCACCGCATACGGCGCGCTCATCGAATTCGGAGGATTGAAGGAGGGCGATACCGTCCTGCTCACGGCGGCGAGCAGCAGCGTCGGCGTTGCGGCGATACAGATAGCGAAATCAGTGGGCGCGCGGGTGATCGCCACGACGCGCGGGGCGGGCAAGAAGGATTTTCTCCTGAACATCGGCGCGAACCGGGTCGTCGTGACGGACGAGGAGGACCTGGCGGAGTCGGTGATGGACATCACGGCCGGCGCGGGCGCCGACGTCGTCTTCGACCCCGTCGTCGGGTCCACGCTGCCGAAGCTCGCCGATGCGGCCGCCTACCAGGGCGCGATTTTCCTCTACGGCCGCCTCTCGCCCGAGGATGCGGTGATTCCCTTGTTCCCGGCCCTCCGGAAAGGGCTGACCTTCCGGTGCTATACGATCATGGAGATCACGAAGTTCCCGGAAAAAAGGGAGCGGGGGAAGAAGTTCATCTACGACGGCCTGGAATCGGGCGCGCTCAAGCCCGTCATCGCCAGGACGTTCCCGCTCGACGAGGCGGCGGGGGCGTACGAGTACATGGAATCCAACCAGCAGATGGGCAAGATCGTCGTCGAGGTGTAGGCCTCTCTACCCGAACGGGCGGGGGTGGGAGTAGCCCATCTCCTCGCTCGTGATGAATTCGATCAGGGCGGGCGTTCCCTCTTCGGTCACACGCCTCGCCTCCAGGAAGGCCGCGCCGACCTCGCCCGGCTCCTCCACGCGCTTCGACCAGCCGCCGAGCGCTCTGGCGATGTCGGCGTATTCGCCGCCCACGTCGCGCGTGCCGTATTTCTCATGCGATAGCGCCATGTGATTGGTCTCCACCGCCATGGTGGAGTTCTTGAGCAACACGGTGCAGATGGGGAGATTCTCGCGCACGGCGGTCTCGAAATCGAGCCCGGTCATGCCGAACGCCGCGTCTCCCATGAAGTTCACGCAGAACTTGTCGGGCGCGGCCAGCTTCGCCCCCATGGCGAGGCCGAGCCCGGTGCCGAGCTGGTGGGATTTCCCCCAGCCGAGATAGGACCTCGGCGTGTCGCACAGATACATGGGCAGCACCTCGTACCGCGGGTTCCCCGAATCATGCGTCACGACGGCTTCCGCGGGCGGGACGTTGCGCATCAGTTCCCGGATCACGCGGTAGGGGTTGATGGGTTTTTCATCAGATGCGAGCTTGGGCGCCCACTCGTCGAGCCAGGCCTTTCGCGCCTCCGCCACCTGCGCCTGTACTCCTACCCGCCCGCTCCCCTCCGCGTTCTTCATCCGCTCCGCGCAGCAGTCGATGAACTGGCGCAGCACGAGCTTCGCGTCGCCGAGTACGGGGTAATCGGCGGCGTAGCTCTTGTTCAGGTCGACCGGGTCGTTCGTCGCGTGGACGATGGTCTTGCCGCCGGGCACGCGCGTGGCGAGGCCGTGGTCGGTGAGGCTCGTGCCGACGGCGAACACCAGGCTTGCGTCTTTCAGGAAATGGTAGGCGGGACCCGCCATGACGCTCGAACCCACGCCGAGGGCCAGGGGGTGGTTCGCCTCCGAGATCGCGCTCTTGCCCTCCATGGTGGTCAGGACGGGAACCCGGAGGAGCTCCGCCAGTTCGCGCAGCTCCTCGGTCGCCTCCGCGTAGAGCACGCCCGCGCCCGCGAGGATCACCGGACGCTCGGCCGCCAGCAACGCTTCTGCTGCGCTCTCCACGTCCTGCGGGTCCGCCTGGGAGCGCGTTCGCTTCACGGGCGCGTAGCCTTCGAGCATATCGTCCGAGACTTCCATTCCCGCGATGTCTTCGGGCAACTCCACGAGCACGGGGCCGGGGCGGCCGTTCCTGAGCGCGTGGAAGGCGCGGCGCATGGCGTCCGCCGTCCGTTCGGGCACGTTGATCTGCTCGGCCGATTTCGTCACCGAGGCGTAGGAGTCGACCGAACTGAACATGGGGAACACGCGGTCGCGCCCCCTGGCGTGGCCGAGGGGGAGCAGCAGCATTGGCGTGGAATCGGAATACGCGGTGGAGATGCCCGGAAAGGCGTTTTCCGCCCCCGGCCCGTACTGCATGGTGAACACCGAGGGCGCGGCGCCGTTGGTGACGCGGGCGAAGCCGTCGGCGATGCCCACCCCCACGCGCTCCTGGCGGCAGACGACGGGCCGGATGCCGAGGGCGGCGGCCGCTTCGATCTGGACGGTGGTGGGGTAGCAGTTCAGGTGGCTCACCCCTTCGCGCTTCAGGATTCCGGCGATGACGTCGACGACGCGCATGTGGCTTCTCCTGTAGGTTCGGTGGACGCGCTTTGAACGATGGGGGGAGTTTCTCACAAGTTTATCGTCAAGGAAATTTACGCGCCCATGCCTCCCCCTCCCGGGAGATGCCTGTTTCGGCCTTGAACCCCCCAACCCCCCTTGTCGGGGCTGTTGAAAAACCCCCCTCTGCCCCGCGGGAGCGCATCGCATTCTTGTACCCCCCTGACAAGGGGTTGTTGAAAAAGTCCTTGCAGGTCAGTCGGTAATCCCGCCGCAGGTCAGACATATATGTCTGACATATCATGCGGCCCGGCCTTTTTCGCCTCTCCGGCAACGGGCCGCATGATATGCGGCCCCTACAATCGAGATTACACGCCGTCATTCCGGCGCATGCCGGAATCCAGGGACTTTGCTTTTGAATTCGTCTTTTCGCATGATTGTTTTTCATGGTCGTCCTGCGGTTCGAAATTCACATCGGCTCTGGATTCCGTCGAACCCTCCCTCCGCGGTCGGCTCCGACACCGGAATGACGAGCAAAACCGTCGAACCCTCCCTTCCCGGTCGGCTGCATTCGCCGAATCGCGAAATCAGGTGTTTTTCAACAGCCCCGACAAGGGGGGGTAGGGGGGTTGATTCCGACGAGGGGGTTCGCGCGAAAGCGGCCTTCCCGCAAAGGCGATGTCCCCCAAGAAGGACTTTTTCAACATCCCCTTGCCAGGGGGGCCTTTTTTAACTCCTTGGCGGGGGGCGTCGCTGTTACCCCTTGTCGGGGGGGGGCAACAGCCCTCCGGGAGGGGTCTTGATCGGCTGCCCCCGCTTCGAGGAGGGCCGACGGGGCCGGGGCTGGCCGCTCAAGCGCACAGTCTGCGAATTTACGCGGGCGGGAGCGCGCTCGGGCGGTTTTCGCTACAATGGCCGTCTTCGACCCGACGATGATTTCATGGAGCGGCCCGCGCCGCTCCCGCATCTTTCAGAAAAGGAAGCCCGGCCATGGCGAATCGAGAAGCAACCACGTATGAAGTGAAGAACCACGTCGCGTACCTGACTCTCAACCGGCCCGAGAAGAAAAACGCCATCAACTACGCCATGCGCAAGGAGGTGCAGGACGCCTACGCCGACATCAAGCACAACCCGGACGTCTGGGTGGCCATCATCACGGCGGCGGGGGACGTTTTCTGCTCGGGCAAGGACATCGTGGAGAAGATGCCCGAGAGCGACGCGCAGGTGATGTCGAACGACGAGCTTTATCTTTATCTCCGCTATCTCTACAAGCCGATCATCTGCGCCATTAACGGCCCCTGCCTGGCCCAGGGGGCGGGCTTCGCGCTGAACTCGGACATCCTCATTTTTTCAGAACGCGGTTCCATGGGCTGGCCGCAGGTGCTCCGGGGGATATCCTCGGTCAGCGGCCCGGCCATGTGCGCGCACGCGATTCCCTGGACGCAAGCGATGAGCTACCTGATGCGCGGCAAGTTCATCCCCGCCGAGGAATGCCTTCGCCTGGGAATCGCCACCGAGGTGGTGCCGCACGAGGAGCTTCTCGCAACGGCTGTGCGCTATGCGCACGAAATCCTCGAAGCCGCGCCCATGGCGGTCTGCGCCATCAAGGAGGCGGCGCGCCGGGGCGAGGACCTGGGCTACCGCGACAGGGTCTACATGTCGCGCGACGTGGCGGACCGCATCCTGCACACCGAGGATTCCAGGGAGGGCATCCTCGCCTTCCGCGAGAAGAGAAAGCCCGTCTGGCGGGGCAGGTAAGCTCTGATTTTCATATTTCCCCTCAATGCAGCCGAGAACGAATGAAATGGAGACGAGAGCGCATGAGCGATAAACCCGTGGTCTGGGTGGGAACCCCCTTTATCCTGAATTTCGACAACCCGATGGAGATGTTCCGGCCCCTGGTGGAGGAGGGCCTTGAGGTGCGCCTCGACGAGTGCCGGGGCCACATGCCCGAAGAAGACGTCATCGCGGCCCTGCCGGGCGTCACCGCCGTCATCGCGGGGGCGGAGCCCTATACGGCCAAGGTGATGGACGGCGCCCCCGGCGTGCGGATCATCGTGCGCGCGGGCGTGGGCGTGAACAACGTGGACGTACCGGCGGCCACCGAGCGGGGGGTGGTCGTCGCGAACTCGGCGGGGCAGAACTCACAGTCCGTGGCCGAGCACCTCTTCGGCATGCTGCTCTGCGCCGTCCGGCGCATCGGCTGGCTGGACTCGGAAATCCGGAAGGGCCTGTGGCGCGAGATTCAGCCCCCCATGCGCCCCCTGAACGGGATGACGATGGGGATACTGGGGTTCGGCAACATCGGCAAGCAGGTGGCGAAGCGGGCCGTCGCCTTCGACATGAAGGTGATCGCCCACGACGTCGCGCAAGACGAGGAGACGGCGAAGGCGTTGGGCGTGCGCTTCGCGAGCCTGGAGGAGCTTGCGAGGGAATCGGACTACCTGACCTGCCACGTGCCCCTGACGCCCGAGACGACGCACATCATAAACCGCGAGATATTAAGCCTCATGAAGCCCGACGCCTACGTCTTCAACACCTCGCGGGGGCCCGTCTTCGATCTCGACGCCGTTACCGAGGCTCTTCAGAGCGGCGTCATCCGCGGCGCGGGGATAGACGTGTTCCCCGAGGAGCCGCCCGATTATGCTCATCCCATATTCACGCTCGAGAACGCCGTGCTCGCCCCCCACCTCGGCGGCCGGGGCGAGGACGCGATTCGCAACACGCTCCGCCACACGACCGGGTGCGTGCTCGCCTACTTCCGGGGCGAGCGGCCGTCCACGCTCGTGAACCCGGAAGTCTACGAGGTCCTCGCGCGGGGGAGGTGAAGTAGCCGATGAAACCCCGGCGCGTTCCTGCGCAGGTCGCTCCCGACCGGAGAGGGTGGTAGGGACAGGTCGAGACCTGTCCTTTCGAGGCGGTTCGGTTTTGTTCGTCATTCCGGCGAAAGCCGGAATCCATTTGCGGATGCGGATGAATGAACGGCGGCGTTTCCTTCCCCGCCGATGTGCGGGAACCCTGACGAAAGGCAAAAGGCGAAAAATGGATTCCGGCTTTCGCCGGAATGACGGCGGTGGTCAATTCCGAGCGAAACGGACTTTTCCAGCAACCCCATGCACGCCCGCTACAACGTCCCGTTGACGGCGTAGTTCAGGATACGCACTACCTGCTCGGGCTCTTCGGCCACGGCCATGGCGGCGGCGTCCACCTCCTTGAGGGCGTGCGTGTGACCCGGCTCGTGCAGGGTGATGAGGGCCTTTCCCAGGGCCGCCGCGTAGCCCGCGTCGAAGGCGGCGTTCCACTGCCTGTATTTCTCCCCGAAGCGAACGACCACCACGTCCGCCTTCTCGATGAGCGTGCGCGTCCTGATGGCGTTGACGCCCGCCCCCTTGCGGTCCTTCCAGAACGGCTTTTCCTCATCGCCCAGGATGGACACGCCGCAGTCGTCGCTCGCGTCGTGGTCCGTTACGGGGGCGAGAAAGGTGATCGGAAGCCCCGCTTTTTCCGCGCCCCCGGTGATGCGCTCGCGCCAGTCGGTGTGCACTTCTCCCGATAGATAGACCGTCCAGTTCGTCTGCGACATGAAACGCGCTCCTTATGCTTGAAGACAAAAGACGTGAAAGATGAAAGTTTTCAAATGACGCGACGTGAAAAACCCCGGCCCTCGCGGACCGGGGTTTCCCATCGTTCGGTGACCTGGTGGGGATTCGCCTGGGCGAAGATAAACCCGTGGGAATCTCCCGAGGGCTCTCTCCCCTAGACGCCGGTCACCTCGTCCCTACAGTGTGTTTTCATATTGGGATCACCTCCTTTCTGACGTGGCCGCATCATCCGGGAAGCGCTGCGAAAAGTCAAGGCGCGATGAAGACGGCGGACTGACAGTCCCCCGCCGTCCGTGGTATACAAATCCCCGCATGGCCGCCTTACGCTTTCACGCGGCGGCCCCGCTCCCGCGGAGAGGTGTCCGAGAGGCCGAAGGAGTACGACTGGAAATCGTATAGGCGCCCACAAGGCGCCTCGAGGGTTCGAATCCCTCCCTCTCCGCCAATTCATACCGGCGGGCCCGTGTCGAGGCCCGGCTTTCCCGCGGCTTTCTTGCATGTTTGCCGTCCGCCTACGCCCGCGCATGTTGCAATATTGAAAGTAGTACTTGCAATTATGCCATTTTCGCGCTACCCTGTCCCCATGATCGAGCGTGAGATCACCCCTTGCCTGACGGCGTTATTCGAACAATACCCGTTCGTCACGGTGACCGGCCCGAGGCAGTCGGGCAAAACCACGCTTTGCCGCGCCGCCTTTCCGCACCTCGAATACGTCAACCTCGAGGCGCCGGACCAGCGGGAATTCGCCGAAACCGACCCCCGGGGTTTTCTCTCCCGGCTGGGCGACGGCGCCGTCCTGGACGAGATACAGCGCGTCCCCGAACTCCTGTCCTATCTCCAGGTATTGGCCGACAGGGCGGGAAGAAACGGCCTCTTCGTGCTGACGGGCAGCGAGCAGTTCCGGCTCTCCGACGCCATCGGCCAGTCGCTCGCCGGGCGCACGGCGCTGTTGCGCCTGCTGCCGTTCTCGCTCGCCGAAAGGCGGCGGACGGGCGCGAGCGAAGCGGTCGACGACGTTCTCTATTCCGGTTTCTACCCCCGGATTCACGACCAGAAGCTCGAACCCCGCCAGGCGCTCGGCGACTATTTCGAAACCTACGTGGAGCGCGACGTGCGCCGGATCGGCGAGATCCGCAACCTCTCCGGCTTCCGCCGGTTCGTCCGCCTGTGCGCCGGGCGCGTGGGACAACTCGCCAACCTCTCGGCCCTGGGCGCGGACGCCGGCGTCTCCCACACCACGGCGCGCCACTGGCTGACGATTCTCGAAGCGAGCTACATCGTTTTCCAGCTGCCGCCGTTTTTCGCCAACGTCCGCAAGCGTCTGGTCAAGTCACCCAAGCTCTACTTCCACGACGTCGGGTTGGCAAGCCACCTCATCGGCATCGAACACGCCGGGCAATTGGGCACCCACCCGCTTCGGGGGACGCTGTTCGAGAACGCCGTCGTCGCAGAGGCCCTCAAGCACCGCTTCAACCGGGGGCGCCGCTCCAACCTGTCCTTCTTCCGGGACGTCCGGGGGCTGGAGTGCGACCTTCTCTACGAGAACGGAGACGGGGTGGGCGTCATCGAGATCAAGTCCGGCGCGACGGTCGCCTCCGACTGGTTCGACGCCTTTCGCCGTGTGGCGAGGGCGTTGCCGCGTATCGTTCACGGAGCCGTCGTCTATGGAGGCCCGGAGCGGCAGTCCCGCCGGGACGGCGAGGTAGTTCCGCTGGGCGCGTTGGGCGAACTGCTCGAACGATTCGACGAACGCGGGAAACCCTGAAGGCGCCCCCGCGTTTCAAGGGGCGGAAAGTTTCCCGTTTCGCTTGTGGGCGCAAGCCCGCCTCTTTCCTTTCTCACAGGGGGAGGGCCGTCGGGCGCGCCTCCGGGAAATTGACATCTCACCGGCTTCCTGTTTATAACTGATTTATCTAAGCAGAATCGAAGATCGCGGCTAAACCCCTAAAGCGCGGAGTGCGTGTTCCCCGCGGATTCGGAGGGAGTTCGGGTATGGACGCAAACGGTCGAATCGAAATCATCAACCCCATCGCCGCCGTGGCGGAAGAGGAAGGCGCAGGCGTTGGCGCCGCCGTCTCGGGACTGGACGGGCTCCGCATCGCCCTCCTCGACAACTCCATGCCCCACGCGGGCGATTTTCTGAACCACGTCGGAGAGGCCTTCGCCGAGCGTCACGGCGCCAAGCTTTTGGTGCGAAAGAAGGGCTGGGCCGCCCAGGGCGCAGGCCAGGAGACGCTGGACGAGATCGCGTCCAACTGTGACGTGGCGGTGACCGGCTTCGGGGTCTGAGGGGGTTGCACGTCGTGGAGTGTCCACGACTCGGCCGAGCTTGAAAAGCGCGGCGTCCCCACCGTCGTGGTGGTGGGAAACGGCTTCGAGACGGCGGCGCGCAGTTTCGCCAAGGCCTACAAATCCCCCCATCTGCGTCTTCTCCTTGTGGACGACACCGTGGCCCACCAGGGCGGCGACGCCCTGATGCGCATCGCGCAAAGCGGCGTGGATTCGGTGGCCGCCGAGTGGATGAACACGGCGAACGGGGGAGACGCCGCAGCCGTCGCCGAGGACCCCATCGAGCGGGTCCTCACGATTGCGGGAGACCCCATCGGCGCGAACGGGGCGCTCTTCGATCTGGGGGCGACGGACGGGCTGCCCGTCATCCCCCCGACTCTTGAAATGGTGGAGCGGTTCGTGGCGGCCTCGGGCCGCAAGGGCGATGAGGTCATCGCCCGCCTCATGCCGAGGCTGGCGGACATCACCGTGGAGCGGGTCGCGGCCAACGCCGTCATGGCGGGCTGCAAGCCCGGCGTCATGCCCATCCTCGTTACGGCGGTGCAGGCCATGGGGGCGGAGGAGTACCACGTCAACCACGTCATCACCACGGCGCACACGCTGTTCCCCATCGTCGTGGTGAGCGGCCCCATCGCGCGCGAAGTCGGGATGAGCGACGGGCGCGACTTGAGCGCGGAGGGCTGGGGGGTGAACGCGGCAATCGGCCGCGCGGTCAAGCTCATCATGTTCAACTGCATCGGCGACTTGGAAAACCGGGGCGCCACCTGCCAGGGCCATTTCGCCAAGTATTTCGACGCCATCACCGAGAACGTCGAGCAGAGCCCCTGGGAGCCGCTCCACGTGGAGAAGGGCTTCGCCGAATCGGACAGCGTGGTGACGGTGTTCACCGCCGAACCCCTCCACATGGTGGACGACCACAGCGCGCTCACCGCGCAGGGCATCCTGGGCACCTTCGGCACCGTGGCCGCCTGCTCCGGCACCCGGCCGCAGTTCGGCCGCTGCGAGATCATGCTCATCTTCGGTCCCACCCACGCGAACAAGGTCGCAGAAGCGGGGTTCGACAAGAAGCTCGTGCGAGACTACCTCTGCGAGGTCCACCGCATTCCGGTCCACGCCTATCCCCCCGAATCGCGGGAGCGCTGGAGCGACTGGAAGCAGATGCTCTACGGGGTGAACACGATGGAGAACGCGACCCTCCCCATCGTCGAGGAGAGGGAGGACATCACCATCATGGTGCACGGAGGTGCTGGGCCGAACTCGCTCCTGGCGCCCGGCGCGCTGAACCACCGATCCGTCACGCGGAAGATCGACTAGGCCATGCCCGAAGCGCTCCTGAGCGAACTCTCGCCGAGCGCTCAGGCCGCGCTCGAAGCCGCGATGGAGGATGGGCCGGGCGACGGCCTGCCCCTCGTCCCGCCCACGCGGGGGGCGGTCGACGCCATGCTCGCCGCCGCCCAGGAAGGTCCCACCCACGTTCTGGGAGTCATGGCGCCCGGTATGCAAGAGGTGACGGTCGAAGAGGCGGCCGTCTGCGCGGTGGCCGCAGGGTGCAGGCCGGAGTACTTCCCTGTCGTTCTGGCGGCGCTCGAAGCCGTCATGGAGCCCGAGTTCAATTTCCTGGCCATTCAGGCGACCACCGAGCTCGCCTCGCCTTTGGTGATCGTCCACGGGCCTGTCGCCGAGCGGATAGGCGTGCACTCCGGCAGCGGGTGCCTGGGGCCGGGTTTCCGGGCGAACGCCACAATCGGCCGCGCCGTCCGCCTGGCCGCCGTTCGGCTGGGAATGGCGGTTCCCGGCGAGACCGACATGGCCACCTTCGGCCACGGCGGGAAGTACGCCGCCTGTTTCGCCGAGGCGGCCTGCGGCTGGGAGCCGCTCCACGCGACGCGGGGGTTCCGCGCGGAGCAGAGCGCGGTGACGGTGGTGGCGGCGGATGCGCCCGTAAACGTGAACGATTACGCGAGCGGCAGTGCGGAGAGCGTGCTGCGCATGATCGCGGGCACGATGGCCTACCCCGGCTCGAACAACGCCCAGGGCGGCGGGGAGGTGCTCCTCGTCATCAGCCCCCAGCACCTGGGTCTCCTCGTCTCGGGCGGGGTGGACCGGGCGGACGCGCAGCGCGCGCTGTTCGAGGGGGCGCGTGTGCCCATGAAGAGTTTTTCGCCCGAGATCGCCGGGCGCGTGCGGGGGAGGCGGCCCGGGCTTTTTGGCGACGCCGAACCTGATGGCGTGCCGGTGGCGGACGGGCCGGAGAACATTCTCATCAGTGTAGCCGGAGGGCCGGGGAGCCACACGCTCTTCTTCCCGACCTACGGCGAGACCCGTGCGGTCACGAAGCCGGTGCGGGATTAAGCGAACGATACGGACGAGAGAAAAGGAAAGGGAATCATATACGTGAGTCGGCAGTAGGGGCGGTTCGCGAACCGCCCCTACGGTCGCCATTCGAGGGGATGTGTAGGGGTCGCATATATGCGACCCGCATGCCACGAACGGGGAGGGCCGCATATATGCGGCCCCTACAACAGAAATGGCAATGACGCCGAAATGACGGGAGTGGTGAATTCCGAGCGAGAAGGGGTTTTTTTAACAACCCCCGACAAGGGGGGGTAAAGGCGATGTCCCCCCGACGAGGGGTTTTTCAACAATCCCTTGAGGGGGAACCATGAATTCAACTGGTGGATTCTTCATGAATTGACCGGAAAGAAGGAGATAGCCATGGCGGACAGGAGCAACGTCGACGTTCTCGTAGTCGGAGCGGGCATGGCCGGGGTGTGCGCCGCCATCGCCGCGGCGCGGGGCGGCGCTCGGACGGTCCTCACGGATCGCTACGCCTTCCTGGGGGGCAACGCGACCGCGGGCCTTCTCGGCAACTTCCTCACCTTCCACAACATGAAGGGGGAGCAGATCTGCGACGGCATCCCCCAGGAGATCGTGGACGAACTCATCCGGCTTGGCGGCGCCTTTCCCGAAGGCCACCTCCATAACGCCTACGGCAACTCCTACTCCGTGACGCCCCAGGACGGCGAGGTGCTCAAGCTCGTGAACCAGAAACTCTGCCTGGAGGCGGGCGTGGACCTGGTGCTGAACACCTACACCATAGGACCCGTCATGGACGGCGACCGGGTGGCCGGCGCGCGGATCGTGAACAAGAGCGGGGAGAGCGAAATCCGCGCCCAGGTCGTCATCGACGCGAGCGGGGACGCGGACATCGCCGCGCAGGCGGGCGCGCCCTTCCACCTCGGCGACGAGGAGGGCAAGCTGATGTCCATCAGCCTCTTCTCCCGGATGGGGAACGTGGACCTGGACCGCCATCTCGCGCACGTCAAGGCCAACCCGTACAACTTCATGCTCGGCGAGGACCCCTACATCGGGAAGAGCCGAGAGGAGATCGCCGCAGGCCTTCGCACCCACAAGGATTACCCCCTCGTGACCGGCTATTACGAGGCGGTCAAGCTCGCCCAGTCGCGCGGCGAGTTCCACCCGAACCGCCAGCGGGTGGTGTTCTCCGTCACCACCATTCCGGGCGTCGTCACCATCAACTCGACGAGCATGCTGGGCTACAGCGGCGTCGACAACGACGATCTGAACCAGGTCGCCATCGAGGGCCGCGAGCAGATATTCAAGGTGCGCGATTTCTACCGCAAATACGCCCCCGGCTTCGAGGAGTGCTACGTGGTCGATTCGGCCTCGGCCATCGGGGTGCGCGAGACGCGCCGCATCATCGGGGAGGAGACCCTCACGGACGAGGACTGCATCGAGGCGCGCAAGGGGCCGCGCGACATCGGCCAGGGGGCCTACTGCCTGGACGTCCATCAGCCCAGCGGCGTGATCGAGCACAAGCACGTCAGGGACGGGGAATCCTACGGCATCCCCTACGGCGTCATGATCCCGCAGAAAGTGGAGAACTGCATCGTGGCGGGCCGGCCCGTATCGAGCGATCGCTTCGCGAACGGCTCCGTGCGCAACCAGGCCCACATCATGACCATCGGGCAGGCGGCGGGCACGGCGGCGGCCATGTGCGCCGAGCGCAGGACGACCCCGCGCGAACTGCCGGTCGAGCCGTTGCGGGAGAAGCTTCGACAGGACGGGGCGGTCGTGTGACCGCTCCCTGGAATTCGCATCATCCGATCACCCAGCAAAGGGAGGAGAAACGATGAAACGTTCCGGACGTCGGCTCATATGCCTTATCGCCGTGACCGCCCTGGTGGCGGGGTTAGCGCTTCCCGCCGCGGCGGCCAAGAAGGTCACCCTCCTCATCCACCCGACCCTGTTCAAGGCGGCGGGGGGGCCGAAGGGCGTCGTGGCCGACCTCGAGAAGGAGAAGGGCATCAAGGTTACCGTGGTGACCACCCCCTACGGGAAGATCAAGGACAAGGCGGTGCTCTCCTTCGCCGCCGGAGGCGGGCAGTTCGACGTGGTGTCCTGGGTGGACGCCTGGGTCAACCCCGAGACGATAGGCTTCCTCGAGCCGCTGGACAGCTACATCAAGAGCGCGCCCAAAGGCTACGACTACGGCGACCTCATCCCCGCTCTCTCGGGCACCACCCGCTTCCCCAAGCCCGGCGGGCCCGCCTACGGCGTTCCCTACCGGACGGGAACGGGAATCGTCTATTACCGAAAGGACCTGTTCGCGGCGGCCAAGGTCGCGATCCCCAAGACTTGGGGTCAGTTCCTCGCCGCGGCCGAGAAGCTGAACCAGCCCGGCAAGGTCTACGGCGTCGTTCAGCGCGGGAAACCGGGCGTCCACGTGGAGCAGGACTTCCTGCGCTATCTCCACAGTTCCGGCCACGGCGTGCTCTCGGCCGACAACAAGACCTGCCTGCTGGAGCGCGCCGATTCGGTCAAGCTGCTCGAGATATTCGGCAAGCCGTTCCGCAGCGGCTGGTCGCCGCCCGACATGCTGGCCTGGGGCCGCGACGAGTACCGCAACGCCATGATGCAGGGCCGCGCCGCCATGGGGGTCTACTTCTCCCCCTACTGGGGCCTGATGACCAACCCCAAGAAGTCCAAGACGGCGGACAAGCTGGGCTGGTTCCTCGTCCCCACGCTGGACGGCAAGAACCGGGGCGCCACCCTGAACGGCGGCTGGCACCTCGTCATGGACAAGAAGAGCAAGAACAAGGCGGCGGCCTGGGAGCTCATCATGGCGCTCTCCAACAAGAAGAACCAGCTTCGGGGCGCCCTGCAGTGGGCGAACGGCCCCGTGCGCAGTTCGGTCTACACGAACGCGGATTATCTCAAGAAGTTCCCGGTGGCGAAGGCGTGGCTGACCGCCATCAGCCGGGGCAGCGGCGCGGCGCAGCATCCGCGCGCGTCCGAGATAAGCGACGCCACCTCGAAGGAAGTCATCAACTACCTGCAGAAGAAGAAGAGCGCGAAGCAGGCCATGGGGGACGCCTGCAAGCGGATCAACGCGGTAATCAAGTAGAGCGACCGGGGAAGCAAGCCGGACGAGAAGGCATCCCGGGGGGTGTGGAAAAGTCGGCATGGGGTCCTGCAAATAGAGGATTTGTAGGGACAGGACCCCGTGCCTGTCCCTGTGAAGCGTAACCAAGGGGATGGACATATCCGATACGGGCGGCCACGGGGGGCCGCCCCTACGAAGACCCCATGATTGTTGTAGTGACAGCCCCGAGGAGGGGCTGTCACTACCAGAGCAACCCCCCTTACCCCCCTTGTCAGGGGGGCAAGAAAAAGCAAGGCCCTTCTACCCGACGAGGGGTTTTTCAATAAGTCCGACAAGGGAGGGTGGGGGGGATTACTGCCCCGATGAAAGAGGGTTTAACGCGACCGATGAAAGCGCAAGAACCACTCCCCCCTTGAGGGGGAGTCGGTGAAGCCGAGCGTTTTCTGCGAAGGCTGAACCGGTGGGGGGACATTCCACAGAAAAAGCTCCCCCACCAACTCGCCTGCGGGCTTCGCCCTTGCCTCGTTGTCGGGCTTTCCCCTCGGGAAGCCCGACCCTCAAGGGGGGAGTGAAATTCGGTACGCTCCTTCTGTGGGCTTTTCAACAACCCCATATGCGCCACCTACAATGGAGGTGGCGATTACGCCGGAAGCCGGACACGAAGGCCCCCTCCGGGGATAGCCGGGTTCTCCATCCGAGAAACCCGGAGGCCGGCGGAGGCACGGAGAAGATCGTGAATACCGGAGCCGTTCAGAATGCGGCGCGGCGGGGGAGCCGGTCGTGGTTCACCCCCGCGCGAAAGCAGAAGCTGGCGCCCTATCTGCTCATGGCGCCCGCCTTCGCCATCCTCGGCGGGATACTGGTCTATCCCTCGATCTACAACATCTACCTCTCGATGTGGAAATGGCGCCTCACGACGCCGCATATCTCCACTTTCGTCGGCTTTGCGAACTACGCGCACCTGCTCACGTTCGACCCCGACTTCTGGCAGGTGACCCGCTTCAGCCTGGGCTTCACCGTGGCCACCATCGCCCTGGAGTTCATCCTGGGGGTGGCGAGCGCGCTGCTGCTCTACGGACTGGTGCGCGGCAGGCGGCTCATGACGTCCTTTCTCTTGACCCCCTACATGGTCGCCCCCATCGCGGTGGGCCTCGGCTGGCGGCTCATGTGGGACCGCGACATCGGCATCGTGAACCTCCTCATCACCCTCGTGGGCGTCGCCAAGGTGAACTGGCTCGCCGAGACGGGCCCCGCCTTCTGGGCCATCGTGATCTGCGAGGTCTGGCGCTCGACGCCCTTCGTCACCATGATCCTCCTGGCGGGCATCACGGCGCTCCCGGGCGAGGTGTTCGAGGCCGCCCACGTGGACGGCGCGAACCGGGTGCAGGTGTTCCGGCGGATCACCTTTCCGCTCATCCTTCCCCCGCTGGTGGTGGCGCTGCTGTTCCAGACCATCTTCAAGCTGCGGGTGTTCGACATTCCCTATATCCTCACCGAAGGAGGCCCCGGCACGTCCACCATGCCCTACGGCCTGTTTATCCAGCGCATTTATTTCCGCTATTTCGACGTGGGCAACGCGGCGGCCACCTCGGTCGTCCTCCTCGTGCTGGGCGCAGGGATAGCGTTCGCCTACCTGCGGCTCATCCGGGACAGGGACGGCTAGGCGATGGCGCGGGGCGAGGAACAGATCGGGCCGGGGATTCCCTCCTTCCCGGCGGCGCGCGGGGCGATGATGGTGCTGCTCGCGTTCAGCCTGTTCCCGATTCTGTGGATCATGCTCACCTCGGTGAAGAACGAGACCGCCATCTTCAGCATTCCGCCCAAGGTCTTCGTGAGTCCCGATTTTTCCTCGTACTGGAAGTTTCTGAGCCTCGGAAACGAATCGGCCCTGCTGTTCATCTGGAACAGCGCCTTCATCGCGGTGGTGACGACCTTCCTCACCCTGCTGGTCTCATCCCTGGCGGCCTACGCGTTCTCGCGCTACCGCTTCCGGGCGTCGAACTATCTGCTCTTCTTCATGCTGGCCACGCGCCTGCTGCCGCCCGTGACGGCGGTGGTGCCGCTCTACCTGCTCTTCCGCTATCTCCAGATACTCGACACGCGCTTCATCCTGATCCTCATCTACACCGCCTTGAACATCCCCTTCGGCACCTGGCTGATGAAGGCGTTTTTCGACGGAATACCGAAGGAACTCGAAGAGGCCGCCGCGCTCGACGGCTGCGGCGCGCTGCGCACCCTGGCGCGGGTGACCTTTCCCCTCGCGTCTTCGGGCATCGCCGCGACCTCCATCTTCGTCTTCCTGCTGGCCTGGAACGAGTTCATGTTCGCGTTCATGCTGACGAACGTGCACGCGCGCACCATCCCCGTCCGGCTGGCGGAGACCATGGGCGAGATGCAGGTCTTCTGGCAGGACATGTCCACCCTGGCGACGCTGATCATGCTGCCCGCCCTGCTCGTGGGCTTTTTCATGCAGCGCTATCTCATCCGCGCCTTAACGGCGGGAGCGGTGAAATGATGGCTGCGGCCTGGGTTGTCGAGAAAGGTCTGATGAATAAGGGTTCAACGCGACCGATGAGAAGAAAGAAAACCACTCCCCCCTTGAGGGGGTCGGGCTTCCCGAGGGGAAAGCCCGACAGAAGCCGAGCGGTTTTTGCGCGAAGGCTGATGCGGTGGGGGGTGTGGTTCTATCATATGGATTTTTCTCAACATAAAAGCACCCCCCACCGATTCGCTTACGGGCTTGCGCCCTTAGCTCATCGACTCCCCCTCAAGGGGGGAGTGGTTGTTGGGCGCGCTGGAAGGGAGAGCGATTTCACCCCGCCCGCAGGGCGTTTTCCACCAGCCGCGTTCGGGGCGCGGCGCGCGATGATGGAGGAGCCGGTTTGGGCACCGTGAGTCTGGAGAACCTGAGCAAGCACTTCGGCAGCGTGCGCGCCGTGGACGGGATCGACCTCGAAGTCGCCGAGGGGGAGTTCCTCGTCCTGGTGGGGCCTTCGGGCTGCGGGAAGACGACGACGCTGCGCATGGTGGCCGGGCTGGAGTTTCCCACCGGCGGCGAGATACGCGTCTCGGGCGAGCGCGTGAACGAGATTCCCGCCAAGGACCGCAACATGGCCATGGTGTTCCAGAACTACGCCCTCTACCCCCACATGACGGTCTACGAGAACATGGCCTTCGGCCTGCGCGTGCGGCGGATTTCGCGGGAGGACATCGACCGCCGCGTCAAGGAGGCCGCCGCCCTCATGGGGCTGGAAGACCTGCTCGCCCGCAAGCCCCGCCAGCTCTCGGGCGGCCAGCGCCAGCGCGTGGCGGTCTGCCGGGCCATCGTGCGCGACCCGGTCGCCTTCCTCTTCGACGAGCCGCTCAGCAACCTCGACGCCAAGCTGCGCGTCACCGCCCGGGCCGAGATACGCAAGCTCCAGCGCCGCCTGGGCACGACCTCCGTCTACGTCACCCACGACCAGACCGAGGCGATGACGATGGGCGACCGCATCGTCGTCATGGACGAGGGGAAGATCCTCCAGGCGGGGCCGCCCATCGAACTCTACGACCGGCCCGTGAACCGCTTCGTGGCGGGGTTTCTGGGGAGTCCGGCCATGAACTTCATCGAGGGCCGCGCCCGGCGGGCGGAGGGGGGCCTCGAACTCGAAGCGGGCGGCTTAAGCTTCCCGCTGCCGCAAGCGTGCCGGGAGGGAGAGAGCTACACCCTCGGCTTCCGCCCCGAGCACCTGGGTTTTCAGGAGGACGGGCAGCGCCTCGTCTCCGCCGAGGGCCGGGTGGAGCTCGTGGAGCCTTTGGGGTCGGACACCTTCGTCGCCCTGGACATCGCAGGAGAGGTGCTCACCGTGAAGGAGGAGGGCCATTTCCGCGCGCGGGTGGGCGAGCAGATACGGGTGTTCTTCGAGGTGGAAAACGCCCATCTGTTCGACGGCGACAGCGGCGCGCGGGTGGAGGGGTGAGGCGGGGGCATCGCCTGCCCCCTGACAAGGGCTTGTTGAAAAAGCCGGAGAGAGACAATTTGGTTGTAGGGGTCGCATATCATGCGACCCGCATTGTGAAGGCGAAAAGGCAGGGCCGCATGATATGCGGTCCCTACAATCGAGATTACACGCCGTCATTCCGGCGCATGCCGGAATCCAGGGACTTTGCTTTTGAATTCGTGTCTTTTCGCATGATTGTTTTTCA
Organism: bacterium; assembly: GCA_963692865.2. Lineage (GTDB taxonomy): Bacteria > UBA8248 > UBA8248 > UBA8248 > UBA8248 > Bin107. Next base: position 319,380 of record OY843592.1, on the reverse strand, counting down.
TGGTCGTCCTGCGGTTCGAAATCCACATCGGCTCTGGATTCCGGCTTTCGCTGGAATGACGAGCAAAGGCGAAGGTCAATCCCAAGCGAAGCGAGGCTTTTTCAACAGTCCCGACAAGGGGGGGTAGGGGGGTTGGTTCCGGCGAGGACTTTTCCAACGGCCCCCCGCCGTTCGCGAACGCGCGCCGTTCACGAGCGGCCCCTGCAAAAAACCGCCGTCCCGCCCGCCGTTGGCGGACGCTTGCCCCCGCCCGCTCCGGGCGTATCTCCGCGCCGCCCGGTACTACTTGCGCATGCGCCCCAAACTCCCTATCTTCTGAACGCATAAGACTGCGGAGACTTGCTTGTTCCGGCTCACCGACGATTCGGGGCGTTTTCCTTGGGCTTCACGAATCCATCGGACGATGAAGAGCGCTGCGATGATTTCTGGAAGTGAATACCGGAGACTGCGGAAATGACGGACAGCTTCTTCGAACGCCCCATCATCAACTCGCCCTACGAGTACCCCTCCCGCCACTGGGAACTCGACGAGGACGGCCAGCCCACGGACAGGATAATCGAGCGCCGTCGCCGCGTTTCGTTCATCACGCCGATCCCCGAACCCAGGAAGCAAAAACGAACCCAGCGCGAACTGGCGTTCGATGAGGACGCGAGCCGTCTTGAAACCGAGAGCCAGCAATACGAATTGATACAGACCATCAACAGCATTCGCCGCGCCGTCGATGAATGGAGGGCGCTGCCGGAAACGCAGTGGCGGGTGACGCCCGAGACGGCCCGGCTGCTCAAGCATTGGCGGCATCACAAGTTCGGCGGTTTCCGGCCTTTCTTCTGCCAGATCGAAGCGGCCGAGACCGTGATCTGGCTGACGGAAGTCGCGCCCCAGGCGGGCCGGACCGGAAAGGGATTCCTCGACCACCTGGCGGACGCAAACAAAGACGCCAACCCCAAGCTGTCGCGGTTGGCGGTCAAGCTCGCCACCGGCGCGGGCAAGACCACCGTCATGGCCATGCTGATCGCGTGGCAAACGATAAACGCGGTCCGCCGCCCGAACAGCCGCAGCTTCACGCGCGGTTTCCTCGTCGTAACCCCCGGCCTGACGATTCGGGACCGCCTCCGCGTGCTCCAGCCCAACGACCCGCACAGCTACTACCGGAGCCGGGAACTGGTTCCGGGCGACATGCTGCGCGACCTCGACCGGGCGAAGATCGTCATCACCAACTTCCACGCCTTCAAGCTCCGGGAGACGATGGAGGTCTCGAAGGGGGGCCGCGCCCTCCTCCAGGGCAGAGGCCCCGAACTGCGCTCGGTCGAGACCGAAGGGCAGATGCTCCAGCGGGTGATGCCCGAGCTCATGAGCATGAAGAACGTCATGGCGCTGAACGACGAGGCGCACCACTGCTACCGCGAGAAACCGGGCGAGGGCGACGAAGGCGTCCTGACGGGCGACGACCGCAAGGAGGCGGAAAAGAACCGCGAAGCGGCCCGCCTCTGGATATCCGGGCTGGAGATAGTAGAGGACAAGCTCGGCCTGAGCCGGGTGGTCGACCTCTCGGCCACGCCGTTCTTCCTGCGCGGCTCCGGCTACGCGGAAGGGACGCTGTTCCCTTGGACGACGTGCGATTTCTCGCTCATGGACGCCATCGAGTGCGGTATCGTCAAGCTGCCCCGCGTGCCGGTGGCGGACAACATCCCCGGCGGCGATATGCCGACGTTCCGCAACCTGTGGGAGCACATCGGCAAGGAGATGCCGAAGAAGGGCCGCGGCAAGGCGTCGGGCCTCGATCCGCTGGCGATCCCTCTCAAGCTCCAGGTGGCGCTGGAAGCCCTCTACGGTCATTACGAAAAGATATTCGCGTTGTGGCGAGAGGCGCAAATCGAGGTGCCGCCGTGCTTCATCGTCGTCTGCAACAACACCTCGACCTCGAAGCTGGTCTACGACTACATCTCCGGCTTCCTGCGCGATAACCCCGACGGCGCAACGACGCTGGAAAACGGCCGCCTCGAATTGTTCCGAAACTTCGACGAGCATGGAGCCGCCCTCGCCCGCCCGCGCACGCTCTTGATCGACAGCGAGCAACTCGAATCCGGCCAGGCGCTCGACAGGAACTTCCGCGCGATGGCGGCGGACGAGATCGAGCGCTTCCGCCGCGAGATCGTCCAGCGCACGGGCGACCGCAGGCAGGCCGAGAATATGAGCGATCAGGACCTGCTGCGCGAGGTCATGAACACCGTGGGAAAACCCGGTTCGCTGGGAGGTTCGATCCGGTGCGTGGTGTCGGTGTCCATGCTCACCGAAGGGTGGGACGCGAACACGGTAACCCACATCCTCGGCGTGCGCGCCTTCGGCACGCAACTCCTCTGCGAGCAGGTGGTCGGGCGTGCGCTGCGGCGGCAGTCCTACGACGTGAACGAAGAGGGCCTGTTCGACGTGGAGTACGCGGACGTATTGGGCATCCCTTTCGACTTCACGGCGAAGCCGGTCGTTGCGAAACCGGCGCCGCCGCGCAAGGTGGCGCAGGTCAAGGCGATGACGCCCGAGCGCGACGCCTGCGAAATCCGCTTCCCGCGCGTGGCCGGCTACCGCGTCGAGTTGCCCGAGGAGCGCCTGCGGGCCGAGTTCGACGCCGATTCGACGCTGGAGCTCACGCCCGGCCTCACCGGCCCGTCCATCACCCGGAACGAGGGCATCATCGGCGAGGGGGTGGACCTCAATCTGGTTCATACCGACGAATTGCGGCGCTCGACCCTCCTGTTTCATTTGACACAGCATCTGCTCTACACCAAGTGGCGCGACGCCGGAGAAGAGCCGAAACTCCACCTTTTCGGTCAACTCAAGCGCATTACGCGCGAGTGGCTGGAGGCGCATCTCGTCTGCAAGGGTAGTACATACCCCGCCCAGCTCATGCACCGGGAGCTTGCCGACATGGCGTGCGAACGCATCGCCGCCGCCATCACGCGCGCGGAAAGTGGCGCAAGCCCCGTCAAGGCCGTACTCGACCCCTACAATCCCGTCGGCTCGACGCGTCACGTCCATTTCGCCACCACCAAGAAGACGCTTTATAAAACCGCATCGAATCGCTGCCACGTCAATTGGGTCGCCTGCGACAGCGACTGGGAGGCGGAGTTCTGCCGCGTCGCCGAAGCGCACCCCCGCGTAAGAGCGTACGTCAAGAACCAGGGGCTGGGGCTTGAGGTTCCCTACCGCTACGGCGCCATCCCCCGGACGTATATCCCCGATTTCATCGTGCTGGTGGACGACGGCCGCGGGGAGGACGACCCGCTGCGACTCATCGTCGAGATAAAGGGCTACCGGGGAGAAGACGCGAAGGTCAAGAAGGAGACGATGGACACGTACTGGATTCCGGGAGTGAACCTGCGCGGCGGGTTCGGGCGCTGGGCGTTCGCCGAGTTCACCGACTATTACGAGATAGAGACCGCGTTCAACGAACTTGTGGACGGTTTTCTTGTAGAATACGATAACATGTGATGAAGTATGGGAACGCGCAACCATCTGCCGCGACCGGAGATTCGGAAGGGATGGATCATGAAGCTGCACTATTATCCTGACACCGACAGCCTGTATATCGAGTTCAAGTCCGGATCAGGCGCGGAGACGCGCGAGGTTTCAGACGGACTGAACGTCGACCTCGACGCAGGCGGCGGCGTGATTGGTTTCGACATCGACCATGCGTCGCGGCGTCTCGATCTTTCCACGCTGGAGACCGAAGCCCTGCCGCTGCGCTCGTTCAGGGCCGGTTGACCATGAAGCAAAAACGCAAAAACCACAGGACTCTTTTTATCGAGTCCACGGACGCCCCGACGAAGCGCGACGAAATCCTGAAGATTCTCCGGGCGCACAAAGGGATACTCGCGGAGCGCTTCGGCGTCGCCGAACTCGCCATTTTCGGCTCCTTCGCCCGTGACGAGGCGGGGGAGGAAAGCGACCTCGACGTCCTGGTGCGCTTCGAGGGACGGGCGACGTCGAAGGGATACTTCGGCGCGCAGTTCTACATCGAGGATCTGCTGGGCCGTCCCGTCGATCTGGCGACGGACAAGATGGTGCGGGTCGAGATACGCCCTTACGTGGAGAAGGAGGCCGTCCGTGTCTGAGGCCGGGCGCGACCGGCGCCTCTACGTTCAGGACACGGGATGCGGATGAATACGCGGCTCTATACCAATATGGAACTCGATGAACTCCGGGCGATGCCCAAACGGGTGACCAACCCCAAAGCCCGCTGGTCGGATAAGCCCAAGGTGAAACCCACACATCGCCAGCGCGGTTTTCATGCGCGCGGACGGCAAGATACGGAGACGCGCTTCTCCGTCTATCAACGTCAAAACCTTGTCGATGAGTATGATTTTTCCTGCGGAATCATCTATCTGCCGCCCGGCGGCCCGTCTCTGACGTTGGCGCGCTACAACGGGCCGAGCCACGTGCACCGGGACATCATTTACCGTCCGCATATCCATCGCGCTGCGGAGATTGCGATCGCGGCGAACAGGAAACCCGAATCGGAAGCGGAGGAAACCGGGCGATTTGAAACACTCGAAGGCGCTTTGGCGTGTCTGATCGATGACTTTCATCTCAGCGGCCTTGCGGCCCAACCCGATCATCCGGGGCTATTCTCATGACCTTGAATCTTGACTCGCTACGCAGCCTCTTATGCAAGCGCCTCTGCGAAGACGTAAAGATCGAGGGGCGCCCTGACGGCGCGCTGATGCTGCGGACGCATTTTAGATTTCCTGACGGAGACCACTACCCAATCCACCTTTCCGATGCGACGCCGGGCGGACTTCGGCTGTCGGACCGTGGCCATACGCTCATGCACATCAGCTACGAGCACGATATCGATTCCTTTATGGACGGTACCCGGGGAATGCTTCTGGAACGCATCATGGCCGAAAGCGGGCTCGAGTGGGACGGCGGCGCTTTTTATTTCGACACTACTTTCGAACGGTTGCCGGAGGCCATCTTCCATTTTGGACAGGCGCTGACCCGAATCCACGACCTGACGCTGCTGTCCCGCTCGCGCGTCGGCTCCGTGTTCTACGATGACCTCGCCGAACTCCTCTCTCGCCTGGTGGACGAGAGCCGCATCCAGCCGGACTATCGACCGGAAGTCCCCAACGCCCAGGCTTATCTCGTCGATTACCGGATCGAGGCCAAAAGCGGCGTGCCGCTCTTCCTCTACGGCGTACCGAACCGGGACAAGGCGAGGCTGACGACAGTCATGCTGTCCCACTTCCATCGGCACGAACTCAGATTCGAGTCGATACTCGTGTTCGAAGATCAGGCCGAGATTCCTCGGATGGATCTTGCGCGGCTCTCGGATGTCGGCGGCGACATGATATCGTCTCTGGAATCGCACGAGGATCTCAACCGGAAACTTGTGCAGCGCGTCGCGTGATAACCCGCAACCGATGGACGCATAAATGACGAAACAAAAATCCCACCGAAAACCCAAAGAGGTCGATACCCATCGACATCAGGACAAGCGGCGGAACGTCCCCACCGCCGAATACCAGGCCGTGATGGCCGAGGACGACAAGAACCCCATCGAGATCGCGTATGAGCGCAGAAACCGGGACCTGGACCCCCAACTCGTCTGGCGGGGCAAGGACGAGCGGGGCTGGGCCGATCTGGTCGTGCAGGCGCCGCCGCTGTTCATCCAGGAGAAGGTGCATCCCAAGGTCTTGATTGACGATCTGGCGCGGCGGACGAAGGACAAGGAGCGCCACGCGGTCGGCTCGATGCTGGATCTGTTCGCGGATTTTGGCGGCGTGTCCGAGGGCGCGGACGGCGCGGAGTTCTACAAGCACGACGTGAACTGGAGCAACCGCATGATCCTCGGCGACTCGCTGCAGGTCATGGCGAGCCTCGCCGAGCGCGAGGGGCTGCGCGGCAAGGTGCAGTGCATCTACATCGACCCGCCATACGGCATCAGGTTCAACTCCAACTTCCAGTGGTCGACGACCAGCCGGAACGTCACGGACGGCAACGCGGCCCACATCACCCGGGAACCCGAGCAGGTGAAGGCCTTCCGCGATACCTGGCGGGACGGGATTCACTCCTACCTCACTTATCTGCGAGACAGGCTGACCGCGGCGCGTGATCTGCTGACAGAGAGCGGGAGTATCTTCATTCAGATTGGAGATGAGAACGTGCATCGAGTGCGGGCTGTGATGGATGAAGTATTCGGGGTGGATAATTTTGTCCAAAGCATTGTTGTAAAGAAAAAGTCGGTTTCGGTAATAACAGAACCAGTGAACGATTTTATACTTTGGGCATGTAAGAATCGGGACGTTTTGAAGATTAGACCTGTCGTGGAACCCAAAGACCCAACCTCCGAAAAGAACCGCTTCAAGAAAATTGAGAAAACCAATCTTACGAGAGTGCCTGTAAACGAGGCCACAGATGAGGAAATACGCGATCCAGAGAATCGATTTTTGAACGATGACTACCCAATGGTTAGTCAGGATCCGCAAGAGGGTCGTGTGCAACCGTATTTTTTGCAAGGTCAGAAAAAATATCCTGGAAGAAATCGGCACTGGACACTTGACCCAATCGATGGAATGAAACGATTAGAACGAGCAAACCGCCTTAGACCAACGACGAATACGGTTCGTGGCGTGGTATATTTGAGTGATTTTGGACAACAACCAATCAATAATATATGGAACTTTCACGGTGAAACAGCCCCAATCTATGTTGTCCAGACAAACAGAGGCATCGTCCAACGCTGCATCCTCATGATCACCGACCCCGGCGACCTCGTCCTCGACCCCACCTGCGGTTCCGGCACCACGGCCTACGTCGCCGAGCAGTGGGGCCGCCGCTGGATCACCATCGACACCTCCCGCGTCGCCCTTGCGCTCGCCCGCGCGCGGATCATGGGCGCGCGCTATCCCTGGTATCTGCTGGCCGACAGCCGAGAGGGGCAGAAGAAGGAAGCCGAAATCGCCCGCAAAATCCCCTCCGACGCTCCCGCTTACGGCGACATCCGCCAGGGCTTCGTGTATGAGCGCGTGCCGCATATTACGCTCAAATCTATCGCCAACAACGCCGAAATCGACGTTATCTGGGAGAAATTTCAAGAAAAGCTGGAGCCGTTGCGAAAGGAATTGAACGCGGCCCTCGGCGCGGCATGGGAGGAGTGGGAGATTCCGCGCGACCCGGAGGAAGGATGGCCGGAGGAGGCGAGGAGCCTCCACGCCCGCTGGTGGGAGGCGCGAATCGCCCGCCAGAAGGAAATCGACGCCTCCATCGCCGCGAAGGCGGATTACGAATATCTCTACGACAAGCCCTACCAGGAAAAGAACAAGGTGCGCGTGGCGGGCCCCTTCACGGTCGAGAGCCTCTCGCCGCACCGCGTGCTCGGCGTGGACGAGAACGACGAGCTCATCGACAACGCCGCCGGGGCCAGGCTCGGCTACGGCGAGGCGGCGGATTTCGCCGAGATGATTCTGGAGAACCTCAAGACGGCCGGCGTCCAGCAGGCGCACAAGGAGGACAGGATATCCTTCTCCTCGCTGGCGCGCTGGCCGGGCGAATACGTCTGCGCCGAGGGGCGGTACGCCGAGGGCGGGGACGGGAACGGGAGCGAGCGGCGCGCCGCGGTGTTCATCGGCCCCGAGTTCGGCACGGTCTCGCGGCCCGACCTGGTCGCTGCCGCGCGCGAGGCCGCCGACGCAGGCTTCGACGCGCTCATCGCCTGCGCCTTCAGCTACGACGCCCATGCTTCTGAGTTCGAGAGGATCGGGCGCGTCCCCGTGCTCAAGGCGCGCATGAACGCCGACCTCCACATGGCGGACGACCTCAAGAACACCGGGAAGGGGAACCTCTTCGTCATCTTCGGCGAGCCGGACATCGAGGTCATCCCGGTCGAAATCGGCGGCATCCACACCGAGCAGTTTCAAGTGAAGATACGCGGCGTGGACGTTTTCCACCCCAACACCGGCGAGGTGCGCAGCGACGGCCCCGAGGGCATCGCCTGCTGGTTCATCGACACCGACTACAACGAGGAGAGCTTCTTCGTCCGCCACGCCTATTTCCTGGGGGCGAACGACCCCTACAAGTCGCTCAGGACGACGCTCAAGGCCGAGATCGACCAGGAGGCCTGGGAGACGCTCCACAGCGACGCGTCCCGCCCCTTCGACCGGCCCGAATCCGGCCGCATCGCGGTGAAGGTCATCAACCACCTGGGCGATGAGGTGATGAAGGTGTTCCGGGTCTGAGGGCGCCGGGCTGAACCGGGCGCACCGACTTCACCCTGAGCAGCCGCCGAAGGCGGCGTATCGAAGGGCGAGGAGAGCAGGGGTTTTCGCCCTTCATCCGGCGCGCGCCGCATCCATGGGGTTGTTGAAAAAGCCGAAGAGAGACGATTTGTTTGTAGGGGTCGCATATCATGCGACCCACATTGTGAAGGCGAAAAGGCTGGGCCGCATGATATGCGGCCCCTACAATCGAGATTACACGCCGTCATTCCGGCTTTCGCCGGAATGACGAGCAAAGGCGAAGGTCAATCCCAAGCGAAGCGAGGCTTTTTCAACAGTCCCGACAAGGGGGGGTAGGGGGGGGGTGGTTCCGGCGAGGACTTTTCCAACGGCCCCCCGCCGTTCGCGAACGCGGGCCGCTCACGAGCGGCCCCTGCAAAACCGCCGTCCCGCCCGCCGTTGGCGGACGCTTGCCCCCGCCCGCTCCGGGCGCTCCTTCGCCGCCGAATTCCTGAAAATATGTATAAAATTGGATAAATTCACGGGGTTTTTCGATAAATTGTTTTCCCGGCCCGACCCCCCGAAGCGGGCGCACCGCGCCCCGCGTTCGGGACTCTGGCGAGTATAGGGGTTTTCGGCGGAACGCCGCGACGGCAAATGCGCGCAAATGCGGGGAGATGCGGGGTTCGTTCCACGGGGAACGCCGGAGGGCTACCCGAAGAAGAGCTCCGCCGCGTCGAAGAAGTCCTCCCGCAGGGTGTTCACCCGTCCGAGAACGTCTTCGAGCGGCACCGGGTTGATGTCGCGCCCCTGCAGCGCGGCCATGACGCCCCAGGTCCCCTCGTGGGCGAGTTCGCTCGCCCGCACGCCCAGGCGCGTCGCCAGCACGCGGTCGTAGGGCACGGGAGAGCCGCCGCGCTGGATGTGCCCGAGGATGACGGCGCGCGTGTCCACGCTCATCCGGTCTCCGACTTCCTTGGCGAGGTATTCGCCGACGCCGCCCAACTGCACGTGCCCGAAGTCGTCCACCTCCTGGCTGCGCGTGATGTAGTTCTCGATGCCCTCGGGCTTCGCGCCCTCGGCCACGACCACGTTGGCGAAGTTGCGTCCGCGCGCGAAACGCGCCTTGAGCACCTCGACGACCTCTTCGATGTCGAAGGGCCGCTCCGGCACGAGGATGAGGTCGGCGCCTCCGGCGATGCCCGCGTAGGTGGCGAGCCAGCCCGAGTGGCGCCCCATGACTTCCAGGATGATGACGCGGTCGTGCGCCTCCGCCGTCGTGCGCAGGCGGTCGATGGCGTCGGTGATGACGCCGACGGCGGTGTGGAAGCCGAAGGAGTAGTCCGTGAGGCCGATGTCGTTGTCGATGGTCTTGGGCACGCTGATGACGTTGTAGCCCTCCTTGCTCAGCCGGGCGGCGACGCTCAGCGTATCGTCCCCCCCGATGGCGACGAGGCCGTCGATGCGCGAGGCGCGCCAGTTCTCCTCGAGCCGTTCGAGCATGGCCGGGTCCTTGGTGGGGTTGGTTCGCGAGGAACCCAGGATGGTGCCGCCCTTGTCGAGGATGCCGGAGATCATCGGGCCCGTAATCTCGACGAAATCGCCGTCCACCAGGCCGCGCCAGCCCCGGCGGATACCCAGCGTGTGGCTGCCCCGGTGGAAATTCGACGCCGTCACCGCGCGGATGACCGCGTTCAGCCCGGGGCAGTCTCCGCCCCCCGTCAATACGCCTAGCTTCATGTCTCGCGCTTCCTTCTGATGAGGTGGGAATCATCCGTTTTTCGCGTTCGCGGCATTTTATCACAGCCGGGTCAAGATTGGGCGTTGAATGGATTTCAATCGGATGAACGGCCTGCCCGGCTTCTGGAAAAACCGCGATTCCACACGAAACCGCCGCGCGCGAAAGTCAAGTTTGACGGAAATCGTCTTTCGTTTTAGGATCAATCCCAGTCGAAAAAATGAAATAGGACAGGAAGAAGATTCTGGGTAGATCCTGCGCCGGATGGCGTCGTGGTCGGCTGTCGGTTTATTTCGAGCGGTCGTTTCATCTCAACGAGAGGAGAGCATCATGTCCCAAGACAAGTCTCATGAGCACCCCGAAATCATCATTCCCGAATCATCCGAACTCACGCGCAGGAGTTTCATCCGTACCCTCGGGGTCGCCGGCGCCGCCGTGGCTGCGCCGATGGTGTTCACGACCAGAAAGGCGGACGCCGCGAAATGGCCCGCGCGCCCCATCACGGGGGTGGTGATGTACGCCGCGGGCGGCGGCACGGACACCGTCATCCGCACCCTGTGCGGCGAGATGGCCCGCACCACCGGCTGGCCCGTCAACGTCATCAACCGCCCGGGGTCCGTGGGAGGCGTGGCCACCCGCTACGTGCTCAACAAGGCGGCCGACGGCTACACATGGCTGGGCGCCGGGAACTACAACAAGTTCGTCCGGCCGATGGGATACACGGATTCGGCAGCGTGGGTGGACTGGCAGCACTTCGCGGCGGCGGCTTCGCTCGCGAGCTGGTCGGTGCGGCCCGACTCTCCCTTCAAGACCTTCAACGACGTGGTCGCCGCGGCCAAGAAGAAATCCGGCAAGCTCACCATCTCGACTTCGGGCGTGGGCAGCATCTGGCACGAGGTGGGCGCCACCGTCGCGGACGCAGCGGGCATCGAGTTGCGCTTCGTGCCGTACAAGGGCGGAAAACCCGCAACCGTCGCGGGCCTGCAGGGCGAGGTGGACATCGCAGGCGGCGGCGTGCACGAGCACGTCGAGTTCCTGCGCGCCGGCAAGCTGAGAAACCTCATGCACACGGGGCCGAAGGATCTGGACATCCCGGGTTACGGCAAGGCTTACAACATCGCCAACTACATACCCGCGCTCAAGGCCCTTTTGCCGATGGGCGGGATGTACAGCATCGCCCTGAGGCGGGAGACGCCCGTCGACGTGCTCAACAAGATCAAGCCGGTCTGGGTCGCGGCCGCGAAATCCGACGCCTTCGGGAAAATCGCCACGCGCAAGTACTTCCAGATCGACGTCCGCGTGGGGGAGGCCGCCGATCGCCGGGCCGCGCAGCTCGAGTGCCTGAGCGCTGCGACGCTGCTCAAGCTGCAGAAGCACATCGGCAAAAAGGTGCGCGGACCCAAGGAACTCGGGCTTCCCGAACCGAAGGATTTCGACGCCTGGTGGCCGCCGAAGGGCTACAAGCCTCGCATCTGAGCCGGACGGCTCATCGCGCAATGCCCTGCCCCGAGCGGGCCGCCCTGGAGACGAGGCGGCCCGTTCAGGCAGGCCGTATTCATTGATATTGTTCTATGCCGAGAGAGTTGCATGGTTTCCTCGAACGACGATGACCGCAAGGTGCATCCGCCTGTGGATGAACCAGAAGACACCACCGCCTCGCAATTGCTTTCCGAAGAGGGGGGAGACGCCGCCACCCCGGGAAGGGACTTGGCGGCGGCGAGCGTCGTGGGCGTCGTCGCGATTCTCGCCGTCATCTTCGGGCTGCTCATGCCCAACCCCGAGAATAACATCTTCACCGCTCCGGGCTTCATGCCCGTTCTCACGGGCCTGAGCCTGTTGGTCATGGCCGTCGGCCTGGGGGCGGGCGCGCTCAAGCGCGGCGGCGGGTCGGAACTGAATCTCTCGCCCGGAGAATTGCTGGGGAGGTATTTCGCCGACTACGAGAACCAGTGGGCGCTCATCCTGATGGGCCTGGTGGTCGTGTATGTGGCGCTCCTCGACTGGGTGACGTTCATCGTTACGATCCCGTTGATGATAGGAGGTTTCCGGCTCGGGTTCAGCAGCTTCGAGGCCGTCACCATCCCGATGCTGGCCATCGCCCTGCGAATCTTCTGGCCGAAGTCCTTTCTGCAGTGCCTCGTCGTCTCCGCGATTTCGACGCTGGTTCTGGCCGCCGCGTTCCGCTACGGCTTCCGCATTCCGCTGCCGGGCTCGGGGTAGGCCGTGTTTTTCATCGAGCAACTCATCCTCGCCTTGAACCCGTATCTGGTGTTCATCTGCATCCTGGGCACCATCCTGGGACTCCTGTGGGGTTCGATGCCGGGCATCTCGACGACCATGTCCATGGTGCTCTTGATCGGCCTCTCCACCCAGATGAGCCAGGACGTGGCCATCATGTTCCTTTTGGGCGTGTATACGGCGAGCGTCTTCGGCGGTTCGATCACCGCGGTGCTCATCAACATCCCCGGCACCCCCGCCGCCGTACCCACCATGATCGAGGGCTACCAACTCGCCCAGAGAGGAGAGGGGGGACAGGCGCTCGGCACCGCACTCGTGGCTTCTTTCCTGGGCAACTGGGTGGGCATTCTGATCCTGGTGGCGTTCATCCCGCTCATCCTGCTCATCGCCCTGCAGTTCCGCTCCTGGGAGATGTTCCTGCTGGCCCTTTGGGGGATCGCCATCTGCGGAACGCTCACCTCGGGCGAGGCGCCCATCAAGGGCTGGATTTCCGGCTGGCTGGGGCTGCTCATCGCTTTCGTCGGTCTCGACAACATATACGGCGTTCCGCGCTTCACTTTCGGAAACGTGCTCCTGGAAGACGGCATCAGCTATATCCCTGTGATCATCGGCTTTTTCGGCCTGACAGAGGTGCTCTGGGTGCTGCCCCAGAGAGAACCGCCCGTGATCCCCGAAAAAGTGGACCGGGTAGTACCCCCCTTCAGTATGCTGTGGCGCTATGCGCGCGCCTCGGTGCGCTCAGGGATCATCGGCACGGTGATAGGCGCCATCCCCGGCGCGGGCGGCAACATCGCCGCCTTCGTCGCCTACGACGTGGGCAAGCGCCGCGCCAGGCCCGAGGAGCGCGAGAAATTCGGCAAGGGGAGCTACGAGGGCATCGTATGCGGGGAGGTGGCGAACAACGCGTGCATCGGCGGAACCATCCTCCCCACGCTCACGCTCGGGATTCCGGGCAGCCCGCCCGCCGCCGCCTTCATGGCGGCGCTGGAGCTCAAGCACGTGGTGATGGGCCCCACCATCAACATCGAAAACCCGGGTCTCGTCTACTTCATCTACGGCGCGCTCATCGTGGCGAACTTTTTGATGTACGTGTTCGGCCTCCTGCTGGTGAAGCCCGCCGTCAAGCTCTACAGCCTGCCGCGCACCCTGCTCATGCCCATCATCATCCCCATCTGCATCCTGGGGGCGTACGCGGTGCGCCTGAGCATGTTCGACGTCTACGTCATGCTGGCCGCGGGCGGCGTCGGCTACGCGCTCAGGTGCCTCGGCCTTCCGCTGGCGCCGATGGTCCTGGCCGTCATCCTGGGGTCGCTCGCGGACGAGAACCTGCGCCGCGCGCTCATCACCTTCGAGAACAAGCCGTTCTGGTATTTCCTCACGAGCCCCGTCGGCACGATCCTGATGGTCGTCTCGGTGTTCACCTTCTACGACGGCATCTTCCGCAGGGGGCGCGGGAAGAAGACCTGAGGAAACTACGCCCGGCACACCTGCGTTTGCGGGGTTGTTGAGAAAATCCTCTCCGCCTCATCCTGAGTAGCGGCGAAGCCACGTATCGAAAGCCTGTCCTGATCCCGTCGAAGGGGACGCCGCCGTAGCCGAACAGGCTCATTGCCTGTCCGGAGTCGCGACCTGTGGGACAGCCCCGAGGAGGGCAGGACAACTCCAAAGGGTTGTCCTGCTACAAAACCACCCCCCCTTGACGGGGCCGTTGAAAAAGCCCTGATTTCGCGGTTCAACGTATCTAACCGACCGACGGAGAGAGGGAATCACTCCCCCCTTGAGGGGGAGTCGAAGAGGCCGAGCGGTTTATGCGAAGGCCGATTCGGTGGGGGGTAAAACGTGTTTGATCGCCATTCCGAATTCTACCCCCCACCAACTCGCCTGCGGGCTTCGCCCTTGCCTCGTTGACTCCCCCTCAAGGGGGGAGTGAAATTCAAAAGCGTGCGCGTAATCGAAATCCCTTCACAGGCTTTTTCAACAGGCCCACCCCTCGCGTGATTGACATTGCCGGAACAAGCGCATAGCATCTTCGGATATCATTCAATTTCATACGCGGCTCAAATTTTCTGTACGGCGTTTTCATCTCGCGGGCCGGGTACGTGTTTGGGGAGACGGGAATTGAGCGACCGCGAAGCCTGCCTGATCAGGCCCGAAACCCGGAAGCACAAGGTGCTCGACGGCGGTGCGCAGGCCTGGCGGATGACATCGCAGGAGGACCACGGCTGGAACGTCGACGCCTGGCTCACGGTCTTCCGCCCCGGCGAGACGCACGATTGGCACGATCATGAAGAGGACGAACTCATCTACATCATCGAGGGCGAAGGGCGGTACGAACTCGAAGATAAGAGCATCGAGTTTCGGGGCGGCGACTGCATTTTCCTGCCCCGAAAGACGATGCACCGCAGCATGACGGGAGGAGAGAAGGGCGTAAAGCTGCTGGCCATATTTCACCCGGCGAGAGAGTAGCAAGGCGCTCCTCGCCGGTTCAGGTCGTTTTATCTCTGGTTGACGTAGAGGCAATGGGTTCTCAATCGTGGAGGAGAGTAAAATGAAAAGGTTCGGCCTGGCTTTGATTGCAATGTTCGTCGTAATGGGTATGGCCTCGAGTGCGCTGGCCGCGAAAGGCGTCATCAACTTGATTCACGACAACACCTCGCACGCCGCTATCCCCTACATCGCGGAGAAGAAGGGCTATTACAAAGCCGAAGGGGTCAACGTGAAGCGCCGGGTCACAAGCCCCCGCGCGCTGATTGACGCTCTCATCGGCGGCACCGCCGACATCATCAGCACGCGCGGCTCCCGCGTGGGCCAGATCGCGGCGCGCGGCCTGGACGTCGTGGGCATCGCGCTCAACCGCTACGGGAACCAGAACATGGTTCTCGTGCCGGTGAAGGACAAGACCACCAAGTCGGTAAAGGACTTGAAGGGCAAAACCGTGGGCGCACAGATGGGTACGGGCACCTGGGCCACCTGGATGACGTATCTCTCGCGCATTGGCATGTCGGACAAGGATTTCAAGATTCGCAACACCAAGACCGGCTCGCTCCCCGCCGCCTTCGAGCGCGGCGCTCTGGATGCGGGGCTGACCTGGGAGCCGTGGGGCTCGATCATCGTCGACAAGGGCCTGGGCCGGATGGTCATGGGGCCGAAGGAATACGATGACTTGCTCGGCTACACTTCCCCCGTCTTCCTGACGAGTTCGTGGTCCTACATCAGGAAAAAGAATCCCGACGGCGCGCAGCGCTTCATGAACGCCCACGTCCGCGCGATGCGTTTCCTGAACCGTAACCGGGACGAGTCCGCGAAGATTGTGCAGGAGTTCTGGAAGAGCCAGGGCTTCAAATTCGACGTGAAGAAGGTGAAGAACAATCTTTACAGGTTCATGCGCTGGGACCGCGCGATGATCACGCACAGGGACATCAAGGAAGTGCAGGACGGCGTTGACGTGAGCGTGAAGAAGGGCAAGCTGCCCAAGCGCATCGACGTCACCAAGCACATCGACACCCAGTTGGTGGAGAACGCCTACTTCGCTCTGATGAAATAAGGCGGCAAATATCAATTTGAACCGTTTTTACCCCTCCGGGCGGGCGGCTTAGCCCTCCGGAGGGGTGAGATTGTATTTGTATGCGTATGATGAAGTGCGCTTGAGGAGAATCGCGAATCATGGATGAGCTTCAAAAGAAAGTCGTCGACGCGGTGGATGAGGATTTCCTCGTCAAGACCACCATGGAACTCGTGGACATACCCAGCCCCACCGGCTACGAGGAGAATGCCGCCCGCTACATGCACGCGAAGTACGAGGAGGCCGGCTTCGAGGCGCACCTGCAAAAGGTGGCCGAGGGCCGCTACAACGCGGTCGGCATCTCGCCGGGAACCGGCGGCGGCTATTCCCTGATGTTCAACGGCCACCTGGACACCTCCTATTCCGGCGAAGAGCCCGAACTCACCCAGCCGGGCTACAAGAACAAGGCGATTCGCGATGGGGACTGGATTATCGGAAACGGCGCGGCCAACATGAAAAGCGCCGATGTCTCCTACCTCGGCGCGGCGAAAGCCTCCAGGATGCGGGCGTGAAGCTCAAGGGCGACATCGTCCTGGCCTCCGTCGCGGGCGAGATCGAAAAGAACCGGATCGACCAGTACCAGGACGTGCTCTACGACGGCTACGGCGTCGGCACCCGGCATCTTATATCGCACGGTTATCTGACGGATTTCTGCATTCTCGGGGAGCCGACCGGCATGCAGGTCGCGCCCTGGCACGGGGGCACGATCTGGTTCAAGGTCATCACGCGGGGGTCGATGGGCCATACCTGTTATGGACACTACACGGCCAGCGCCATCGAGCGGATGGAGCGGGTGCAGGCGGCGATCCGGAAATGGATTCCCGAATACCGGGAGCGCAACGAGTTCCTGGGCGAGCGGCCCCACGTGAACGTGGCCGCCATCGAGGGCGGGTGGCCCTACCGCTGCGCGCGCTCGCCCATCGAGTGCCGCCTGTACGTGGACGTCCGCCTGGTGCCGGGGCAGACGATCCAGGACGTGCAGGCGGAGTTCAAGGGCGTCATCGAGCGGATGAACGAGGAACACCCCGACATCGGGGCCAAAGTCGAGGTGTTCTCCTCGCATCCGCCCTCGGGCATTCCCGTCGACTCGCTGCCCTCACTCGCGATGATCAACGCGCACGAGGAAATCGTGGGCGAAAAGCCCAACATCATCGTGAAGACTTCCTATCTCGACGCCGCCCACATGAACCGCTACGGCGTCCAGACCATCACGTACGGCTTGGCGGGCCGGACGTTTAATGCGGATTACGGCTGGAACGCCGATATCGGCGAGCACATCCACGTCGACGCGCTGGTGGACACGACGAAGATATTCGCCCTGGCGGCGCTGGACCTGTGCGCCCGGGAGCGTGAGGAAACCGCCATCGCGCCGGACCCCTACGCGAACCTGCCCCAACCCGGACAGATCGAAGCTCTCGGGAGCGGACGAATAACGGCTCTCGGAAGCTGAGAAAGGGAATCTTCGTGGCGTCGGCCAATAAACCGCAAACGCAGCCCGGAGAAACGCCGGGGACCAAAAGAGATCTCGGGCCGCCCAACTGGGGCGTGGTTTTCCGAAACTCGGGCAAGGCCTTTTTCCTCATGGCGGCGCCCCTGATCGGGTTGCTCGTCTTCTGGGAGTTGCTCGCGCACTCGGGCACGCTCCATCCCGTCCTGTTTCCGCCACTGGAAAAGATATGGGTGACGATGGTGGACCAGGCGAAGTCCGGCATCCTCTGGCTCGACATCTACGTTTCGCTTTACCGCCTGCTGGTCGGAGCGTTCCTCGCCCTCGTTTCGGGAACCGTGGTCGGCCTGGTGATGGGCATGAATCAAACGGTGGAGCGGATTCTGGCCCCGCCGATGTACTTTTTCCTGGCCGTGCCGGGCCTCGCGCTCTTTCCCATCGTCATTCTCTGGTTCGGGCTGAGCGATTTCACGCTGATCTCCGTGCTCTGGTTCGAGGGGATGATCACCGTCATGGTGAACGCCTGGACGGGCGTAAAGACCGTGGACGCCTCCCTCATCCGCGCGGGCAGGGCCATGGGCGCCAAGGGCATGACGCTTTTCTTCCAGGTGATGGTCCCGGGCGCGCTGCCGAACCTGATCGCGGGCTACCGCATCGCGTTCAGCCGCGCGTGGCGCATCGTAGTGACCGGGGAGATGATAGTCGCTTTAGAGGCGGGCCTGGGCTTTCGGATTTTCGCGGCCCGCGATTTCCTCGCGGCGGACATGATGTACGGGGGGGTCGTGGTCGTCGGAATTCTCGGCGTGATCGTGGAGCGCGTCTGCCTGCGCAGCATCGAACTGGCCACGGTCCAGCGCTGGGGAACGCTGCGCGAATAACGCGCCGATAGGAGCATATTTTGGCGATACAGGGTCCCGTAAAACTCCAGATTACGGATCTGGACAAGGTCTTCACCATCGACGAGGGATGGGGGCGGACGACGGATATCACCGCGCTCGAATCGGTGAACTTCGAGGTGCGAAGCGGCGAGTTCATCTCCCTCATCGGGCCGAGCGGGTGCGGCAAGAGCACGCTCTTGATGATCGTGGCGGGACTGTATGAAAAAACCTCGGGCGACGTCGTCCTGGACGGCCACCACATTAACGACACGGGTTTCGACCGCGGCGTCGTGTTCCAGGAGTTCGCCGTCTTCCCGTGGTTGACAGTGGCCGGAAACGTCCGCTTCGGCATGCGCATGAAGGGAATCCCCAAAGCCGAGCGCGACCCCGTGGTCGATCGCCTCTTGCGGCTCGTGGAACTCGAGAGTTTCAAGAACGTCTATCCCTACCGCCTCTCGGGCGGCATGAAGCAGCGCGTGGGCATCGCGCGCGCGCTGGCCTTCGACCCCGAGGTGATGCTCATGGACGAGCCTTTCGGCGCCCTGGACGCCCAGACCCGCTCGAGCCTCCAGCAGCTTCTCGTGCAGGTGTGGATGGAAACCCACAAGACGGTCCTCTTCGTGACCCACAGCGTCCGCGAGGCGGCCTATCTCTCAGACCGGGTGCTCCTGATGTCGCCGCGCCCCGGACGAATCGCCGAGGAGATCAAGATCGACCTGCCCCGTCCGCGCGACGTTCTTTCGGTGGAGTTTCTCGAGTGCGAAAGAAAGGTGGCCGAGACGCTGGCGGGCCTGATGGGGCAGTCCGATGGCCAACCCGCATGGGTGACGGATTAAACGAACACCTAGAGAGGAACGACGAGATGATCCAGAGACAGTTCATGCAGCCCGACGATATGTGGTCCCGCGTGGAGAACGGCGAGTTGCTCTACGTGCCCGTGGTGACGATTCACGGATCGGACCACGCGCACATCTATCTTTCCGGCCAGGTGCCCCGCAAGCCGAGCGGCGAAGTGGAAGGCGTCGGCGACATGCGCACCCAGATACGGGTGACTTGCGAGAACATCGGCAAGGGTCTGGCCCACGCGGGCGCTACGTTCGACGACATCGTCAGCTCCACGACGTACGTGACCGACATCATGGAGTACTACAAGCATTCGGATGAGCGCTTCAAATACTTCAAGAACGTCCGACCAGCCAGCACGCTCATCGAGATCTCCCGCCTCGGTCCTCCCGACGCGATGATCGAGATAACGGCGGAGGCCATCATCGAGCCCGAGCGGCTGCGGGTCCAGCCGTAGGCGTTGCTGACGCCGGATTACGCGGCGTTTACCGGGCAGGTGCGATCGCGCAGGTTTCGCGTATCTTCCAGTCAAAATGCCCCAGGAGTCTCGCATGGATGAACTCAGGGTATTGTCCGTATGCGGCAATCTCGGCTATGGATTCCCCAAAGCCTCGCTCGAAAACGGCCTCGCCCGCGACCCGCACGTCATGGGGGCGGACAACGGCTCCACCGACGCGGGGCCCTACTACCTCGGCAGCGGCGATCAACTCACCAAGCGCGAGCAGATTCGCAGGGACCTGGGCTTTTCGCTGGCCGCCGCCAGAAAGAAGAAGATTCCCTACATCATCGGCTCCGCCGGTACGGCGGGCGGAAACCCCCACGTGGGCAGCGTGCTCGACACGATGCACGAGTTGGCGAAACGCGACGGGCACCGCTTCAAGCTGGCGGTGATCCGCTCCGAGATGGACAAGGAATTCGTCAAACGCGCCGTGCGGGAGAAGAGGACGCGCACTCTGGGCAAACTCCCCGAACTCACCGAGGAGATGGTGGACGAGAGCGTGCGCATCGTGGGCCAGATGGGGCTGGAGCCCTTCATGACGGCTCTGGAAGGAGGGGCTGAAGTCGTTCTCGCCGGACGCTCCTGCGATACGGCCATCTATACCTCTTACGCCGCGATGCGCGGGTACGATCTCGGCCTCGCCTTCCACATGGCGAAGATCATCGAGTGCGGCGCGCAGTGCGCCCTGCCCATCGGGGCGAACGACTGCATTCTGGGCACGCTACGAGAAGATCATTTCGAACTCGAGCCGATGAACGAGGGGATGCGCGTAACGCCGAACTCCGTGGCGGCCCACATGATGTACGAACAGCCCGACCCCTATCTGTTCTATGAACCCGAGGGGATGATCGACCTCAAGGACTCCGAGTTCGAACAAATCGGCGAGCGCCGCGTGCGGGTGAGCGGCAGCCGCTTCGTGCAAGCACAGACCCCGACCATCAAGATCGAAGGCGTGCGCTTAAGGGGATTCCGCACCATCGCCGTCGCCGGGATGACGGACCCCAGGCTGCTCGCGAGTCTCGACGAGGTGGAGGCGAACGTGAAAAACACCGTCGCGGATATGGTCCGGGGTGCGCTCTCGCCCGAGGATTACGAGCTTCGCTTCATCTTCTACGGGCGCGACGGCGTCATGGGCCGTCCGGCGGCTAATGAATCGAGCGCTCCACGGGAGGTCGGCGTAGTCATGGAGGCGATCGCCAGTGACCAGACGACGGCGAACGCGGTGCTCTCCCTCACGCGGAGCACGTTCCTGCACGCGGGCTTCGAGGGTAGAAAGGCCACCGCCGGGAACCTGGCCTTCCCGTTCTCGCCGTCCGATTTCGAGGGCGGGCCGGTGTATGAGTTCCACATCTATCACCTGGTGGAGCTCGAAGACGCCGCGGCGCCCTTCGAGGTCGAATTCGCGCAGGTGGGCTGAGGGTGGAGCGGCTCTACGACCTCGCCGAGGTGTTCCGGAGCAAGAACGCGGGCCCGCTGCACATCACGCTCGATCTGCTGTTCGCCGACGAGGAGACCTACCGGCGCGTGGCCGACAGCGAGGCGCTCACGCCGGGCGTGGTTTCAGAACTCTACGAGATGGCGCCCGAGGAGGTGAAGATCGTGCATTTCGACGCGGCCAACGCCATCAAGATCACCATGCCGAGGAAGGGACCGACCTCGGGCGCGCCGGGCGACCGAGACGTGTACGGAGCGCAGCAGCACGGGCCGCTGCTCGGTGTCATGATTCCCTGACCCCGCGGGGGATGAGGAGGTTTTCCGATGGACGTCGAACGGGTCATCGCGCAAATCGAAGCGGATTTCGAATCCACCCACATCGAACGCCTTTTGAAATACATACGCCAGCCGAGCGTCTCGGCGCTCAACCTCGGCAACGACGAGATGGCGCGGATGCTGGCCGATGAAATCATCGAGGTCGGCGGCGAGGCGGAGATGGTGGAAACGGCGGAGTTTCCCGTCGTCTACGGCCTTATCGACGAAGGCGCCGAGCGAACGCTCCTCTGCCACGGCCTCTACGACGTGACGCCGGCCGAAGAACCGGGCTGGATCAATCCTCCCTTCGATCCCCGGATCCAGGAACTCGAAGGCCTGGGGCCCTGCATCGTGGGTCGGGGAGCGGAGGACATGAAGACCGGCATCGCCTGCGTGATGAACGCCGTCTACGCGGCGCGCGCCGCGGGGGAGAAGCTCCCGCTCAACCTCATGTTCGTCCACGAGGCGTCCGAACTCGGAAGCGGCGGCATCAAGGATTTCTTCCCGCGCTACAAGGAGAAGATGCAAAAGGCGAACGCGGCCTACTGGCTCTGCCCGATGGGGCAGACCGACGGCACGCCCATCGTCCCGCTGGGTCTCAAGGGCAACCTGATGGGCAGGCTCTTCTGCCGTCCCGGGGAGTGGGGCGGGCCGGTGGGCAACGAGATTCACGCGCTCAACTGCAACTGGATAGGCAATCCGGCGGAGCGCATCGTGGAGGCGATCGCCTACCTTCAGGCGAGGCTCGAGGAGATTTATCAGAATGGCGAGGGCTGGACGCCGAGCGAGGCCGAGGAAGAGCTTTGCCGCAAGCTCGCAGAGCGGATGGACCCCGAAAGGATGAAGCGGAGCCTGGGGGTCGAGCGCTTCCGGCAGGATGATTTCCACGCCGCCGTCCGCTCGCACCTGTTCAAGGCGGAATTCACCTTGACGGGTCTTCACGCGGGCTTCGTGGGCGAGGGGAAATCCGTCAAGGTCAGCATTCCCGCGCAAGCCCAGGCCGTGGTGAACATGCGCTTCCAGCCGGGCGAAGACCCCGACGAGCGCATCGGGAACGTGCGCAACATACTGGCCGAGGGCGGCTACGGCGACGTCGAGTTCGTCGTGAACAACCACTACGCGGGAGGCGGAACGCCGCTGGAGCATCCGCTAATCGAGTGCTTCCTCCAGGCCCATGCGGACATGGGCGCGGACCCCGAAGTCTGGCCCGTGCACCCGGCGGGGATGCCCGTGGCCCTATGGACGGAGGAGCTGGGCGTGCCCTGGATAGGCGGGCTTCCGTGCAACGCCATGCGAAAGCACGCGGCGAACGAATACGCGCAGGTCTCGGGGGTTCTCCAGTCCGAGAAGTTCCTCGCGCACCTGTTCGAGGGGTTCTCGAAGCTCACGTATTGATTGCGGGGAGCGGTTCGTCGCCAGGCGCGGTGTCGGGAGGGGCAAAAGAAGCGGAGAAATACTCTTTGTAATAACTTGTCGTTGATCCGGGTTCTTGTGTTTCTCTCGCTGTTTAGGTTGGTGATAAGGAATCTGCAATTTCCGGCATTTCGATCCAGCCCTGCTCCGATAGCGCTTCGCATGCAATCTGAACCTGACGCCTGGAAAATTGCTTTTTCCGGTCGCTCCAGGAGTGGATCTTCTGTATTACCTCATTAAGTGTTCGGGCATGATCCTTGTCGACGACCCAATGCGCCGTTGTCAAAAGTTCGAGGCCGAAGGACGACTCGAAACCCTCGACGAGTTCGGACACTTTGTCGAAGCGCGACTGGGTCTGAGGATGATTTTTTAGGAAGGCACACGCATCTTCGACAGCTCCCGGTACGAGTTCCAGTTGTTTATCGGGAGCATCTCCCCCGTCTTCATATCCTGACACGAGGTGACCTTCTATTTCCCGCAGTACGTGCCGCAGATTCTCTGCATATGGCCCATAATGCGCTTGCTGAAAGTGCAGCTTCAATGGCTCTCCGGCTTCTTGCATAAAATACATGAGTTTATGAACTTCCAGCAGTGTCACAAACGGATCGAGTAATCCGTCCAAATAGCGGCGCATCAGATTGACCAGTACTGCCCGCCCTTGTGTCATTTTAGGAACTTCTGTCGAACGGTTAGCCCGTTTATCATCAGCAGGGCCGCCGCCCGGTTCGAACACGACGGCTTTTAAGTGGCTGAATTCCTGGAGCATCGCTTCTATTCGAGGCCGTACCTCGCGCCAATTCAATCCGCCCAGTCCACTACCCAGAGGCGGCAGTGCAATCGAGCGAATATCACGAGATCGGATTTCCTCCGCCAGGGCCTTCAAGCCGTCATCAATGTCTTCTATGCGACTTTTGCCGCGCCAATGCCGCTTGGTCGGAAAATTGATTATGTAATGTGGGTTGGTGAGTCTGCCTGTTTCGAAGACGAACATTCTGCCGGGCTGGACTTCGTTTCGCTTACAGGCATCCGCATATGCCTTGAAATTTTCCGGGAATGTTTTTTTGAATTGAAGGGCGATGCCACGCCCCATCACACCCACGCAGTTGACGGTATTGACCAATGCTTCCACATCTTCCACAAGAATGTTGCCTGTCTTGTGTTCGATCATTGCCATCTCCCGGTTAAATCAATAATACCAACCCGGCTTGATTTCAACAACGGGCTGGTGTGTGGTTTTCTCAAGTTCGATTTTCACTTGCCTGAAAACTTGTGGATTCTGTACGCCAATCCGTTCTACAAGCTCCCATGGGAATGTTCGTTCAATCAGGAACTCCGCTTGTTTTTTCTCCTTGCAATGTTGCCAGTTTGTCGCTCGTATCGCGTTCCAGTCGATCTCGTCCAGTCGCGCAAGGTCGCTACGATCTTCAAAATAACTCGAACCTGCATTCGACAGTGTGAAGGCCCAGCGCCGCTGTACATCTTCGGCCCAACGAACGGTTTCGTGTAAATCCGCTTCCAAGTGAATGATATATGATTGTCCGCTGCGATAGGCTAATTCTTGGTGATTCGCCTTGTATATCACGTAGAGCATCACGGACCTCGGGCAGAAATAAAATGGTACGCAGCCACCGACATGGAGATTCGGATGAGATTGTAGCGGCGTTTCCAACCGCCGATGCTTGATGTTGTTCATGCCGATAGTAGTGCCTGTGATCGTTCGGTTTATGACTTCGGCGTCACACCACAGGTATTCCTCGGAGAGAATGGATGGTAGGCGGTCTACATGAACGATGTGGTAAATCTTCGGATTTTCGGGAACCGTCATTTCGGCATCTCAGCTGACACGTTACAATCATTTGTCGATCCATTCCAAAGCATATTATGTATCAGTTCCCAAGCATTCGGCATCTCTGCAATTCATTCAACGCCGGGAAATTCGTAGACCAACCATTATTGAATTCGAAATTCATTTTCACCCACCCGCCGCCGGCGGCCAGATGCGCTCGCCGAGGCTGGGGGAGCTGGGCGCGTGGACGAGGGTGTCCACAGCGCGGCGCGAACGCGGTATCTTCTCCGTCGTGAAATTCTTCTGGAGCGATTCCAGGGATACCCACTCATAGAGTATCCCGTGCTTCGCCCAGCCCGAGACGGAGACGAGGTTCCGCGCGCCGACGCAGCCTTCCATGCCCGTGAGGCGCGGCATCCGCACCTGGGAATACCAGCAGCCGAGTTCGTCCTCGTTCTCGACGGCGTTGATGTTGAAGGTCCCGAACTGGATGCCGGGGCCGGGGGTGATGCCCGGCGCGCGGGTCTTGAATTCCGGGCCGTCGATCCGGTTGTGCTCCATGAAGATGCAGGATCGCGCGTTCATACGCCTGCCGAGCATTGCGAGTGTCTCCGCCGTCATCTTCTCCGCCATCTGTTCGGGACTCGGGTCCAGAAAAGCGTTCGGCGAAAGGGCGCCGTAGAGCATCAGGTACTGCACCCCCGTGGGAACGCTGGCATCGCCCGTGTGGTGGACGACTCCCCGGATTCGCTCCTCGCGCTCGGTCGTGACGATGTTCTTGACGTGCGCCGCCCAGAGGTAGCCCGGACGCGCGAGCGCTTCGGGGATGTGGACCTCATGAAGCCAGGAGACGTATTCATCCGATCCCTCTTCGGGAAGGTCGTACCATACCGCCCAGATTCCTCGGTCCATTTATCGCTTCTCCTCTTTGGCGTGGTTCATGGATGTTCGTCGTTTTATCTTTCCGCTTGTCTTTCCGCGCGGATGACCTCAATCGTTGGGTTCGGGGAAGGCGTCCGGCCAGTTGTCCAGCACCTCTTGCAGGAACGCCTTTAGCTTCGCCGGATCGGGCCGGAGGCGGCCGACGTCCTCGATGATGTCTATCTCGTCGTTCGGCAGCTTGAGAGAATCGTGGTAGCGGTTTCGCATGTTGAAGTAGCTGATGACGAAGGTGAGCTCCACGAACTCCGCATCCGAGAAGTGTCTCTGCACTTCCTCCGCCACGTCGTCCCGGACCTTGGCGGTGTTGCGCGTCACGTGTTCGGCCCAGAGGACGGTCGCCTTCTCTCTGGGCGTGAGGAGCGGCGAATCCATGTACTCATCCGACCCGATGGCGGCGGCGTGATCTTCGGTGATTCCCAGCACACGGCCGAGGGCTGTGTTGTGGGCGAGTCAGTAGTCGCATCCGTTCAACTGGCTGGTCTTGATGACGGCGATCTCTTTGATCTTCGAGGACAGCACGGTGCCGAGCCCCTCGCGCATCAGCGTCTGGACGAGGGGATAGAAGATGCGGGCCAGAAACGGGGAGTGCGCCGTCGCGCGGGTGGAGTTGACCTGCCTGCGCTGGAAGTTGTTCAGGATGTCGAAAGTGCGCGCGACCTCTCCCTCCGCGCTTTCTCTTTGGAGCAAAGGGACTCTGGACACGGGATGACTCCTCATCGAACGCGAGTTCCGGATTTTTCTGATGAATGGTTCATCTTCCCACAATGAACGCGATCTTTCACGCCGTCCTCGGATGTGGTTCCAGGATGACACGCGCGGCGATTCTTGTTAGCCTGCTTTATACACGCAGAAAAGATGCGAGGCGGTTTTAGCGTCCCGGAATCAAGGCCTGTCCTCGGCGGGAGTATGTATGAGGGAGGCGTGGATTCCACATCCGTGAAGAGGGCCGGACGTGCGGAAAGCCGATATTTGCACAGCCGTCATTTTTATCGTCTATAGCGTCATCGGCTTTTTCTACATCATTCCCACTCAGATTCAATACGCCATTCCGCCCGAGGAAGTAACAAACGCCGTCTTTCTGCCCACTTTCTTCCCTACTTCCGCCGTCATCGCATTCGCGTTGGTGAGCGCGATGTTCCTCTTCGGGGCTCTCAGGCGGAGTGAAGCGGGCGGGCAAACGATTACGAGCAAAAGAGCGCTATGCCAAGTCTGCGGCGTTTTCGTCCTCAGCTACGTCTACGTCGAGTCTTTGGCGTATTTCGGCTTTCTGGTGAGTACGCCCGTTTTTCTCGCAATCCTTGTGGCGTCCATGGGCACGCGTGACTGGCGTTACGTCGCGGCGATGTCGATCCTGTTTCCCATCGTGGTGAACTATTTCTTCTGGTTCGCCTTCAAGCTGGCGCTGCCCGAGGGCAGCTTTTTCAGTTAGAGCGCGTATGTTCGAACAGATACTCCAGGGAGTCATGATGGCGCTCACGTGGCAGGGTATCGCCATGATTGCGCTTGGCGTCTTCGTGGGGATCACGGTGGGCGCGATTCCGGGGCTCACCAGCGTGATGGCGACGGCGATTCTGGTTCCCTTCTCTTTTTTCATGCCTCCCGTGCTGGGGATTCCCTTCCTGCTGGGGATTCACAAGGGGACGCTCTTCGGAGGCTCCATCCCCGCGATTCTGGTGAATACGCCGGGAACCGCGCCCGCGGCGGCGACGTGTATGGACGGGTTTCCGCTCGCGCAAAAAGGAGAGGCGAGGAGCGCGATCCAGATGGCGCTCTACTCCTCCACCATAGGCGATACCTTCAGCGATCTCGTGCTGAT
This sequence comes from bacterium, assembly GCA_963692865.2. GTDB lineage: Bacteria > UBA8248 > UBA8248 > UBA8248 > UBA8248 > Bin107. Next base: position 292,256 of record OY843592.1, on the reverse strand, counting down.
TCTCGCAGCGCTTCCGCTGGCCGCCGTGGCGCTCATGTTCGGGCCGGCCGAGTTCTTCGGGCTCCTGCTCATGGGGCTGGCCATCATCTCCAGCGTGACGGGCGCCTCCCTGGTGAAGGGCGTGCTGTCGGCCATCATCGGACTCCAACTCGGCATGGTGGGCACGGACATCGTCTCGGGCGGAGAGCGCTTCACGTTCGGTCTTCACGGACTGGCCGAAGGAATTGGGGTGGTTCCCCTGCTCATCGGGCTTTTCGCCGTGAGCGAGGTGTTAATACAGGCGGAAAAAAAGGCCTCCGTCCTCTCGAGCCCGCCCGATACCCTGCATCTGCGAGGCGGCAGGACACTCAAGATCATCGAGGTATGGCATTCGGCGCGCACCATCGTGCGCTCGTCCATGATAGGCACCTTCGTGGGCGCGATTCCGGGCACGGGAGCGGCCATCGCCACCTTCGTGAGCTACGCGGCGGCGAAACGGGCTTCCAAGAAACCCGAAGAATACGGAAAAGGCAGCTACGAGGGCGTCGCGGCCTCCGAAGCCGCCAACAGCGCGGTCGCGGGCGCGGACCTCATCCCCACCCTCACGTTCGGCATTCCGGGGGATCCGAGCGCGGCGATTCTCATGGGCGCGTTCATCGCGCAGGGGCTGCGGCCGGGGCCGAGCCTTTTCCAGGAACACGCCCCCGTCATGTACGCCATCTTCACCCTGCTGCTGATCGGGAACCCCATCATGCTGATCCAGGGCTGGCTCCTGACGGGCATGTTCGCCAGGATAGTCAACATCCGGCAGTCGCTGCTTGTGCCGGGCATCATCGTCTCCTGTCTGGTGGGGGCGTACGTATATCACAGCAACCTGGGCGACCTCATTCTCGCTCTCATCGCGGGCCTGTTCGGATACGGGTTGAGAAAACTCAAATTTCCGATGGCCCCGCTCGTCATCGCGTTCATCCTGGCGCCCCGGGCGGAAGAAGCCTTACAGCAGGCGCTTATCATTTCCGACGGCGATTATTCGGTTTTCATCACCCGCCCCATCGCGGCGTTTTTCATCGGTATGACCATACTCATGCTGGTGACGAGCATGTGGAAGCGGCCGTGGGCCGAGACCTTAAGGCCGCAAACGGTTGCCGATTCATCCAATTCAAAGGAGGAACCAAAATGATGCGCAAATCCTGGAAGATCGCCCTGGCGGTAGTCTTGTCGTTCGGGCTCCTCGCTTTCACCGCCATGCCCGCCGCGGCGGAGAAGTATCCCTCGAAACCCATCAAGATCATCGTGCCCCTGGGCGCGGGCGGCTCGCACGACCTCCATTCGCGCGCCGTGGCCAGCGTGCTGCACCAGTACATCGGCCAGCCCGCTTACGTGCAGCTCATGCCGGGCGGCGGCGGAAAGATAGGGATGGGAGCGCTCAAGCGCGCCAAGCCCGACGGCTACACCCTCGCGATGGGCGCGAACAGCCACCTCTACATGTCGCCCCACGTGAAGGACATGGGCTTCGACCCGTTCAAGGATTTCATCCCCGTGTTCCAGATCAACGAACTTCCCTACATGCTGGCCACGCTGGGGAACCAGCCGTGGAAGAACTTCAAGGAATACATCGCCGCGGCGAAAAAGAGCAAAGGCAAGATCAAGCACGGCTCGACGGGGACGTATGGCCTGAGCCACACCATGATGCTCAAGATCGCCTACGACACGAAGGCGCCGTTGCCCCACGTTCCCTTCCGCGGCGGCGGCCCGGCCATGAAGGCCATGCTGGGCGGACACGTGCAGACGGCGGGCGCCAACCCGGCGACGGGCGGCGTTCTCTCCAACTACAAGTCCGGCAAAATCCGAATTCTGGGCGTGGCGGCCGCGAAGCGCTTCCCGCTTTTCCCGGACGTGCCGACCTTCAGGGAGCAGGGCGTGAACCTCCTGCTGTCTTCGAAGCGCATCATCATGGCGCCCGCGGGAACGCCCAAGGACCGAATCGACATCCTGACGAAGGCCCTCCTCAAAATGGCGAAGGACAAGACCTTCAAGCGCCTGCTCAGGAAAATGGGCGTCAAGGCCGAGCCTGTCGTCGGCGAGAAGCTCCTGAAAGAGGTGAGGGCGGAATACGAGAGCAACAAGGACATCTACAAGAACGCAGGGGTGAAGATCAGAAACTGAAGACCCGGGCGTTCATAGCAAACTCATAGCCTTGGCGGGGGTGTGCTTCGCGCCCCCGCCTCTGCGTTTTTCGTATGGACGGAAAAGAAAATGCGGCGCCTGAGCGATCATCTCGTGGCGGAGACGGAATATCTCTGGGCGAACGTGGGCGCGGGCGTCACCGGGGCCGGCGTGGTGCTCATCGACTGCCCCGTGCGGTCTTCGGATTCCAGAAGCTGGCAGGAAAAACTGCGGGCGCTCAGCCCAAAGGGCATCCGCTACCGCATTGCCACGGACTATCACGGCGATCACGCCATCGGCGCGGCGTTCATCGAAGATGAAGGAGTTATCTCCATCGCGCCCCAGCGCGTATACGACGCGCTCGCCGCGAAGGAAGGCTCTCTCGCCGGCCGCGATACCTTCATCAACACCTTGAACGACATCGGCGCGCATGATGAGGCGAGAGAGATTGCGGAGGCCGTTCTTCCCCTGCCGCAGGTGTGCTTCGATCAAGGGATGACGCTCCACCTCCATCCACTGACGTTCGAGATATACCGCCTGGGCGGCCACACGCCCGCCTGCAGTTCGGTGTACGTGCCCGAGGAAGGCGTGATCTTCACGGGCGACGTGATGATCAACGAGCCGGGCCCCGGCATGCGCGAGGCGCGTTTTAGAGAGTGGATCGGGGCGCTCGCGCGGATCGAGAGCCTGCCCGCCGCGCACGTCGTCCCCGGCCACGGGGAGATATGCGGAATAGAGGAGGTGCGGCGCTTCAGGAACGAATTCGAGGAGATGTGGGGAATCATGGAGGGATTGGTGGATAAGGGCATGATGCAGGATGAAGCCTCAACCGACGATTCGTTCGAGAAATTCTTCTGGTCCGATACGGGGCGGGGCGAATCGTGGATCGCGCACAGGCGGCGGACTTTCCGGCGGGGGCTCGAAAACCTCTACGCGGAGGTGAAGGAGGGATAGGGATGCGAGCGGAAGAGAAAAAACTGGGGCGCGTCTTTCATCTGGAATTTGATGAGGACGATGATTTTTTTGAAGAATTCGAGCGTTTCGTGATGGAGAAGAACATACGAAGCGCCTCGCTCATCGTGTTCGGCGCGCTCAAGGAATCGGACATCCGCACGGGGTTCAGGGAGGTCATCGGCCCCTCGGCGCGGCGCTATTTCCACGACTGGCGCGAACTCATCGCCGTGGGCAACATCTCCTGGCCCGAGAAGCCGCCCGCCGTCCGCGACGATGAGACGTGGGAAGAACCCCGGCCCTACATCCACCTCCACCTGGCGCTGAGCGGCGGCCCCTATCAGCCGGGCGAAGTCCTGGTCGGCCACCTGAGCGGGGGCGTCGTGAAGGGCATGTTCGCCGAAGTGCACGAGTTCGTGTGAGGAGGCGCCATGGAAGCGGAGGGAAGAATTCAGGATAGCGCCGACAAGAGCGAGATAAAAGACGTTCTCTCGGTAGTGAACTACGCGCGCGACGCCGGCCTCTGGGAGGAGTGGCGCGATTGTTATCACGCAGACGCCACGCTCACCACCTCCTGGTTCAGCGGCGCGCGGGATGAGTTCGTGGACGCCGCGAAGAAGATGAAAATCGCCCGCCACCCCGGCGAGAGCCAGAAACACACCGTAACGAACCCCTGGGTTCGCCTGAGCGGCGCGCGCGCCGCCGCCGAGCACGACCTGATCCTCTACCAGAGGAGGCTCATCGACGGCGTGGAACTCGACTTCACGACCTGGAGCCGCGTGCTCGCCCTGCTCGAAAAAAGAGACGGCGCGTGGCGCATCTGGCAACGGACCAACATCTACGAAAAAGACAGGATGGACCCCTACAAGCCCGACGAAGTCCCCGACTCGTTCTACGCCTCCATCGATCTTTCAGGATACCCCGCAGCCATTCGCTACCATTGCTGGCGAAACGCGAAAATCGGCCACCCGCCCGCCAGGAACATCGTGCTTCAACACAGCCCGGAGGAGGCGGCCGTCCGGAGGGAGGCGGAGGAGTGGCTGAATGGGGTGTGAGGCTGTAGGGATAACCCTTTTGGGTTGTCCTGCCCCTGTGGTTGTTCCTTTCCTTGATTCGCCTCCATCAGGACAGGCACGGGGGCCTGTCCCTGCGATTACCCGGCTTTTGCGCCGTCATTCCGGCGCATGCCGGAATCCAGGGGTTTCGGCCTTTGTCTTTTTGCTCTTCGGATTCGTTTCAATGAGAGGCCATGAAATGCCCTGTCTCTTCATCCTCATCGGCTCTGGATTCCGGCATGCGCCGGAATGACGACCAAAACCGTCGAACCCCTCTCTCCCCGGTCGGGTCTGACCTCACGGCCTGAGCTTCTCCATCAGCCAATCCGCGATGTAGGTCACGCCGAGCGAGAGGTTGTCGCGCTGGCAGTGCTGGGAGCCGCCCTCCCTGACGGTGAATATCTTGAGCGTCTTGTCCTTCGAGCCCACGGCATTGAACAGCTTGCGCGCGTCGCGCGTGGGCACCTGCTTGTCGTCGATTCCGTGGGTGAGCAGGAACGGGCACCGCATCTTCTGCACCACGCCGTCGAGACGAAAGCCTTCGAGTTTCTCGAAGGTGTCCTCGAAATTCCTGGTGTTGAAAATCCACAGGATGTGGTGTCCCGGCACGGAGAGTTCCGTCTGCATCGAGGCGGCGACGCGCTTTTTCCACGTCGCGTGGTAATCCCAGCACGCCCCCCAGGCGACGCACGCCTTGTAGCGCCTCTCCATGCTGGCGATGCGAGGCGCGTAGTAACCGCCCAGGCTGATGCCGATTACGGCGGCCTTGCGCGCGTTCACGTCCCCGCGCGTCTCCAGATAATCGAGAGCGGCGGCGCCTGCGACTTCATAGTCGGGCCGGAGGTATTGCTCGCGGAATCTTATGGCCTCGCCCGTTCCCGGCCCGTCCATGACCAGGCAACTCATGCCGCGCCGCACGAATTCCTCGACGCCCCTCAGGTATTGAATCTCCTTCGTGATGTCGAGCCCGTCGAAGTAGACGACGACGGGCGGCCTGGCCTTTTTCGTGTTCTGCGCGTGGACGAAATACCCCGGCAGGTTCACGCCGTTCTCATACGGCACTTCCACGCGCTCGATTCGGGGCGCGTCGGTGAGCTTCGTGAAGCGCAGGAAGCTGTCGAGCGCGAGCTTGTAGGCGTCTTTCGCCCGCTTGTCCTTGGGCGTACGGAAGCGCTCCCCGATCTGGTAGTACATCGCCGCGCGCTTGTGGTGGTAGGCGGCGCTCAGTCGGTGTTTTTTCTCCTCCGCCTCAAGCCCTGAATCGCGCACCTTGTTCGCCATGCGCACCCACTCGCGGAACCAGAGCGCGTCGTTGCCGACGTCTTTCCTGAGCCGCCTGCCCACCTGGTCGACCTCGCCGATATCGGCTCCGCCCCAGGGGGCCACGGAGAGGCAGTTCACGACGCCCGAGGACCAGCGGTAATCCTCGGGGAAATAGGTGAACCATCGGGTGTTGGCGGGTGCTTCCGGCATGACGCGCTCCTTTGCTGGGTGATGAGGCCGCCCGGTCTTCGCCGGGGGACGCTCTCTATAAGATTGATGGAAACGAGAAATCATCCTAGCACTTTTGGCCTGCGCGCCGAACCGCGGGAGGTCTCTCTCTGGCCGGATGAGGCAAGCGGAAAAGCGGCTGATGTGCCAGGCTCCTTAGCCCCGCTCCCGAAACCTGTTAAGATGTTTGGCCCGAATAATGGCGCATGGCATCGCCCGGAAGACCGGAATTTCTCGTTCATCAGGTCATCCACACTCAATCGAGGATATGAGAATGAGTGCAACCGAAATCTACGATCTCACGATCGGTGATTTGTCGGAAAAAATCGCTTGCCGAGAACTGTCCCCCGTCGAAGTGACCGAAGCGCACTTGGCGCGCATCGACGCCTTGAACCCGGTCCTGAACGCGTTCACCACCGTCGCGCACGAGCGGGCGCGCGCCGAGGCGAAGGCGGCCGAAGAAGAAATCGTGGCGGGCAGGATTCGCGGGCCGCTGCACGGCGTGCCGGTCGGCGTCAAGGACATCATCGACACGGCGGGCGTGCGCACCACGCAGGGTTCGAGTTTTTTCCGGGACAACGTGCCGGCGCAGGACGCCGAATGCGTCCGGCGGCTCCGCGAGGCGGGCGCCGTGATGATCGGCAAGTGCAACACGGCGGAGTTCGCCGCCGAATCGGCCACCAAGAATCCCCACCACGGGGCGTGCCGCAACCCCTGGGACGTCTCCCGCGTGCCCGCGGGTTCGAGCGGCGGATCGGGCGCCGCGGTCGCCGCCCGCATGGCGCCCGGGGCGCTCGGCACCGATACCGGGGGCTCCGTGCGGGGGCCTGCGGCGATCTGCGGCGTGGTGGGCCTGAAACCGACCTACGGACGCATCAGCCTGCGCGGCGTGTATCCCAATGCGACGAGCCTCGACCACGTGGGGCCCCTGACGCGAACGGTGCGCGATTGCGCTTTGCTGCTCCAGGCGATAGCGGGCTACGACGCGGCCGACCCGTTCTCCGCCGGGATGGAAACGCCCGATTTTTCCGCTGGCCTGGAGAAGGGCGTCGGCGGCATGCGCTTCATGGTCTCTAGCGATCTGATCGACGTCGAGATCGATGCGCCCATCGTGGAGGCGTTCGAGGCGGCGCTCGACGCGCTGCGCGGGCTGGGCGCGGAGGTCGAAGAGGCGCCCTGTCCCTTCGCGGGGGAGATCAACCCCCACCGCCGGGCCATCGCGGACGCGGAATTCTACCGCGTCCACGGCGAGCGCTACCGCGACAACCCGCAAGGCTACGGAGTGCGCTTACAAGAAAGAATTGCCAACGCCGAGAAAACCACGCTGGCGACCTATATCGACGCGGTGAACCACCGCAAGGTGATCACCCGCCGGATGCTCGACCTCATGAAGCCTTACGACGCCATGCTCTCGCCCGGCTACCCCTGCCTCGCCGCGCCCGTGGAGACGACCACGGCGAGCGTAAACGGAAAGGAAGTGGACTTCATCGGCCTGGGGCGCAACCTCACGGGGGTGCAGAACTTTCTCGGCTTCCCCGGGCTGATGGTTCCCACGGGCTTCGATACGGCGCACGGACTCCCCATGGCGATGCAGATCACGACCCGCCCCGGCGATGAGGCGCGCGGGTTCCGGGTCGGCCACGCCTACGAGGAAGCAACCCCCGAATGGCGGAAAAGAAAACCCGACCTTTAGGGGTTGTTGAAAAAGCCTGTTCCGGGGTCGGGCGGACACACAGGTCCCCGGACAGGCTCCTGCGCCTGTCCGGCTACGCGAGACACAATGGTTCTGTAGGGGAGGACCTGTGTGTCCGCCCTCGCCTGTCGTTCTGGTCGTGAGCCTGACGTAGGGGTCGCATATCATGCGACCCGCATATCGAACGGGGAGGGCCGCATAATATGCGGCCCCTACGGTGAGATCCCGACCGGCCCGCAAGGGCTTTTTCAACAGCCCCCTCAAGGGGGAGTGAATCCTGCTCTTTCATTGTACGAGTCCAAATCTCGTTGATCTGTACTTTTTCAACGTACTCTTTCGTCCGGCGCGGCCTCGCTCGTCTGCCCCGGAGATGGTTTGACCGACTCCCCCGAACCTGCTCTAATGAACTCATGCGTAAAACTTGAGAGAGCAGGAGCGTAGCAGCGCCGGAAAAACTCGCAGCGAATGAGTTCTCGTCAGACTTGTTCGTGGGGAAATCCGTTTCACCATCAAGGAGAGACAACATGAAACGATCCATCAAGTCGATTCTCGTGATTTCGCTCATCGCCGGGTTCGTGGCGTTCACGTCTCACGCTGCCGTGGCGCAAAAAGCCAACCTCGTCTTCTACTCCTCGCTCACCACCGCCGCGCAGGCGACTCTGGTGAAGGGCATCGAGAAGAAATTCCCGGATATCAAGGTCCAGTCCATCACCGCGGGCGGCGTCAGCCTGTATCAGCGTTTCGTGGCCGAGCGCAGCGTGGGCAAGGGCAAGATCGACCTGTTGCACTTCAGCTACACGCCGGGCTGGTACGATCTCGCCAAGAGAGGCTACGTGAAGAACGTCACGCAGTTCCCCGAAGCCAAGAAGTTCCCGGCCTGGGGCAAGGACGAAAAAGCCCAGTGGGTAGGCCTTCGCGCGCCGACGCTCCAAGTCATCTACAACACCGACAACGTGAAGCCCGGCGAGGCGCCGACGAGCTTCGCCGAACTCACGCAGCCCAAATGGAAGAACCGCCTCGTGCTCGTCGACCCGTTCCAGTCCGCGGGCCTCTGGGATTTCTTCTACGGCGCGGATGGTTTCGGCGAGAAATACATCAAGGGTCTGCTCTATAACGGCGCGCTGGTGCAGTCGCGCATGGGCGCCTCCACAGAGCGCGTCGCCACCGGCGAGCGCGACGTGACGATGGTGTTCGAGTACATCGCGATCCGCCGCATCAACAAGGGCGCCAAGATCAAGATCGCCAAGATGAAGGAGGGCACGCCGGTCATCCCCGCTTCGTTCGGGATGATCAAGGACGGCCCGAACCCCAAGAACGCGGAGCGGGTGTACCGCTGGATCCTCTCCAAGGAGGGCCAGACGGTCATCACCCAGAACGTGAAGATCAACTCCGCGCGCTCGGACGTGCCGCACGTGAAGGGCATTCCCTATCCCTTCAAGCCGCTGTATGCGAACTGGGAGAAGGTGTTCAAGGACCAGAAGAAATACCGCGCCTTCATGACCAAGCACATCCGTGAAGCGAAGAGAAAGAAATAACCGGCTTGCGCCCGGTCGATGACTGAGATGCGTCCCCGTTCGTTCGCCACGTTCAGGCTTCCGAGCACCGTTCGGGTACTCGAATGGGGATGTCTTCTCGTCATCGGCTTCGTCGTGCTGTACCCGCTGTTCTGGCTGGTGCTGGGCAGTTTCCGTCCCGACCCGATAAGCACGGACTTCACCCTCGACGCCTACTACGCCATCTTCGAAGAAGAGTACATGGGCGAGGTGTTGTGGAACACCGCCGTCATGTCGGTCGGGGTGACGAGCCTGTCCGTCCTCATCGGCGTTCCGCTCGCCTGGATCGTCGGGCGCACCGACACGCCGCTCAAAAACTACATCAACATGATCGCGATTCTGCCCTTCATCATGCCGCCCGTGGTGGTGGCGGTGGCGTGGGCCTATCTCGGCACCCCGCGCGTCGGCTTCGTGAACCTGTTCTGGAAGTGGCTGGTCGGCACCAGGGAACCGCTGTTCGACATCTTCACCATGGGCGGTCTCATCTTCGTGATGGCGCTCTCGCTTGCGCCCTACGTGTTCATCTTCACGGTCACGGCGTTCAAGAACATGGACCCGACGCTGGAGTACGCCGCCCACGTGAGCGGCGCGAGCCAGTGGAAAACGACGATACGGATCACGCTGCCCATGGCGGCGCCGGCCATCCTGTCGGGCGCGCTGCTCACGTTCATCCAGTCGCTGGAGGTTTTCGCCATACCGGCGACCATCGGCGTCTCGGGCGGCATCTACGTGTTCTCCACCCAGCTCTGGCGCATGATGATCGGCATCCCGCCGAACTTCTCGCACGCCGCCGCCCTGTCCATCCCCATCCTGCTGGTCTGCGGGCTGGCGCTCTGGGGACAGACCAGGGCGCTGGGGCGAAGCGCCAGGTACACCACCGTCGCGGGCAAGAGCTTCCGGCCCAGGCTCGTGGAGCTGGGCCCGTGGAAATACGTCTCGCTGGCCTTCGCCTCCTTCTACCTTCTGGTTTCGGCGATCCTGCCTGTGCTGACGCTGATCTACGGCACGTTCATCTCCAACCGGGGGCGCCCGCCGACATTTGAGTATCTCACCCTGGGCCATCTGGTGGAGATCATCACCGGAGACGGGGGAGAGGTCATCCTGCGGTCCATCCAGAACAGCCTTTTGCTGAGTTTCATGGGCGCGACCATCGGCATCGCGCTCTCCGCCGTGGTCGCCTATTTCGTGGTGCGCAGCACATGGAAGGGCCGGGGAACGCTCGATTTCCTGGCGCTCATCCCGGTGGCCATTCCGGGGGCGGTCATCGCCATCGCGATGCTCTGGGCCTACATCCGCGAGCCGTTCAACCTGTACCACACGCTGTGGATCATCCTGATCGCCTACATCACGCGCTTTCTGCCCTTCGGCGTGCGCGCGGTCTCGAATTCCATCACGCAAATCCACGAGGAGTTGGAGCGCGCCGCCGCCGTGAGCGGCGCGAACTGGGGCGTCGTGTTCTGGAAGATCCTCGTGCCCCTGGCCATGCCGGGCATCGTGGCCGGCTGGATCATCCTTTTCGTATCGATGATGCGCGAACTCTCCGCCTCGATCATGCTGTTCAGCTCCAACAAGGAGGTGATCAGCACGATCCTCATCCAGCTCTATGACGAGGGACTCTTCTCGCACGTGTGCATTCTCTCGCTCATCATTGTTATCTTATCCTTGGGCTCGGTGGCGCTGGTGCGCTGGCTCACGAAGCAAACGGACGTGGAGGGACTCACCTGATGCAAAACGTACGGGTGGAGAATCTGGTCAAGAGGTTCGGCGAGGTGGTCGCCGTCGCCGGGATTTCCTTCGAGGTGCCCAAGGGCAAACTGCTCACCCTGCTGGGGCCGAGCGGCTGCGGCAAGACGACCACCCTGAACATCATCGCCGGTTTCGAGACCCCCGACGACGGCGACGTCCACGTCGGCGAGAGGCTCATCTCGAGCGCCTCGGAAAGCGTGCTGGTGCCGGCGCACAAGCGAAACCTCGGCATGGTGTTTCAATCCTACGGCCTCTGGCCGCACTTGCGGGTGCGCGACAACGTCGCCTTCGGCCTGCAGATGCGCAAGACGCCGAAAAACGAAATCGCAGGGGCCGTGGAGCGCGCCCTGGGGCTCGTGCGGCTCGACGGCCTGGGGGAGCGCTATCCCTCGCAGCTCTCTGGCGGCCAGCAGCAGCGCGTCGCCTTCGCCCGCGCGCTGGTGTACGAGCCCGACGTGCTCCTTCTCGACGAACCCCTCTCGAACCTCGATGCGGCGCTGCGCGAGGAGATGCGCCTGGAGCTCAAGGATCTCCAGACCCAATCCGGCATCACCACCATATTCGTCACCCACGATCAGGTCGAGGCCATGGTGATGAGCGACATCATCGTGGTGATGAACGAGGGGCGCATCGAGCAGATGGGCTCGCCGAGCGACGTCTACCAGAACCCCGCCAACCAGTTCGTCGCCGGTTTCGTCGGCGTCTCGAACTTCCTGGAGGGCGAGGTCGTCGCCGTCGGCATGGGCGACGCGCGGACGGCGGTGAAGGTCGGCGAGATGACGCTGTTCTGCAGGACCGCCGGCGTCGCCGAGGGATCGAAGGTGCTGCTCTCGATCCGGCCCGAGGATTGCGTCGCCAGCCTGGAGGCGCCTCCCGAGGGGACACCGAACGCCATCAAATGCACAGTAGAGAAGGCCGTGTACATGGGCGGCGTGCTGGAGCTCTGGCTGAACGCCGGGGGCGGGCAAATCCGCGTGCATGGACACCGGTTGCCGATACTCGAATCCGGCGCGAGCGTTTACGTTTCCGTCGATCCCGCCTCGATCAGCGCGATCAAAGGCGTGTCTTCGTGATGAGGACGCAGACCATCGCGGCGGGAGAGATTCTCGAGAGTCGAGCCGGACCGGGCTTTTGGATCAGGAGGCCTACATGAGCGTTACCGAACGGATGGCGGAATTCATCGTCGAGACGAAGTGGGCGGATTTTCCGGCGCTCGTCATCGAGCGCGCGAAAAAGGCAGTGGTCGACACCGTGGGCGTGACCTTGGCGGGCGTGGATGAGCCCGTCGGGCGCATCGTGACGGAGTTCGCCCGCAAAATGGGCGGCGCGCCCGAGGCGAGCATCATCGGCTCAGGCGCCCGCGCCGCAGCGCCTTTGGCCGCTCTCGCCAACGGGGCGATGGGCCACGCGCTCGACTTCGACGATTCGAGCTACCTGTTGAGCGGTCATCCGAGCGTGGTCGTCCTGCCCGCCGTCCTGGCCCAGGGGGAGAAGCAGGGCGCGTCTGGCCGCGAGGCGCTGGAGGCCTTCGTCATCGGATACGAGATTTCGACCAAGCTGGGCCAGGGGATGAATCCCGAACACTACGGCGCGGGCTGGCATTCCACCTGCACGCTCGGGACGATGGGCGCGGCGGCGGCCGCCGCCCACCTGCGCGGGTTCGACGCCGAGATGACGCGCCACGCGCTCGGCGTCGCGGCATCTCACGCCTCGGGCGTTCACGCGAACTTCGGCACGATGACGAAGCCCTTGCACGCAGGCTTGGCGCCCGAGGCCGGCCTTCGCGCGGCGGAACTGGCGGCGGCGGGCCTCACGGCGAACACGGCGATTCTCGAGGCTCCGCGCGGTTTTCTGGACGTATACGCGGGCGGTGGCTCGCCGGATGCCGATGAGATCGCCCAAAGCCTGGGAAAACCCTATTCGCTCGCCGATCCGGGCATGAACATGAAGCCCTACCCGTGCTGCCTCTCGACTCACCCGGCGGTGGACGCGCTCTACGATCTGGTGGAGGAATCGGGCCTGACGGCGGCGGACGTGGCGCGCATCGAGGTTTCCCTGCTCGAAATCTCCATGCAGGTGCTTCGCTACCACGCGCCCAAGACGGGGCTGGAAGGGAAGTTCTCGGTCGAGTACTGCCTCGCGCGCATGCTGCTCGATCGCGATTTGCGCCTCGAAACCTTCACGGACGAGGCGGTGCGCGAACCCCTGCTCCGGGAGTGGATGCGGAAAGTCCACGTCTCGGCGGACGACATGGGCTGGCGGCCCGGAGAGCGCCGCCCGAGCGAGGTGCGCGTATACCTGAACGACGGGCGCGCCCTCAAAAAGAGAACGGACGTTTCGCGCGGCTGCGCGCTCTGGCCGATGGAGGACGCGAAGATACGCTCCAAGTTCCGCGATTGCGCGAAGACCGCCCTGGCGGAGGAAGAGTACGAGGAAGTGCTCGCGCGTCTCGAATCGCTTGAAACGCAGCCCGAGATCGATTCCCTGATGCGGCTTCTGGGCGGTGCGTGCGTTCGGGAACAGACGGCGGGACGGACGGCGTGAGATTCCCGGAGTTTCCGGAGTTGTTGACCCCCCTCGTTGAGGAGAGCGTCGCTTTTACCCCCCTTGTCGGGAGCCGTTGAAAAACCCCTGCTCGCCCGGTCGAACCCTCATTCCTCAATCGGGTTCGACCTCCCTCAACGGCTGGAATCGATCACTGCCGTCATTCCGGCGAAAGCCGGAATCCATTTGCGGGTGCGGGTGATTGAACGACGGCATTTCATTCCCCGCCGATGCGCGCGAACCCGGACGAAAGGCAAAAGGCGTAAAAATGGATTCCGGCTTTCGCCGGAATGACGGTGAACACCCTCGATGGGGAGGTTTTGCAACAACTCCTCTCCCTAGCGGTTCGGGACCTGGCGGTGCATTCTCTCGCACCGGGCGATGGCGGCGGACAGCTTCTCCTGCGGCTCCGAGCCGATGTTCACCGCGAACTTGAGGCCGGAGAGACTCTTGATGCACGCCTCGTAGGGGAGGTTCCGAAAGGCCGCGGCGAAGCGCTCGCACCCGTCCGCGTTGCCGTCGAAGGTGAATCCGATGATCGTCTCCGCTTCGTCGGCTTCGACCTTGATCGCGCAGTGGTGGAGCACCGTTCTTTCCACCTGGCGCGTTTCGCACTCCGTCACCACCTTGCGGCGCACCGGGGCGCGGGGCCGGTTCGCGACGGAATGCTCCACGACTCTTTCGCGGCAGATGGTCTCCGGCTCCAGGTAGGTGAAGGCTCTTCGGTGGTCCCAGGTGTAGACTTTCCGTCCGCCGACCGTGACGTCGCTCTCGGGATACCCTATCTTCTCGACGAGGCTCTCGACGGGAGCGCCCGCCAGGGAGGCCAGCCCGTCGCGCAACACGCCCATGGTGGGGAACGTCTGCACCGCGCAGCCTGTAAGAAGCATAACGAGTGAGACGCCGATCATGAGTTTGAACCCGGGGGAAGCATAACGGCGCATTCGTGAAATTCCCCTGAGAAACTTTGCGTAAGGCGGCCGGGTCCTCGAAGGGATATTACCATATCTTCCGTATCCCCCGTATCGCCCGCAAGCGGGGTAGTTAAAAAATCCTCCTCGCCTCATCCTGAGTAGCGGCGAAGCCGCGTAGCGAAGGATGCCCTCTCGCCCGGCGCGAGGCGTTCAACTCCCCTCGCCCTTCGATACGCCGCCTTCGGCGGCTACTCAGGGTGAGGAAAGAGGCGTTGGCGGTTTGCGGGGGTCGAACGCGGCCAGGGAGGGGGCGTTCGCTGCTCTTGACGGGGCTTTTTCAACAGCCCCGATGAGGGAGGAATCGACCGAGCGAGGCAGGGTTTTTCAATAACCCGGAAGCGCTCAGGCTTCGCCGTGCGAAAAGCGGGCGGATTCTATAGAATGGGCGAATCCGGCGTCGCCGATGAGGGGGTTCCCGAACGCCCGGTTGCTCCAACCGGGAAGGGTTGCTGCGCGCGCTCTCTACGAAACATGGGGAGCAACAGACAGGAGGAGACGTATTAAAATGCCGTTTTACAGAGCGTCCGAGATGGTCGAATCGCGCGTCGCCGCCCAGCCCATGGGCCGCTTCAAGGGACTGGCGGGGGAGTTGATGAAGGTGGGCTTCGTCGCCTATCCCAGGGGCAAGATGTCGCGGCCCCACTACCACCCGAACGAGGAGCAGTTCCTCTTCATGCTGGAGGGCAGGCAGTGGATGATCGTGGGCGATGAGGAGGGCCTGGTCGTCACGGGCGACCTCGTGCACGTCCCCAGGAACACGAAGCACGGCGGCGTCATCATCGACGACGTGCGCATGTTCACCGCCAAGAGTCCCTCGGGCGACGGCAGGCTCGATCAGGATCATCACGACGCGGAGGACGCGGAGGCCATCGTCCGCCGCCTGGAGGAAAAACTGCGCGAATTCATGTAACGGGGCCGCTGCGATCGTGATTTTTCTCGAACGAACGGCGGTCGTTTGATAGAGTAAATACACGCAAAATTTATAGGAGGGGTGAGAAAATGCCGTTTTACAAGATTTCCGAGATGGAAGAGGTCCGCGCCTCGATATCGCCCGCGACCGCCAGGACGGTGCCCGGCGAACTGATGAAGGTGGGCATCGTGACATACCTCGAGGGCGAGGGCGCGACGCCGCACTACCACCCCAACGAGGAGCAGTTCTACCTCGTTTTGGAGGGCAGGCGCTACGTGATCGTGGGCGATGAGGAGCGCATCGTCGAGCCGGGCGACCTCGTCCACATCCCCCGGAACACGCGCCACGGCGGCCGCACCATCGGGGGGAAGTCCGTGTTCTTCGTCGTGAAAAGCCCCTGCGGCGACGGCGACCTGGCGCAGGACTACAACGCGGCAGACGACGCCGCCGAGGTGGTCGAACGGCTCGAAAGCAAGCTGGATGAACTGAGCGGGGAGGGGTAGTTCCAGGCCGTTGCCGGATACGGGGTTTACCGATATGATGAGGCGCTACTCCACGAGATAATCATGGAAGCCTGAAAGATGGCGCGAAAGACCTACCCGTATCACTTCAAGATGGGCAGAAAGACTTTGTATTCCGGCATCACGGACGACCTCGAAAAACGTGAGCGCGAGCTCAAACGCAAGTCCGGGGATGACGGCTACATCAAGCAGGTGGGGGGCGCGACCACGATGGACGAAGCTCTCGTATGGGAGATCGAACAGGCGAAAAGGGGATACCTTACCAGAAGGGGTTTAGTGGGGGAGTCGGTCAAGTGAAATATTGTTATTACCAACGGTATGAACACTAAGTGGATATTATGCCCTCATCTGGTTCAGTTTCAATCGGCTGAATATCTTGAAGTTCGATAAATGAACCTCTACCGACGTTTTTACGGACTCCTTTAATTCGGATAGGCAAATTCCACATAGGGCGAACAATATCGTTCATCATACCTTCCGGCACTTTTATATTGTGTTCTTTCCCTTCTTGATCGATCACTTTAATTTTATCATTATTGCTTTTGGTAGAGTCTGCATAAAGCAACCTGCCTTGTATTGTAGTGGTTTCAGTTGCGATTCGTCTGCTTGGGACGATGACCGCATCAATTTCAGTTGGTATTGGGAGTTCCGATGCAGGTTTGGTAATCTCTACAAAACGCTCAACCCCACTTCTGATAGTTGTAAAACCTACCTGACGAATACGCTCTCCATCTGGCGCAATTTTTTTCGCAAGCGAAAGAAAGTTCCTCCGATACGCGGGGTCGGGGATCCGTTCCTGAATTTCTGAAACCCTCGATTTGTTTGCAAGCTCCACCAAGTCCATGAATTCATCAATAATTTCATTCGTCTCTGACATTTTGGAATGAGGTATTCCTGGAAGAGATGGTTGACCCGTCGGGCGCCCCAGCTTCATCGTCACCGAAAAACTTGCAGCCCGAGGTGTAGATAAAAACAATTTATAGGATTCGGTAAGTTTTTTCTCGGGGGGGCCACTTTCTCTAAATGGTCTCTTGTTTATTCGTTCGACGATGCGCTGGATCAATTTCGATGAATCGGTCACGCGGCTCAGAAACTCTTCAGATGTTACGACCCCAAAGCCTACATCTTGACCGGATAGGCTCAACTGTATTTCATCTTCTCCCAGTTCAATGCCGCGCAATTCAAGGTGCCTTTTGAAATGTATTTGTTCCAGAATGTCACGCAGTTCTTCGGCGATTTCTTCAGGTGGATTTTGTGCGAGAGCTTTTGCCACAATCTGTTCGGCTTTGCGAGTTTGGTTGCAGTCCATCGCCAGAGTTCCGGCGCTTCGATGTAGTACTGAGTAAGTCGGCTCGATTATTTAATTGCTTTTATCGAGTTCTGCGATAGCAGCAAGTTCATGTTCCAATGCTTTTTCGAAAAGGCTAATCGACTCTTTTCCCTTGCCTATCGCTTGTTCCGAAAGAGCAAGTTCCGCGAATTCCATCGCTTTATTATGAAAATCGTTAAGAGCGTTCATTTTTTCTGAACCTCGGCGAGAGGTTTACTAAACTCGACCACAATTGCATATGCTGGCAAAGAGCCCCCGGCGCGGACCGTTTGATTTAGCTTCTGACGGACTCTTCTCTTGATGTCACTGTCATTCCCTTTACGAATACCCGGGATTTCCAACCTTGCTTTGAATTGGAAGGGTTCAGTTGATTCATCTCCCATCCAGTAATCAAAGCCTGTACCTTTTCGGGAGCGTGCGAGCGCCACATAGCCCATCGCCTTTTTCGCCAGTAAAACTGCGATACCCATTGCTCCATGCTCGGTAGCTACTTCAGGGTCATTCCAAGCCCTAAGGGACTGTTCGTTAATAGGCGGCCAATCTAAATTGTAGAAACTTTTGACAATACCCCTGACATTAAGTTGGACACCTGCAACGTGTCCCTCAGACTCTAAACATACACCTCCAGCCTCTGCCAATGCCATGCCAAATTTTGGTGAAATAGCAGGGAGGAGACCGTTGCCCAAATCATTCAAATTCAGCATGTATTGGTCCCGTTTCATCTATATTCAGTTTAGATGCTACTTATTTTACACGCAGTGACTCTCCTTTCATAGTATATTTCTTGAGCGTAGCTAGGGCTAAAGAATTGCCAATAATCTAAGGGTGGGCATCGGTGTATGTATGGTTATTGTTATGGGACTCGGACTATGTACACAGATATAGCTACTTGTCCGGTGATCATTGATTTTATTCACATTACGCTAGAAGCAAGATTTCCCCACGCTACCCCAAAAAAACCCCACAAACTAATGCGCGCCCAAGCATTCAATCTCGATATCCCGTACGCCTAATGAATACCCACTCCCCCTAAAACAGCCCCGTGATCCTGCCGTCGGCGGTGACGTCCATCCCCGCGGCGGCGGGCGTCTTGGCGAGGCCGGGCATCTGCATGATGCTCCCCGCGATGGCGACCACGAACCCCGCCCCCGCCGAGACGTAGACCTCGCGCACGTTCACCGTGAAGCCGCGCGGCCCGCCCAGCTTCCTGGGGTCGTCCGACAAGGAGGCCTGCGTCTTCGCCATGCAGACGGGCAACTCCCCGTAGCCCAGCCGCGTCAAGGAGCGCAGGCTGCGCGCGGCGGCCGGCTCGAAGGCGACGCCGTCCGCGCGGTAGATGCGCTTCGCGATGGTCTCGATTTTTTCCTTGAGCGGTATGTCGAGGGGATAGAGCGGCGCGTAGGGCGCGTCGTTCGCGGCGGCGAGCCCGTACGCCGTCTCGGCGAGTTCGAGGCCGCCCTCGCCGCCCTTGCCGTGAAGCTCGTGCGCGCAGCAGGGCGCTCCCGCCTCGACGCAAAGCTCTTTCACGCGCGCGACCTCCGCGTCCGTGTCCGAGGCGAAGCGGTTCACGGCCACGACGACGGGCGCGCCGAAGCCTTTCATGTTCTCGACGTGGGTGCGCAGGTTCGAGAAGCCTTCCGTTACGGCGTCCGCGTTCTCCTCCGCCAGGGCCTCCTTGTCGAAGGGGACGCCGCCGTGGAGCTTGAGCGCGCGGACGGTGGCGACGAGCACCACCGCGTCCACGTTCAGCCCCGCCGTCCGCGCGGTGATGTCGAAGAATTTCTCCGCCCCCAGGTCGGAGCCGAAGCCCGCCTCCACGACCATCACGTCGGCGAGCTTGAGCGCGAGCCTGTCCGCGATGGTGGAGTTCGTCCCGTGGGCGATGTTGCCGAACGGCCCGCCGTGGACGAAGGCGGGAGAGCCCTCCAGCGTCTGCACGAGATTGGGCTTGACGGCGTCTTTGAGGAGCAGGGCCATCGCGCCCGAGGCGTTCAGATCCCCCGCCGTGACGGGCGCGCCCTTCCGCGTGTAGCCGACCACGATGCGCCCGATGCGCTCCTTCATGTCCCCCGGGCCGCTCGCCAGGCACAAGACGGCCATGATCTCGGACGCCGCCGTGATCATGAAGCCCTCTTCCCTGGGCACGCCGTGCGTCCTGCCGCCCAGACCCACGAGGACGTGGCGCAGCGCGCGGTCGTTCATGTCCAGCACCCGCTTCCAGGTGACGCGGTTCACGTCCAGCCCGAGTTCGTTGCCGTGGAACACGTGCGCGTCGAGGAGGGCGGACAGCAGGTTGTGGGCGGAGGTGACCGCGTGGATGTCGCCCGTGAAGTGCAGGTTGATGTCCTCCATCGGCAGCACCTGCGACATGCCGCCGCCCGCCGCGCCCCCCTTGATGCCGAACACGGGGCCGAGCGAGGGTTCGCGTACGCAGATGACGCTCTTTTTGCCCAGCCGCGCGAGCGCCTGGCCGAGGCCCACCGTGGTGAGCGTCTTGCCCTCGCCCAGCGGGGTGGGCGTCATGGCGGTGACGAGGATGAGTTTTCCGTCCGGCGCCCCCTCGCGCCGCGCGAGCGCGCCGAGTTCGACCTTGGCCTTGTGCGCGCCGTAGAGTTCTATCTCCTCCGCCCCGAGTCCCAGTTCTTCGGCGACTTCGACGATGGGCCGGAGCTTCGCCCCCTGTGCGATCTCTACGTCCGATGCGATGGCCATGGCTCCCTCCAGGCTGGTGGCGATGATGGTCGTGGCTGGCTGGACATAATCCGGGACAACCTAGCGACGCGCAAGGTGAGTGTCAAGGAAACTGTCGAATGCGCCCTCCCGGTCGGAAGCGAACCGCAGCGCCGTCATTCCGGCGCATGCCGGAATCGAGCCGCAAAATTCATTCACTTGGCTTGTTCGATCAGGGGTGAGTGAAGAGCGTTTTACGTGGTTCGTTCACGTAAAATCGACGAATCAACGTGAACGGGACGAAGGCGGTTGATCTTCTCAGCCGTCGCCGGACCATCCCCGCTTTCCGGGAGAGGGGCGTCTGGAAGACCGGGGAGGAGGAGGCGGTCAGGGATTGACCTCGGCGGTTTTCAGCAACGCACCAACCAGTGATTCTAGTTCCCCGGCGACGCCGTCTTCTGCGAGCGCATCTCGGACGCGCTGGAGAGCGCCTGACTCGCAAGGTTCTCCGTCGCGGCATTGTTGCGGACTTTCTTCTCCGGTTTGGCTAACCCGGCTGCCAGTCCGTGGGCTATGGGGAGGAGGCGCGCTTTTTCACGGGATGCCTCATTTGAACAACCGCGCAGCTCTCCCGTAGGTGATCACCTGAGGTCTCGCCAGTTTCGTGTCCGTAATGCCGTTTGTTAGAATCTCAAAAACCAGCCTGGCGTTGAGACGGAATTTCATCTCCCTGTAGTGCCCTTTGCTGTCGTGGCGATCCTCGATCTCTCCGATATTCTTGCGATGAAGCGCAGACCGGAAAGTAACTTTCTGATCGTCCATCTGCTTCGCATTTCTGGCTTTGGAGTTGCGTAGCGTTACGTCCGCCGCAAGCGCGGCCACGACTGCATCTTTGTGGAATACATGAAAGGTTTTGTTCTTTTTGTCCGTTTTCGCAGGGCCGAGGAAAATGCTCAGGTATTCCGCATTTCCGCCATCGAAGAGCGGCTTGTCGAGAAATGCGCTGAATATGTTCGGTTTTTCAAGTTCGGCCAAAAGTCTCCGCATGCGCGGTTGCAGTTTTCTCTTCGCCTCTGTCTTATCGCGTTGGTAGTCGGCATAGCTTGACGGATAGGCGTCGATGCGCGCGATCATGATGTTGGCGACTTCGCCCAATCCCTGGAAAATGGTGTTCGTTTCCAGGCGATCCCTGCCGTAGAGAAATACTTGCCACCACGTTCCCGCTTTCACGGAATGGGAGCGATGCTGTCCATCGATCACATCTTTCTTGTCCGTGTGCGTTCCGAGATTGACTTCTCCCCCGATCAAATCGGCGAAGTCGTACTCATTCAAATGCCCGGCTATTTTCACTTCGCCGGCGTGATCGGAAGTCATCGCGCGCCTTCGCGCCACTTCAAATTCCTTGCACGATTAAAAGTTCGTGCGACGCCTTCACGTGATTTTTCGTTCCGTTCTCGATCCGGTTCTTGCCGATCCGCGTTTCGCCTTGGCCCAGCGTATACTGCCACTCTACTTCGACAATGCGGAAATCGGCGTACCATTCCCGGATCGCCTTGCAGTCGTTATAGGAAAGAATGAATCCCCCCTCATGTTCATACAACAAGTCCCTGAGACGCTCGTGATCGAAGCCCTTATGATGGACGGGGAAATTCCTTTGAGGGTAAATGCCCCGGAACATTTTACTGTCGCCGTCCAGGTAATAAGGCGGATCGCAATACAGAAAATCTCGCCGATGCCGCGGTATGGTCGCTTCGAATGATCCATGCGCCACCCGCATGTCCGGACACCTGAAGTCCCGCGCCTTGTCGAGCAGGCGCTCAAAACGATCGGGTTCCTCATAAATCTTGGACATCCAACCTAGAAAACCCGGTCCGTAACTCAGATTGTGATTGAACCAATAACGAGCCGCCAGTTCCAGGGGATCGGCGATGCGTTTCTCCGCCTTCCAGTGCGCTTTCAGACGTTCCTTCACCTGAGCGTAAGCGGCCTTCGTGGGCTTCCACTTCGAGATGCGCTCGGCCAACTCGACGGGGCTCTGCAGTTGAACCTTCCAGTAGTTCGTGAGGATATCGAATACGTCGTAACCCTGCACCTGAATTCCCAGTTCGTTGGCGCAGGCGATCTCCACCGATCCGCCGCCGATGAACGGAGACACCATGCGGTCCAAGTTGTCCGGTATGCGCTCGACGACGTGCCCGACGGCGAGGCTCTTGCCTCCCGCGTAGCGAAGCGGGGAACCGAGGTAGCGCTTGTAATCGAGCTTTCCCGAACTGCGGAGCGAAGCCAGGAACCCCTGTCTTCTGGTCTCGAACCCCAATTCGAATTGCCCCGTCTCGACGCAATACGTTTCGATTCGCGGTTTGAAGACCGTGGTTTGCCCGATCACCATGCCGTATTCCGCAGTCGTTCGCCGACCGTGCGACGGGTGGAAAATACCGGATGCGCGACTGTCCTTCGGGTGAAAATTTCGGGCGGGCTTTCCAGGAAATAACAAACCAAAAGATGTCTCAAGGATATAAGGGAGTCAAACGAATCACCAAAAATCCACTTCTTCACTATGCCAAACCGCCGCCACGCCATTTTCCGAAGACAACCTTTCCCGTCATCGTTTCGCTGAGGACTCCAGCCGCATCGGAAAAGCGCTATGACGAAACGCATTCCCTTGTGCGCAACTCGCCGCTTCTTCTTTTCATCTCTGCAGCCATAAAGACATGATACGACAATAAAGCGAAAATATCAATCGGGGAAAAGTAAAATTTCCACCGAACGCCCCCCCTCAAATCGCTGTCGTCCTCCCCCCGTCGACGGCGAACAAGGCGTTCATTTCCACCCCAACACTCGCCTGTCCCACGATACGCCGCGGATATTTCGCCTTAAAACCGGGATTTTTCACCACTCGGGAAGCGGGGCGGTTCGCGAACCGCCCCTACGGGATGCCGGATGAGAGGGTTCCGGCATGACGGTCGAAGCCACGCGCGCGGGCAATCGCTCCTTGCGGCCCCGCCTGTTTTCGCCTCCCGGCCATGGGCCGCGTGTCCGGGCTGTCGAAAAACCCCACGCCGGGCGCATCGCTTTTACCTCCCCTTGCCGTGAACCCTCTCTTCTCGGTCGGGTTCAACCTCCAACGCCCCTTTTCAGGGAGGCTTTTTCAAGAACCCCGTGGGCCATCCCCGCAAAATCCGGCTGACGCCGCATTTCCCCGCAATTGCCGTCGTCGGGTTTTCTGCGTAGCGGGCGATAATCCCGCGCGCGAACGTCAATTTCGAGCGGGGAGCGAGGAATTGCTGTTCTCGGCGATGAGAGGAGGGGAGAAAATGGATGCGGCGATTCGTATGGGGCGGCGCGATTGTTCACTGCCCGACCGGCGAAGCGCAGCCGCTCCTTCCCCGGTCGGGCAAGATTCGGAATTACTGAAAAATTGTATAAATTCGGATAAATTCACGACGTTTTTCGATAAATTGATGAAAGGAATATTTCCCGTAAATGATTGTAATATCGCTGGTTATGCTATAAATATGAACGCGCCGGACTCAAGTTTACGGCAAAAAAAAGTTTTTCGCCGCCTCGGCATTTCCCCGCAATTGCCCGCATTTGCGCGCGGCGCGCATCGGGCCGCAGCTTGAGGGTTTACGACGACCCCTCGGGCCTGCGCGCGAAGAACTCGCGGTACTTGGGCGCGAGAGGCGCCTCGCGCCAATTAAAGCCGGTGGCGTCTGCGGCCTCCTCCATCTCCCGCGCCGTCCAGCCGTTCTCATCCGCCAGATGGTTCAGCGAGCAAATCCCGGCCCGCCCCGTGGCCTTTCAGTGGACGAAGGCGGGGCCGTGGGCCCTGGCGTCGGTGAGGGCGCGGCTCACCTCGGCCAGCGAGGCGGGGCTGAACTCGACGGGCGAGACGGGGACGTTCACGTAGCGCATCCCCAGCGCCTCGGCCTGGGCCTTCGCGCGCTCGGGGGGGAGGTCGCCCTGGTCTTCCTCGGGAAAGCGCGTGTTGATGATGGTACTGACCCCCCTGGCGGCGAGGGCTTCGAGGTCGGCGGGCTCGGGCTGCGAGCCGAAGGCGATGCCGGGCGATGCGTTGAAGTATTCCATGATAAACTCCATGTATGGGTGTCAGTCCGCCGTCACGCCCTCTATCCGGAACGGCTCGCCGTTCACCTCCACGGTGGAGTGGAGCGGCACGGGTTCCGTGATCAGGGCCTCGGCGAAACAGCCGTTCTTGGCGTTCCTGATGAGGTGGGCGAGCCTGTCGGCCGGTTCGTCCGATTCGACTTTCAGGTGCGTGTCCACGGCCTCCCACTTGTTGAACACGGTGCCCTTGAGCACCGAGCCGCCCAGCAGTTTCCGGAACCGCACCGAGACGCTCGCTCCCTTGATCTCCATTTTCATCATGTGCGCGTACCGCGACACCTGGGTGAGCAGTCAGAAGCCCGTCGCCATGGCGAGATAGGCCATCGGCGTGGGGTATTGCGCCGTGCCGCCGATGTTCGCGCCCTCGTCGCAGAATATCTCGAATTTTCCGGCTGTGCCGCGTTTGAGTTGCAGGGAGCCCTCGTGCATCTCCGTGTGGACGGTGTTGTCGGTGTAAAGCCCCCCGGAGGGGAGTTCGGGCTTGTCGATGACGCGCTCGCCCGGCACGGTGGAGGTGGCGTGTCCGTCGATGGGGCCTTCTTGCATGGATGTTCTCCTTATGGGTGTATATGCGATTCGTATGATTTCGCCGATGCGCGAAGGATACGGCAAACGCTTCGCCAAGTATAGTTTCGCAGCGGGTTCGATTGTGGAATCCCGGCAAGCCTGTTAAACAGATTGTCATTAAATCTTTGAATGGCCGATGCGGCGATGGGAGACGCCCCGCCGCCGCTTCCGGCCGGGAGGAATACGGAGATGTTCAACAAATTTCATCACATCGGCGTCGCGGTGAAGGACATGGACGCCGCCATCGCCCTTTACGAGGGCATGGGCGCGAAGCTGTTGGCGCGCGAGACTTCCGCCGACGGCGCGACCGATCTGGCCATGCTGGACCTGGGCGGCGACCTCATCGAGCCCATCTCGCCCATCCGGCAAGACACGCCCCTCGCCAAATTCATCGAGGAGCGCGGCGAGGGTCTCCACCATGTGGCCTTCGACGTGAAGAACATCGACGGCGTGCTGGCCGACATGAAGGCGCAAGGCTTCGAGTTGATTGACGAGAAATCAAGACCCGGCTTCGGCGGCCACCTCATCGCCTTCATCAAGCCCAAGAGCACCATGGGCACGCTGTGGGAACTTGTGGAGGACGTCTAAGTCTGTAGGGACAGGCCTCTGTGCCTGTCCTGCCCAGATCCGCCTTGAACGAGAACAAACACGGAGGGCAGGACAACCCCGAGGAGGGATTGCCTCTACGATTCCTCATTCATCGGCTGGAATTCCCCCCTCCGGGGTTCGCGCTTCAATCGCCCCGGATGAGGCCTTCCCGCACCTTGGGCATGGTGCGCGCGATGTCCCGTATCGGGAGGCCGTGCGTCGGCGCGACGACGCGGACGCCAAGTTCGTCCATCAGCTCTTCGAGCTTGTCGGCGTAGACGTTCATGTCGGTGAAGGTGGTCCAGTACAGGGCGCGTTCGGCGAAAACCCCCAGTGCGTCGACCAGATCGAGCGATGCGGCCTCTTCGGCGAACATCCCGCAGTGGCCGTCCGTATGGTAGTGGCTGTAGGCGAAACCGTCACCGGGGAACAGCACGCGTCCTTTGGTCTCGAACCCCCAGAGAGAACTCCGCAAGTCCCTGATCACGGGCTCCACGGCCATGAATTGGGTGTCGCCCAGATCGATGGCCTCTCCCACGCGCATCTCCTTGAAGCGGCCTTCGTGCTGGGGGAACGCGAGATGGTAGTCGCACATGTCTCCGTGGATGGTGAGGTCGGGGTATCTGTCGAGCACGCGGCCCAGCCCGCCCGAGTGGGGCGTTTCCTGATGGGTCAGGAACAGGTGCCTGAGCGGGCCTCCGCCGCGGGCGAGGATGTCCCTCATCTGGCGCTCGATGACGGGGAAATCCTTGGGGTGCCCCGTCTCCACGAGCATGGAGGATTCCGAGCCGATGACGAGGAAGGCCGCGTTGTAGGAGTGGTAGATTTTGCCCTGTGAGTGCTGCACGAGGCAGTCGCCGAGCCAGAATACGCCGGGCGATATTTCTCGGGGCAGGGGCCGGCTCATGCGCGCTCCTATCTCTCCAGACCCAGCGCGACGTAGCCCGGCTTGACGACGCCCCGGTCGAGACCCGCCAGAACCTCATCCAGCACGGCGAATTGCCGCTCGACAAGGTGACGCCCGCGCAGGACGGCGCCGTATCCCGGCGCGATGGTCTCGATCTCGTAGCGCTCGAAAACTTCGGCGATACCCTTGCGGATGGCGTCCGTCCGCGCGCCCTCTAGCCACCAGTAGCGCGTGTTCAGCAGGAACGAGCGGACGAAGGCCGTCGTCGTCACCTCGTCCTCATCCAGAATCCAGGGGCCTTCCGCCGTTTCCGCCCAGAGGTGGCTGAACATGTCCGAGGTGAACAGGGTGCGCGTGGCAGGGTCGTAAATCCAGCGGGTGCTGATGAGGCGGATCGGCGCGTTCATGACCTCGATACGTCTATCGCCGATTTCAACGGGATGCAGGGGCTTCAGTATCGTCGTGGGAAGGACGGGATTGCCGTTGCCGCCGCCGGGCTCCAGCGCTTCGAACTCGAGCCACTCGTTGATCTCCGGCACGGGCGCGAGGCACTCCGCCACGTTGAAGCGCTTGGCGACCGCCATGGCGTTGCCCACCGACATGAATTCGTTGATGCGCAGCGGGAGCATCGTCAGGGGCGTGTCGGGCTCGAGGATGGATGCGAGTTGCGCCAGGATTTCGGTTTCATGGGCGGCGTAGCCCGTGTCGAGCAGCAGCGCTCCTGCGTCTTCTTTCAAAAGATAGCAGTTCGAGACGCTGTGCCCGCGCGCGCTGATGGGGTATGCGCTGATCCGCCCGTCCAAGGGAAAAGTGTTGTGGAGGGCGTAGACCTTTCCCTCCGCCAGTTCGACGACCTTGGAATGCGACATGCGTCCGACGGCCCTTCCTCGTTCGGCGCGAAGTCGAACCGCGCGCCGGGGGATTCACGCGAGTGCGTGTTCGAAAGGCTCATTGTAACCCCATTGCGCGCGAAATGGCGATGCTCATGCCATTCCCCCGTCGTCCGCCATTCCGGCGCAGGGGATCGTTGAAAAGGCCCCTTGTCGAGGGGCATCGTTTTTACCCCCCTGACAAGGGGTTATTGAAAAAGCCCTTGCCCGACTTTCGAGATCGTTCGCCGTAGGGACAGGTCGCGACCTGTCCCCCTGCAAGAGGCGGTGTGGTTTTGTTCGTCATTCCGGCGAAAGCCGGAATCCATTTGCGGGTGCGGGTGAACATACGGCGGCGTTTCATTTCCCGCCGATGCGCGGGTATCCGGACGAAAGGCAAAAGGCGTAAAAGTGGATTCCGGCTTTCGCCGGAATGACGGTGAACACTCTCGATTGGGGGTAACAACCCCTTTGGGGGACTTTTTCAACACCCCCGACAAGGGGGGCGGAGGGAATCGCCCTTCACCCGCTGCGCTCGCCCTCCCTCGGCTTGAAACCAACCCCCGAACCGCCCTTGTCAGGAGGGGCTTTTTCAACAGCCCCGTCGACGGCGCCTTCCCGAAAGAGATTCCCCCCTAACGCCATGTTATATGGATGGTTATCCGCCATGCGGTTCGCCGCTTCGAAAATGCCGGCGCCCGCGCTTCCCAAAGGCCGGGGGACGGGGTAGGATTTCTCCATGAGCCTGTGATGGATTCGGCCGGTCGGGTCTCGTGCGGCGGGAGCCCGCGAACCCCGTCAGGTCCGGAAGGAAGCAGCGGTAAGCGGACACTCCCGGGCGCCACGAGGGCGCCTGGCCGGCCGGCTCCGTCGCAGGATCTGCGCCGCTCATGGGGTATGGGGCTCCTTTAATGGCGAAAATTCTTGGGGTGGATTCTTGATGGCCTTCATCGGCAGCGCCAGGAAATGGCGTCCGCAGCGTTTCGATGAACTCATCGGCCAGGAGCATGTCCGGCGAACGCTCTCGAACGCTCTGGCATCCGGGCGCGTCGCGTCCGCCTATCTGTTCAGCGGAACGCGCGGGGTCGGCAAGACGACCACCGCGCGCATTCTCGCCAAGGCGCTCAACTGCGAATCGGGTGAGGGGCCGCTGCCCGAGCCGTGCAACGAGTGCGCATCGTGCGAAGAGATCACCAGAGGGAGTCATCCCGACATCCTCGAAATCGACGCCGCCACCTATACCGGGGTGGACAACGTGCGCGAGTTGCGCGAGGGGCTGCGCTACCAGCCCGCGCGCGGGCGCTACAAGACGGTGATTTTCGACGAAGTGCACATGCTCTCCAAAAGCTCCTTCAACGCGCTGCTCAAGACGCTCGAGGAGCCGCCGCCCCACGTCGTCTTCATTCTGGCCACCACGGAGGTCAAGAACGTCCCCGACACCATCTTGAGCCGCTGCCAGGTGTTCGAGTTCAGGAGGGTCGCGACCTCGGTCATCGCGGCGCATCTGGCCCACATCGTCGAGGCGCAGGAGAGGCGGATGGACGAGGCGGCCGTCAAGCTGCTGGCGCGGATGGGGGAGGGCAGCATCCGCGACGCGCAGTCCCTGCTCGATCAGGTGCTGGCCTTCGCCGCCGATGATCCGGTGTCGAGCGAAGAGGTGGAAAAGGTGCTCGGGGTGCCCTCGGGCGGCATCCACAAGGCCCTGGTCGAGGCGGTGGTTGCGCGCGACGGGAAAGGGGCGCTCACCGAGCTCAAGCGCCTCTTCGACGCGGGCCACGACCTCAAGCTCTTCTCCGCGAACCTGCTTGAATACCTGCGCGACTGCATGGTGCTCCTGTCCGCCGGCGACGACGAGGCGCTCTTCGACGTGGCGGCTTCGGAGGTCGAAGAGCGCAGGCAGGTGGCCGCGAAGATGAGTTTCGCCGAGGCGCACCAGGCCTATTCCATTCTGCAGGGGGCGGAGTTCGAACTCAGGGCGTCGGATCATCCCCGCATGACGCTCGAGGTCGCGGTTCTGCGCATGTGCCAGATCGAGCCGATAGCGGATCTGAGCGCCTTGATGGAGAGGCTCGAGTCCATGAGCGCGGGCGCGGCGCCGAATCCGCCTCGCGCCCCCTCAGCGAGGGCGGAAACTCCGGGCGCCGCGCCGCCGCAGCCTCCCCCGGAAACCGCCGCGCCCGCTCCGGCGCCGCCCGCGGCCGAACCCGCCTCGGGAAGCTCTTCCGCCGCGCAGGCCGAGGCGCGGGCGTGGGATTCCGTTGAGGCGCGCCGCGTTTGGACGGGAGCGGTGGCGGCCTTGCGCCCGATGCGGCGGCCGCTTTTTCAGGGCGTCGAGATCGACCTCGAAACGGAGGGGCGCATCCGCGTGGTTCTCGCCCCGGACAACACGAACGCGCAGAACCTGCACATGGCGCGGGAGGTGCTGCCCGAAATCGAGGCGTTTTTCAGGGAAAATTCCCCCTGGAGCGCCAGGGTCGAGATAGCGGGCGCGGAGAACGGCGCGCACCCGCAAACCGGGCGAGGGGCCGGGGAGACGAGCCGCGCGCGCGGCCGGAAACTGGATGAGAATGAAGAGGCGGTGATTCAGGAGATCGTGGACCTGTTCAACGGAAAGATAGTCGACATTCGCCGCGGGCGGATGGGAAAATCGGGTGGCGATTCATTCGCTTGAGCGGCGAGAGGCATACACGGGGAGATTCTCATGTTGAAAGGCGGCATCGGCGGTTTGATGAAACAGGCGCGCCAGCTTCAGGACAAGATGGCCAAGCTCCAGGAGGAGATGGCGGCGAAGACGGTGGAGGCTTCTTCGGGCGGCGGCATGGTGAGCGTGACCGCCAACGGAGCGGGCGACGTGGTGTCGGTGAAGATAGACCCGCAGGTGGTCGACCCCGACGACGTGGAGATGCTGGAGGACCTGGTGCGCGCCGCGTGCAACGAGGCGTCCCGGAAAGGGAAGGACATGATGTCCGAGGAGATGAAGAAGCTCACCGGGGGCCTGCCGGTCCCCGGCCTGTTCTGAACCGGCGCGCGGCCTCCGCGCCGCCCGTCGTTTTCGCGTCTGGAACCGTATCGCCTTCATCGCCGTTCCGGGCCGCCGCCTGAGACGCGAGTGAGAGAACGCCATGCAGCCTGACCGGTTTCCCGCCATCGAGGAGTGCATCGAGGCGTTCCGCCGCCTGCCGGGGGTGGGCCCCAAGAGCGCGCAGCGAATCGTCTTCCATCTGCTCGGCAAGGACCCCGAGGCCGCGGGCGCAATCGCCGCCTCGTGCGGGGCGCTTCACGAGAAGGTGGGCCTGTGCGGCACGTGTTCGATGCTCGTGGAGGGCGAGGCGGGCGGGGCGGACTGCGCCGTCTGCGGCGCGCGCGACCCGAGCGTCATCTGCGTGGTGGAGGAGCCCGCCGACGTGTTCGCCGTCGAGCGCGCGGGCGGCGTGAAGGGCCGCTACCACGTGCTGATGGGCGTCATATCCCCCCTGGACGGCGTGGAGCCCGAGGACCTCACCATCGCAGGGCTCATCGAGCGCGTGAAGGGCGGCGGGGTGCGCGAGGTGATCCTGGCCCTGAACCCCAACATGGCGGGGGAGGGAACCTCGCTCTATCTCGCCCACGCGCTCAAGCCCCTCGGCGTGCGCGTCACCCAACTGGCCCACGGCCTCCCCATGGGCAGCCATCTCGAATACGCGGACGAGATGACGCTCACCCGCTCTCTCGAAGGCCGCCGGGAGATGTAGCCTTACGTGTGACGGGTCAATCGCGACTGATGAAGGAGCGATTGTGTTTTGGTAGGGACAAGTCGCGACTTGTGGGACAGCCCCGAGGAGGGGCTGTCACTACGCCTCGTTTCGATTCTCAGGGGTTCCGTAGGGTAGGACCTGCGTGTCCGCCCCTACAAAACCATCGTACCCCCACCGCCTCAGGGGGACTTTTTCAACAGCCCCGAGAGCGTTGTCTGGTGAGCGCGCCGCCCTGTTGCTTTCCCAAGAAAATCAGGGAGCGTGAAGCCGTATCGAGATGATGCGCACCGCTTCCTTGGGCATGCTTCCCGCCCCCACGGGCGTCTCTCCGATTTTCTCCACCACGTCCATGCCCTTGACCACCTTGCCGAAGACCGTGTGCTTGCCGGTGAGCCAGGGGGTGTCGACGAGGTTGATGAAGAACTGCGAGCCGTTCGTGCCGGGGCCCGAGTTCGCCATCGCGAGCGCGCCCTTCACGGGCGGGCGCGACTTGAGCTTCGCGTTGAAGCGGTAGCCCATGTTCTCGTAGGCGTCCTTCAAGGTGAGGGCGGCGAGGCGCTTTCGGACTTCCGCCATGCGCTTGTCGAGGTCGGCCTGGGAGCGGATGCCCATCTTCTCGAACAGGGGGCGCACCAGGGTGCGCTGGAAATCGCTCTGGCTCCTGATGGGCAGGAAGGCGTGGGGGCGGCCGTCCTTGACGGCCTTCATCTCGTGCAGGCCGAGGGCGTCGGCGTTGATCTCGTCCTCGAAGCTGTAGCCGGGCCCGCCGGTTCCGTTTCCCCTGGGGTCGCCCCCCTGGATCATGAACTTCTTGATGACGCGGTGAAACGTCAGCCCGTCGTAGAAGGGGCGCTTCACCTTCTTCTTCGTCTTAGGGTCGACGAAGACGCGCTCCCCCATGGCGAGGCCCATGAAGTTCGCCACCGTCCGGGGCGCCTCCTCGGGGAACATCTCGACGTATACGTCGCCGAAGTTCGTCTTCATCAGGAGTACCGGGTTGGCGGGTTTCTCCTTGACGATCTCCTGCGCGAAGGAGGCGGAAGCCGTGAGGATCGAGAAAGCGACTGCGAGGATGATTTTCATTGCGTGTCTCCGTACGGCGTATGAAGAAGAGCGGGCTCCCGGACGGCGCGCGCGAGGCGAACCCGCGCGGGCGTCTGATGTCCGGCGGCGCGCCGCATTCTTATCCTGAAAACGAGGCGATTTCAATCCATCCGCCCGAAGCGCCGCGAGAGCGCCTCTTCGCGGTAGGAGAAGATGCGGTCCAGTTGGCGGCTCACCACGAAGCTGTCGAGCAGGAACGACAACGGCCCCAGCGGCAGCTTGTAGTGGATAACGTCGCGCATCTCGACGCCTCCTTCTATCTCCTGGAAGTGGTGCTGGTGGTGCCAGAAGCGGTAGGGGCCGAAGCGCTGCTCGTCCACGAAGAGGCGGCCCTCCTCCACGTGCGTGATCTCCGTTACCCAGTGCACCGGAATCCCCAGCAGGGGCTTCACCCGGTAGCAGATGAGGGTTCCGGGGTGCATCTTCTCGGGGAGCTCGTTCTCCACGACGAGGCGGAGCTCGGACGGGGTGATCTCCGCGAGGTTGCGCGGGTTCGAGAAGAACGCCCAGGCGTCGTCCGGCCCGATGGGGAGCCGCTGGGTCGCTTCCAGGCGAAAGAAGTTGGGGCGCATCGCGTTCTCTCTATGGGCGGCCGGGGAAACGAGGCGGCGCGGGTGAGAACTACTCTACCACTTATGTGGGAGTATTTCAGCTTTTCGTCCTGTCGCTCTCGAACGTGGACGGTTCGCGCCGCGTCCCCGGCCCGGCTGCGCATGGTCTCCAGGCGGGCCAGCGCAAATCTCGATTGCAACATATCGTGTATCATGCGAAAATTCAGACATGAGGCTTGCGCACAAGGGCACAAGGGACTGCGGCGGTTGTACGAGCGCGACGACGCTCGTTTGTTGAATCCCGAGCATCTCGGGCGCATCCGCCGCATGTTGTCCGACTTGGATTCGGCGAGGCAACCCCGCGACCTGGACTGGCCCGGTTATCGCCTGCATCCAATGACCGGCGACATGCGTGGTTATTGGAGTATGCGCGTTTCCGCCAATTGGCGGATCATCTTTCGCTTCGTCGACGGCGAAGCCGTCGATGTGGACTTGATCGACTACCATTAGGAGGGCTCCCCGATGTCCATGCTCAACCCGACGCATCCCGGCGAGAGCATCCGTGAGGCCTTGGAGGCCGCCGGATGGACGGTGACGGACGCCGCCAAGCGGATCGGCGTGACGCGAAACACGCTCTCGCGCCTCGTGAACGGCCGCATCGGCGTTTCGCCGGAGATGGCTCTGGCCCTGGAGCGGGTCGGCTGGAGCAACGCCGAGTTCTGGATGAGAAGGCAGGCCGCATACGATCTGGCGCGGGCGCGCCTCGCTCGGGAGTCGGCGGCGTAATCGGGTTTCGCAAAGAACGACGAAGGGAATTCTCGTCGCGGCTGCGGAGAAACTCGGGCGTCTCACCGGCCCGCCCGCATGAAAATGGCGGAGAGAGAGGGATTCGAACCCTCGAGGCCGGTTTCCCAGCCTACTCGCTTAGCAGGCGAGCGCCTTCAGCCACTCGGCCATCTCTCCGCGAGGGGCCGCCATTGTATACCACAACCCGGCGCGGGGGCCATACGCCCTTCGGGAAACCGGCCCCTCGCGGCGCGCGGGCGCCCTTCGACGGGCTCGGGAATGCTGCGGTTCGTCCTTTTTCAGTCGGAACTGCCCTTCGATACGCGGCTTCGCCGCTACTCGGGGTGAGGGGAGTGAAGCGGTTGCTCGGAGTGAGGGATACGAAAAATTCTCCTCATCCCGAGTAGGCGCGCTTGCGCGCCGTATCGAGGGATGCGCGTACAGTCGGCTCCGCCACCGTTAAAACGTATGGGAGGAACCGGACGTTCCCTGGCGCCCGTATGAAGGCCCCTGTGGAGGGGGGGACGCAACGGGCGAAGACGGGAGTGCGGCATGTAAGGCGACGGCGAAGCCGGGCGTCCACCAGGCCCGCCCGGATGAAATGGCGGAGGGAGAGGGATTCGAACCCCCGGAGCTTTCGCTCAGTGGTTTTCAAGACCACCGCCTTCGGCCGCTCGGCCATCCCTCCGCGAAAGGGCCGCTTCCGCCATTCTAGCACGGCCCGGAGGGGTTTTTAATCAATCCCGAGCGGGGAGGTCAATCCCGATTGGTGATGCGGATTGATGCGGGAGAGGGTTCCGCGCACGACGGCAGGGACAGCGCGGGGCGGCCCCGATGAGGGGCTGCCGCTGCGGGCCGGGGCGTATGGGGTCTTGGCCGGCCGGAATGGATTACCTGGTTCGCTCGATGAGTTCGCGCAGGGCGGTCATCGACTCGTCATGCCTGCGTTTGGACTCTTCCTCCCTGCGCCGGGATTCCGCCATGGCTTCATCGTGTTTGCGCTCGGATTCGGTCATGGCTTCGTTGTGCCTGCGCTCGGATTCCGTCATCGTCTGCGCGTGCTTGCGCTCCGAATCCGCCGCGCGCTGGCCAGCATTGCGGTCCATGACGCGGATGCCGTAGTAGATGAGGGCCAGACCGCCGTAGGAAGCGATGAGGTTCAGGTATTCATACGTCGTCATTCGTCCTCTCCCTTGGGAAAGGGTCCTCCCTCGCATTGAACAACCATGAATATAAAAAGAGAACGGCTATTTCGTCAAATCCGTCCCGAAGGGGGGAGAGGGAGGTTTCGATTATCTGGTTCGTTCGATGAATTCGCGAAACGAAGCCCGGCTCTCCTCCTGCCCGGCGATCAACTCGCGCAGCGAGGCCCGGCTTTCCGCCTGCCCGTCGATGAGTTCGCGCAGGGAGGCGCGGCTTTCGGCGAGGTCCGCCATCCTCTCTTCGTGCCTGCGTTTGGACTCTTCCTCCCTGCGCCGGGATTCCGCCATGGCTTCGTCGTGCCTGCGCATCGACTCTTCGTGTTTGCGCTCGGATTCCGCCATGGCTTCGTTGTGTCTGCGCTCGGATTCCGTCATCGTCTGCGCGTGCTTGCGCTCCGAATCCGCCGCGCGCTGCCCCGCATTGCGGTCCATGACGCGGATGCCGTAGTAGATGAGGGCCAGACCGCCGTAGGAGGCGAGGAGGTTGAGGAAACCAATGGCGAGGTTCAGGCGTTCATACGTCGTCATGCGTTCTCTCCCTTGGATAAGGGTCCTCTCCTCGCATTGGACAACCATGAATATAGAAAGAGAACGGGCGCTTCGTCAAATCCGTCCCGAAGGGGGCTGTTGAAAAACCCGGTACTGGGAGCGGGCGCCTTTGACACCCTCATCCCGGCGTCCCCAAATCCTCATCCTGAGTAGGCGCGTAAGCGCCGTATCGAAGGATGGGGAGCGCATTTCGCCCTTCGATACGCGGCGGCGCCGCTACCCGGGACGAGGCCGATGCGGCGGCCGCTCGGGGCGGTGAAAACACCCGGCTCGTGGCGGTGATCGAAGCGGCAATTTCTGCCGGAGTTGCCGAAAAAGTCCGATAAAGGAGGAATGGCGGCGCAGCAGTGGCAGGACAACCCCCCGGGGTTGTCCTTTTGCGGGACGGCCGGAATCAGGACGGGCGCGGAGGCCTCTGCGACGGCTACGGGATCATCACGCCGCCGACCGGGGATAGACGGATTTTTTCAACGCCCCCTCGTCCCGAGCCGGTCCGGCGGCGCGCATCTCCCCGCATTTGCCGTCATCGCGCTCTCGCCCGGATGCGGCAGAATCCGACGCGAGGAGGAGGTTCTCATGCGCTCGGGCAAGGCGGGAAAACGCGACGCCCACAGGGACGGCGAAACGGCGGAGCGCCCTGAATGCGGAACGAAGCCCCCCCCGCCCTGAATTCCTGAAAAATTGTATAAATTCGGATAAATTCACGATGTTTTTCGATAAATTCCTGGAAATTTATACCTTTGATTTTATTGAGGTTGCGATGTTTCAGGCCGAAATGGAGGCGGTTCCGCCCATGTAGGGGCGCAAGGCTTCGGGCACTTCCACGGAGCCGTCGGCGCGCTGGAAGTTCTCCAGAATCGCCACCACGGTCCGGCCGACCGCCAGCCCCGAGCCGTTCAGGGTGTGGAGGAACCCGGGCCTGGCGCCCGCCCCGGGACGGTAGCGGATGCCGGCGCGTCTGGCCTGGAAGTCCTCGAAGTTGCTGCACGAGGAAATCTCCCGGTAGGCGTTCTGGGACGGCACCCAGACCTCGATGTCGTAGGTCTTGGCGGCGGAAAAACCCAGGTCTCCCGCGCACAGCGCGACGACGCGGTAGTGGAGTCCCAGGCGCCTCAGGACTTCCTCGGCGTCGGCGGTGAGGGTCTCCAATTCCTCGTAGCTCGTCTCGGGCCGGCTGAACTTCACGAGCTCGACCTTGTTGAACTGGTGCTGGCGGATGAGGCCGCGCGTGTCCTGGCCGTAGGAGCCGGCCTCGCTCCTGAAACAGGGCGTATGGGCCGTGTACTTGAGGGGCAATTCCTCGCCGCTGAGGATTTCCTCCCGGTGGATGTTCGTGACGGGCACCTCGGCGGTGGGGATGAGGTAGAATTTCCCGTCATCGACGCGGAAGAGGTCTTCCTCGAATTTGGGCAACTGGCCCGTACCCGTCATGGCCTCGGGGTTCACCATGAACGGCGGGAGCCACTCGGTGTAGCCGTGTTCGTTCGTGTGCAGGTCGAGCATGAAGTTGATGAGGGCGCGCTCGAGAAGCGCGCCCGCCCCCCGGTAGAGCGCAAACCGCGCGCCCGCTATCTTGACGGCGCGCTTCATGTCCAGAATCCCCAGCGCTTCGCCCAGTTCGTCATGCGCTCTGGGCGCGAAATCAAACGCCGGTTTCTCGCCCCAGACCCTCACCAGGGCGTTGTCTTCCGCGCTTTGGCCGTCAGGGGTGGTCTCATGCGGCGTGTTGGGTAGTTCCAGGAGGAAATCGTTTTGTCGTTGTTCGAGTTCTCCGAGTTCACCCTCCATGGATTTGGCCTCGGCCGTCAAGCGCTGGTTTTCGGCCAGAAACGCCTGCACCTCCTCATCGGACGCCTTGTTGCGCTTGAGTTCACCGATTTTCTTGCTGCGCCTTCTCACGTCAGCCACCCGGCTTTCGACCCGGTGGGTCAAATCCCGCCTCCGGGCGTCGATTTCCAGTAAGCCTGAGAGGTTCCAGTCGCCGCCCCTTCGCGCGAGCGCGCGCGCCACCGCTTCGGGGTCGTTTCTGATGAGGCGAATGTCGAACAATTTGCCGCTCCTCCATGATGTTTCCTTACGGGGTAGTGAACATAAAACGAGAGGTTGCGCGCGTCAACGGAAACATCTCCTGGGAGTTGAAACGCCCGCGCTGGATTTTGGTTTCGCAATTGCGGTATTCTCGATGAACCAGGAGCATTTCACGCGCCGGTGGACTTTCGGAGACGATGATGTTTGGCATTTTGCGGTTGATAGTGCGTTCGGGAGGGGCCGTGGCCGTCTGTCTGGGCATCATGGCCCTGGCGTTTTACGGCATTGCCCAGATGAGCGTGATGATTGTGGATGAGCCCGCCCGGGGACTCAAGGTGCTGGGCGTCTTTTTCGCTCTGTCCATCGTGTTTTGCCTGATGATGAAGTGGGTTTTGCGCCAGGCGATCGCGCAAGCCCTCCGGCCCATCGGCGCGGCGAAGGAGGCGACCTCGCGCCTCGTCTCGATCGGAGAAGAAGGCGGCAAGAAAGCGTTTCGCTCGCTGGGAAAAAGAACGCGGGACGCGGGCAGCACGCTCGCTTGGGCGGTGGGAGGAGCGGCCAGAACCCTGTGGCGCGTACGGTATGTTTGGCCTTCCTCCTGGCGGGGACGCCGCCGGGAGGATTCGCAAAAACCCGCGGATGTCATCCCGCTCAAGAGAAATCAAGAGGGCCGCTGATCTCCGGGCACGCTCAAGAGAGTTTTTTCACCTTTCCGGTTAATCTTCCATTTGCTCGAAAATCAGATAATTGCTTTGCTCCATGTTCAGCTTCTTGTATACCGCCTGGGCCGCCGCGTTTTCCGCGTCGACGTATAGCTGCAGGCGGCAAGCTCCCGCCGCTTCCGCGAGATTCTTGACGTGGTGGTGCAAGGCCCTGTAGATGCCCTGTCTTCTCGCCGATGGAACGACATAGACGTTCTGAATCCACCAATACTCGGCGTCGTTCCAGTCGCTCCACTCCAGAGTCACCTGAATTTGCCCTAAAATCTCATCGTCCCGGTGCGCGAGGTAATATCGTCCCAGCGAAGGGTCGGCGAGGGGTTTTTCCACGCCCCGGCGGACTTTCTCGGGCTCCAGGCTCAGATTTTCACTCTCCAGGGCCATCTCGATGTTGAACTGGACGATCGTTTCTGCGTCCTCAATGGTGGCGGGGCGTATGGTGAGATTCATCATGCCTCCGAATTGTAGGGTCTGGTTCGATTGTTCTGACAGACCCTATCCAATTCGATTAAGCAAGTAAAACCTATACCGGGTGATATCATTTCCCGAGATGTGAGCCATGAACCTTATGTGGCAACGCGCCTGTTGAGAAAAAAAGGCTTTAAGCCCACAATAGATTTGGGCGTGGGGCAGCGCTGCGATTTCTCGGGTTTTTTCAGGAACTTGCCCGCACGAGTGTCGTCAGGTGGAATGCAACTGGTCAAGCAGGCGAGCCGCCGGAGCAGGAAGCATGGAATGCGCTTGAAACTCGCGATCTTCATCGCTTCCATATTCTTTCTCACTCTCCCGGCGTTTTCCCGGAAGATGTCAAAAAGCCTCTTCTTTCCCTCTGTTCAAGTTTCGGAAAAAAAAGGATTTCCGGTAACTGGAAGCATTGGCGGGAATTCGTGAACGATTACTTCCGCTATCCGTTGCCTCCCATAGGCGAGGCGCCGAAATCATACGAAGGCGCTGAACGCTCTCTTTCGCCGGAGCGTTGCGGGAGTTGTCATCCCGAGCGGTACAAGTAATGGAGGACCACGCCTCACGCCAGGGCGATGAGTCCGGGCATATATGGACAGTTCGTCGATATGTGGAAAACGAATCCCGGGAAAGCACAAAGCTGCAACGAGTGCCATGCGCCCTTGGCGGAACAGCAAAAGCGCGCGAAGCTGGATGCGGACTCTTTTTCGAGATGGCGGAAAAACCCGGTCCACGACCCGAAACTGGAGATGCACGGGCTGGCCTGCGCCGCATGCCATGTACGTGATTGGCGCGTACATGATCCCGGAGGAAAGAGACCCCCGAAGGCGTAGACGATACAACAAGCGATGGCCCGCATGCCGGTGTGGAGCGCACGCTTTTTTTCAGCCGCTCTGAATTTTGCATGGGTTGTCACCAGCACGCGTTTCCCGGGCCGAACGGGAAATCGATTCAGAATGCCTATTACGAATGGAAAAACTCGCTTTGGGGCAAGGAAGGGGTCGCCTGCCAGAATTGCCACATGCCCGGGCGGGCGCATCTGTGGCGGAGCATACATGGCAAGGATATGACCCAGGGCGCCGTGCGGATAGACGTCAAGGTGGGAGCGGAAGCGCACGGGGAAATCGGGACGGCCGAGATTGAGCTCACGAATTCAGGAGCAGGCCACTATTTTCCTACCTGCATCACGCCTTCCGTGGATGTGATCACCGAACTTGAGGATAAATACGGGCGAACCATTCCGGGTTCGAGGCAAATCAACTTGATAAAGCGGAAACTCTCGTCCGATTTCAGCCGTGAAATCCATGACACGCGCATTCCTCCCCCAAAATCCATCACGTTTCGGTACAAGAGGGGACGAAGAGAGGATGCGGCGAGGCTAAGGGTGCGTGTCCAAGTGCGGCCCGATGCTTTTTATTACGATTTCTTCATTGAATTTCTCAAAAATCCCGACATCTCGAATCTGTCGCGCAAGCTCATCACGCAGGCCCGGAACATCGCGGCTTCATCGAATTTTGACATTTATGATGAGAAATTCGAACTGAAAAACTAGGAAAACGATTCGGCGGTGTTTTTTTCACGAACCGCGCGAACGACGTCCTCCGGCGCAATCGGCAGCCTGTTGAGGTTCGGGTTGGCCGGGTCCCCGATGGCGTCGGCGATCGCGTTCGCAATTGCGGGCGCCGCCGGAATGAGCGGCATCTCACCAGCCCCTTTGGCCCCGTAGGGGCCTTCCACGTCGGGTGATTCCACGATCACGCTTTCGATTTCCGAGACGTCCAGACTGGTGGGATTGAGTTGGCTCTCAAAATCCGCATGTTCGATGATACCCTCTTCGTCGTGTATCTGCTCTGCGAGAGCCCAGCCAAGTCCCTGAGCGATGCCGCCCTCTATCTGTCCGTTCAGGGTGAGGGGGTTCATGGCGAAGCCGACATCCTGCGCGCTGGTGATTCTCAGGACTCTGGTTTCTCCCGTCTCGGTATCGACTTCGACTTCGGCGATTTGGGTCGCGAATTCGGGCCCGGGCCTCGAGGGCTCCGGGTGTCCGCGTACGTTGTCCGTGCGATGGGGTGGATTCTCTCCGCGGTAGGAGCCGCGGCCGGTTACGGGGCCGTCGCCTTTCCATACGGCCGAATACGCCACCTCGGCGAACGCGATGGCGCGCGATGGCGCCGCCCGTACGAATATGCTTTCTTCGCCGATGTCCAGGTCTTCGGGGGAGGACTCGAGTATGCGCGCCGCCTGGCGAAGCATTTGCTCGCGGGCGTCTTCCGCCGCCATGCGCACGGCGTGCGCCATGTTGAACGTGGTGCGGCTGCCCGCGGAGATGGCGTCGAAGGGCGTGGTTTCGGTGTCGGCGATGCGGACGCTCACCTTTTGGATCTCGGCTCCAAGA
Source organism: bacterium (assembly GCA_963692865.2). GTDB lineage: Bacteria > UBA8248 > UBA8248 > UBA8248 > UBA8248 > Bin107. The sequence goes on along the minus strand of OY843592.1, from coordinate 252,084 downwards.
ACTTCCGCCGCCACCTGCGCCATCACGGTAGCCGCACCCGTACCCAGATCGGCGCACCCGGCCAGCACGGCCAGGCCCCCGTCCTCGTTCACTTTCACCACGGCTCCCGACGCTCCCCCGCCCGTGGGATAGCGAGCGCAGCCGATGCCCATCCCGCGCCTGATTCTGCCATTCTGGTTTTCCTTTTTCTGCTTTCCCCAGCCCGCCTTCTTGCCCGCGCGCTCGAGCGTTTCCTTGATGCTTACGCTTTGTAGAATCGTGCCCGCGGGGTCCTCGTCGTTTTCATCCATCCCGTTGAGGATTCGAAAGGCGAGCGGGTCCATTTCCAGTTCCGAAGCGATGCGGTCGATATGGCGCTCGCAAGCGAAAGCGACCTGCGCCACGCCCAATCCCCGGTAGGAGCCGCTGGGCGGAAGATTCGTATACACGAGCAGACCATCGACCCTGACGTTCGGGATTTTGTATGGCCCCGCGCTGGTGTAGCAGGATTTTCCCAACACCATGGGTCCCGTCATGCAATATGCGCCGTTGTTCGATGTGATTTGCACGTGGCGCGCGATGATTTTCCCTTCCCGCGTCACGCCCGTGCGATAGCGCATGCGGTAAGCGTGCCTCGGGTTTCCGGTGATGGTTTCCTCCTCGCGATTGAGAGTCAATTGAACGGGCCTATTCGACTTTCTACTCAAAAGAACAGCCAGGGCTTCCATCAAATGTTGGGATTTGCCGCCAAAAGCGCCTCCCACGTGGGTGCTTATGACGCGCAGTTTGTTCATCGGAAGTTCGAGTATCTCCGAGGCGATGGCGCGCACCACGAAAGCCGCCTGGGTGGGCGAATAGACTATCGTGCTGTCCTCGGGTCCGGGCTCGGCAAGCATGGCGCGGGGTTCGAGATAGTTCTGGTGAACGCGGGGCGTTTCGTATTCGTCCTCGAATACGAAATCCGCGCGCGCGAGCGCGGTTTCTATGGGTTCGCCGGAGCGGATGAGAATATCGGCGGCCACGTTTCCGTAGCGGACGATACCCGGAAACGATGCGTAATCATCCAGTGAGTCGTGCAGAAGCGGGGCGTTTTCCTTCATGGCGTCGTCCGTCGTGAACACGGAGGGGAGCACCTTGTAATCGACATGAATTTTCGCGAGTGCTGCTTGCGCGGCTTCGGGGGTTTCGGCGGCCACGGCGGCCACGCGCTCGCCGACGTAAAGCACCTTGTCGACGGCGAGCAGCGGTTCATCGCGAACGAGCCTGCCGTGGCGGATGCCGGAAAAATCGTCCGCCGTGACGACGGCGCGCACGCCGGGAATCTTCAAGGCATCGGTGGTGTCGATTTTATTGATTTCGGCGTGGGGGTGGGGACTCAGGAGCAATTTCGCGGTGAGGCAGCCGGGCCTCCTCAAATCATCGCCGAAATCGGCGAATCCGGAAACTTTCTCTGCAGAGTCGAGCCTCGGTATGGACTTGCCTAGAACCTCATAGTCGGGCATGTGACCCCTCATCGCGCTTTGCAAGGCATTATTCCACGACGAATCCCCGCCGACAGAAGTTGCGACTTTGAGTCTATCTTACTTTCAGTTTCTCGAAAAATCCACGAATTCGCCTGGCATTCGCACCGATGTCGCCTACGCCCACGCGGGATTTCGAGCGAATGTCGAGGCGCGTCGTTCCACTGCTCGACGTAACCCGTATGACGATGTCGTCAATGAAGCCGTACCAGAAAGTCGTGTCATAGGCCTCGATGCGTCCTGCTGTCGGTTTGGATGACACCACATGCCAACCCATGGCGTGCGCGGCGTCCAGGGCGCGTTTGAAAACTTCTTCTTTTGAAATTTGGAAAGGAAGTGACTTGATGTCCGGATACGCTTTTTTCTGAAGCCGGGCGATGCGTGTTCCTTCGTAAACGAGCGGGTTTTTTGCATTTTTTCGTAGTGGAATGACGGCTTGAAAAGCGGGAGGGTTTTGGGTGTCCGTCGTGATGTCGTGGATCTTGGGCACCCGTCTCGCGATCTGCATGTGCGCGTGAAGGAAGCCCGCTACGGTGAAACCCAATGCGATGCCAAGGGCGGCGGCCAACGTCTTGAGCCTGGAAGCGTCGCGCAAGGCGAACAGGCCTCCAGCCATGGATACGACAACGGAGAGCAGCGCGATGACGGATGCGGACTTGAAAATCTGGAATCCCGTGCTGAAATGCCACAATTCCCAGCGATGGCCCAGCCCGGACGCCATGGCGGCCAGCGCGCAAGCGCCGGATATGAACAGACCCACATACGATATGGATGAAAGGGCGCATGATTTGTTAGCCACGAATTTTCTTTTTCAACCTCTGGATGGTGGTCTGCAACTCTTCGGGTCCTTCGGGATTTTGCTCCACGTGCCCAAAGGCGTAGTTGATCGAATTGGCGAAGTTTCTGTAGGCCGCGGCCGCGATGATGTCCACGATGTTCTCCTCACTGAAGCCGGCGCCCCTGAGCCGCTCGATGTCCGCTTTTTCCATTTGGTGGGGTGCGTGGGTGAACTTCTCCGCATAGGCGAGCATGGCGCGGTCCGCCGGGTCGAGGATTCCCGCTCGCTTCGGGTCGTCCAGCACCTCGGCCACTTCGGCGGTGGAGGCGTCATCGCATTCGTCACGGAACAACTGCCCGTGGTTCATCGCTCAGCCGTATCACCCCCCGTGGGCCGCCACGTAGAAAGCGAGCAACTCCGCCCGCCTCGTGCCGAGACTCGAGCCGCCATGAACGGCGCGGCGGAGCGTTTCGCGCCCGGCCAGAATATCGGGTCTCCAGCCCATCTCGAGAAACATCCTGGGAATGGGTTTTCCCGTCTTGCGCAGGTCATCGATGATTTCTTTTGTGGCCCCCTCCGCGTCATCCGGGGAAATGGGTTGAATCCAGTTCATGGCGTCCTCCTCTGATGATAGGGGAGGAGGTTCTCAAGCATAGAAGAAATGTGCAAGAGATACGTTCGGTATCTTTGGATGTCTCCTTCACAAATGAACGCATGCCTCAACATGGATTGTCTTGCTTGTCATAGTAGTCGTATTTCATTATCAACGTGGTAGATTTGCTTTTGCTTTCTCGGAGGACGCCATGAAATTCGACCTGTCGCTGATAGTCATCACCGACCGGGAGATATTGTCACAGGCTTCCGGATGGAAGCTGAAAGACGCGGTTCGGGCAGCCGCGACGAACGGGGCCGGCATGGTACAGCTTCGAGAGAAAAACTTAAGCGGCTTAGAGATGATTCGCCTGGGGGATGAACTGCGGGAGGTTCTGGAAGGAACCGGCTGCGCTTTTACGGTGAACGATCGGGTGGACGTTGCCATGGCCTGTGGCGCGGACGGGGTGCATCTGGGGCAGGAGGATTTTCCGATTTCGAGGGCCAGGGCGATGGCGGGAGATACGTTGTTTTATGGCGTTACAGCCGGAAAACCCGAATGGGCATCGCGGGCCGCCGCCGAGAATGCGGATTATATCGGTGTAGGCCCTGTATATGCGACGGGGAGCAAGGCCGATGCGAGGGCGCCGATCGGGCCGGAAGGATTCCGGCGGATAATCGAACATGCCCCCGGCATGCCTGCCGTCGCCATCGGGGGAATCGGCGCCGAGAACGTGGAACCCGTCATCGAAGCCGGCGCCTCGGGCGTCGCCGTTATCGGCGCGGTGATGGGAGCGTCCGACCCTGAAGCCGCGACCAGGGAGTTGCGCAAGCGCATCGAGAGGGCGGGGAGATGAGCGGAGGATCGGCGAGAGATATTGGCGAGTTCGCCCTTATAGAACGCCTGAGAAACAAACTCGGCTCGATCGGAAACGATGCGGACGTCATCGTCGGGAACGGGGATGATGCGGCCGTCATCAAGGCGGCAGAGGGGAAGTGCTGGGTTGTGACGTGCGATGCGCAGGTCGGCGGCGTGCATTTCCCGTCCACATGGGATGTTTCCGGTTTCGCCGTGGGCTACAAGTCGCTGGCGGTGAACATGAGCGACGTGGCGGCAATGGGGGGAAAGCCGCGTTTTGCTCTCATCTCATTGGGGATACCCGAAGAGACGCCCGTTTCGTTTCTTGACGACGTGTATGGTGGGGTCCGCGCGCTCTCGGAGCAGTACGACATTTTGATATTGGGCGGAAACGTCACGCGAACGAGTGGTCCTTTGTTCGTCGACGTGTTCCTCGTCGGCGGAATGATGGAGGAGAAAGTTCTTCTCCGAAGCGGTGCTCACGTGGGAGACAGGATTTTGGTGACAGGGTATTTGGGCGATGCCGCAGCGGGGCTTCACTTGTCCTCCGCACCGCACATCCAATTCCGAGAAGACTTGCGCGCCTCGCTCACCCGCGCGCAGTTTGAGCCGCGGCCCCGTGTTGCGGAGGGGGTAGCTATCGCGGAATCGGGGCTGGCCAACGCCATGATGGACATCAGCGATGGGCTGGCGGGCGATATCCGTCACTTGTGCGAGGCAAGCGGGACGGGAGCTATCCTTTGGGAATCGGAATTACCCGTTTCCAGCACCTTGCTCGAAGTAGCCTCTGTCGCCGAGAAAAAGCCCAGCGAGTGGGCGCTGCACGGCGGAGAAGACTACGAACTTCTCGTCACGACGCCCGCTGAATCCGTAGGAACGCTTCAGGAAGTCGTCCGACAATCGAGAGGGGCGCCGCTCACCCCCATCGGAGAAATAGTACCGGCTCCTGAAGGGATTTCCCTCAAACGCGCAGATGGGATTTTCGCGCTGGAAAATCTCGCCTGGGAGCATTTTTCTGCCTGAAATTTTCGTCATGAATGGGTGGCGCACCGCATGAGCCAAGCGCTCCCTTGTTGAGAGCTGGTCCTTTTTTCGAACCGGGTCTTGGAGTTTGCGCTTCTCGTCCTACGCGTCTGCGCGAATTCGCAGAGGCTTTTTTGACGACATCCAGATGCCGGGAAATGCACGCTGAATTTCATCAAGATTCCTTGACAGACTGCCCCGCGTCTTTGCACATTCTATACATTCGCAAAAATCTTCTTGCTTGTTACTCAGGATGGGGTGATGAACGCACAGGGACCATTGAAGGGAATTCGCGTGTTGGACTTGTCCCGAATCCTCGCCGGGCCATTTTGCACTACGATGCTCTCGGATCTGGGTGCGGAAATCATCAAGCTCGAATCTCCCGGAAACGGCGATGAAACCCGCACCTGGGGCCCTCCTTTCAAGAAAGGAGAAAGCGCCTATTTCTTGGGTGTGAACCACGGCAAGAAGAGTATCGTGGTCGATCTCAAAAAAAGCGAAGGCCTCGAGATTGCCCGCGCCATAGCAAAAAAGGCGGACGTGGTTGTCGAGAATTTTCGCCCCGGCGTCGTGGAGCGCCTGGGCGTCGGGTATGAGACGCTATCCGCCTTGAATCCTAGATTGATATACGTGTCCGTCTCCGGCTTCGGACAGACGGGCCCTTATCGGGAACGCGCGGGTTTTGACATCGTCGGCCAGGCGATGAGCGGCATCATGAGCGCAACGGGCGAACCCGACGGCGGACCTTGCAAGGCCGGGGTTCCGCTCAGCGACCTCACGGCGGGCATGTGGGCGGCTTATAGCGTAAGCAGCGCATTGTTCGCCAGGGAGAAGACGGGCAGGGGGCAATACATCGATCTGTCTCTTCTCGACAGCAGCGTGTCTCTGCTCACCAACCTGAGCGGCTGCTATTTCATGGATGGCAGCATGAGCGAGAGGTGGGGTTCGGCCCATTTTCAAATCGTTCCCTATCAGGCGCTCAAGGCCAAGGATAAGGAAATCATCATCGGGGTGACGAGCGATCGGTTCTGGGGTTATTTCTGTGATATCATTGAGGCCCCTGAACTGGCGAATGATCCGAGATTTGTCGACATCCCGAACCGCGCGAAAAATCGCGATCAGCTCATCCCCATATTGGAGCGGTATCTCTGCAGACGAAACGGGGATGAGTGGCTGAAATTACTGGAGGAAAAAGGGATTCCCTGCGGCCCGGTTTATGATGTCGGCGAAGCGCTCGAAGATGAGCAGGTTCGTCACAGAGAGATGGTGGTGGAAACGAACCATACGCTTCTGGGTAAAATGAACACTACCGGTGTTCCCCCCAAATTTTCCGAGCATCCGGGCAAGGTGCAAGGACCGGCCCCTTTGCACGGCGAGCATACCCGCGAGATTTTGTCAGGTTTCCTGGGATTCAGCGACGAGAAGATAGATAACTTGCTTGATGCTGGGGTGGTTGCGGGACCCAAACCCCGTTCCGAAGTCGGAATTCCCTTGGAAGGGTAGGAAATCCCGAGTCGGCCTTATTCAGAAGATAAGCGCTCGACCAACCCGCCAAGCAGCGCGCCTCGAGGAACTATGGAGTCGAGTTCCAAGTATTCCTCCTCTGTATGCAGATTTCCACCTACAGGGCCCAGCCCATCGAGAACCGCAACTCCAAGCGGAGAGAGATAATTCCCATCCGAACCCCCGCCGGTAGGGCCATGCTGAAGTTTGACGCCCGCATCATGGGCGATTTCCGCAGCAGTAGACAAAAGCTTTTCCGTCGCATGGTTGCATTCCATGGCTGGCCTCCCGCTGATTTTTTCAAATCTTGAACGTGTCCCGTCGATGTGCGAATCGGAAATAATGCGGCGCAGTTCATCCGTCATGGAGTCGAGGGTTGGCTGCCGCTCTGCACGCATCTCTACGTGGCAGGTAGCCTCATCCGCCACAATATGCGGCCTGTCTCCACCCGATAAACCGGTGATATTGATGGTTCCGCCAATTTGCTCCAGGTTTTGAATGGCTAGTATTTTATGGGCGAGTTCATGCACGGCGCTTCTCCCTTTTTGAGGATCTACCCCTGCATGGGCCGAGACGCCATTGACAGTCAATTTTCCGTAGCAACTTCCTTTTCTCGAAGATACGATGGAGCCGTTTGCGCGCCCAGACTCGATGACCAACGCGGCGGAGGCGTCTTTTCCAATTTGCTCTATCACTTCTCTGGAGGAAGGATTCCCACGTTCCTCATCGGTGTCGTATAAAATCTGAATTTTCCCGAAATCCTCGAATCCTGCGGCCAGTAGCGCTTCCATCGCGGATAGACATACCACCAGACACCCCTTCATGTCGGCCACCCCGGGGCCGTAGGCAATCCCGTCCCTGATGGTGAACGGCCTTTGGGTGGCGGTTCCTTCCGGAAAAACGGTGTCGCAATGTCCGATTAAAAAAATTTTGGGCCCATCTTTTCTTGCGCCATGGAACGTCGCCAAAAGATGATCTCCCGTTTCGTGCGTGCCGGGTATCATCTCTACGTCAGCTCCCATGGCGCGATATTTTTCAGCGAAATGGGAGGAGACGGCGTTCGTTCCAGTACTGGGAAACGTCGGAGAATCGATGCTTACCACGTGGGCGATTTGCTCGATGATTTCCTCTTGTCTGGCTTCAAGCGCTTTTCTGATGGTGGCCGCGCCGATCATTGGTCTTGCCCCCTGCTGTAAAAATTTCCCGCAATAGAATCTCCCGTGAGGAGGTAATCGTAAATGCCGTCCGGGGCAGCCTCGAATATCGTTTGTGCGTCCTGAAGGGCTTTTGGGGAAGTGCAATGGCTCAGGTAGAGTATCCGCTTTGCGCTTTTTGGAATCCGACCAGGATAACTCTCCGGGTGACTCGCCAACATAGTTAAATGGTGCGCTTTGATGGACTCTCCAGGCTTCAAATCAGCAATGGCACGAACCCTTTCCATGCGATGGACGATGCGCTCATCCGCTTTTCGTCCAATTGCGGTCAGTCCCAACACGAGTACGCAGTGCGTCGCCCCTTCGGGAATAACCGGCTCACCTGCTCCCGGGGCCTTGATGAGCCGTTTCCTGGCGCCGTCGGTTTTCACGACCATCACGCCGTCAAAACCCGAAGCGTGCAGCGCTTCCACCTGGCTCGCATCGAGGCCGCGAAACATATTCTGGGGCAGTTTTTTCTCCACCCAGACGACGGCGCCGCGCCCCGACCAGTCTTGGGCGACGGATTGCAGCTCTGCGCGACCCTCCTCGCTCATCAGAACGGGTGGTGTGTCTTCGCCGCCCAGTGCGTGGAGGTTCGTCGTACTGGTGATGATGACGGGAAAGGGCTCATCGAGCATCTCCCGGATGAGTCGTTTCATGAGCGTGGCCTTGCCGCCGGCGCCCATGACGCAGACCATATCGCCGGGAGAGATGTCCATCAGAGAGCGCAATTTTCGTGAAGAAGATAATTCTGTGGGCATTTTCAAGCCGCGGCGCGATAGATTCTCTCGATGTCCTCGAGCGTAAGTTCTTTGGGATTGCAATTCAAAAGACGTTCGAGCTTGAAGGCGGCTTCGGCCAACTCCGGTATCGCGTGTGCGGGGACATCGACTTCGTCGAGCCGGGTGGGCACCCCGCAATCGCGACAAAGTTTCTCGACCGCGCCGACGGAAAGCTCGGCAGCTTCAGCCGTGGACATCTTATCGATGGATTCGCCCAGTATTTGGGCGATGCGAGCGAACTTCTCCGGCGCCGCCGCGTGGTTTTCCTTCATGACGTGGGAGAACATCAGCGAGTTGCTGACCCCGTGCGGGATGTGAAACCGCGAGCCGAGCGGATACGCCAGGGCGTGGATGGCGCCCGCCCCGGCTCCTGCGAGCGCAACCCCGCCGTAGTATGAGCCCAGGGCCATATCGGTTCTGGCTTCGATGTCGCTTCCATCGGCGCATACGCGCCTCAAGGAGCGGGCGATGAGTTTCATACCCTCCAGACTGTACGTCTCGCTCAATGGCGTGGCGTTTCTGGCCACGTAGGTTTCCAAGCAATGCGTGAAGGCGTCCACACCGGCGGCGGAGGTGACTTTCGGCGGGGCGGAAAGCGTGAGTTTCGGGTCGACGATGGCGGCGAACGGGATGACGTGCGTACTCACGATGGCCAGTTTCACCTGTTCTTCCGGCACCGAGAAGATGGCGTTGGGCGTGGCTTCGGCGCCGGTTCCGCTCGTGGTGGGTGCCAAAATGGTGGAGAGGCCCGGTTTCGGCACGAGTTCTACCCCCAGATAATCCCTGGGCGCGCCGTCATTCCCCAGCAATACGCCAATGGATTTCGCCATGTCCATCGAACTGCCGCCTCCGACCCCGACGACGAGGTCGAAAGAGGCGTTTTGGAACTCCGCAAAGGCATTTTCGAGGTCGCCGATGGCGGGTTCGGGCGGGCATTCATCGTATATCGTGACTTCGACGCCTGCCTCCTCGAGAGGGGCCAGCGCCATGTCCGCTACGCCTGCGCCTCTCACGCCCTTGTCTGTCAAGAAAAGCGCGTTGCGGGCGCCCAGAAACGCCGCTTCATCCTTGATTTTCGCTATGGTTCCCAAGCCGAACCAGGTTCGTTTCGGGTGGCGTATGCTGTACATGAGGCGAACTCCTTGCGCGTAAGCTCAATTATCGGAAAATCATTTGTTCAGGACGCTTCCAGTCCCGAGAGACGGCATTATCCCCGTGCGCAGGGCCTGATGCAACGGATTCGGGGGGAATTTCTCGAATCAAGGATTCCAGTTGCGGTTTGTCAGCAGACGCCATGCGTTTCGGTAGGTGATCAGCTTTCTGGCAGCCGGGCTGAGCTTTCCAAGGACATTTTCACGAAAGAAGAGAGTTCTTCTCGTATATATCACTGGGTCGGCCGGGGAGGAATCGTTCCCGACCGTGAAATGCCCCACGCGCGCTTCGAGCAGCGCCCGCCATTCACGGGAGAAGGCCCCGCCCGGGTCATACAGATGGTTTGTTCTTGGAGGGGGTGAATCGGCGGCGGCAGGCGGATCCTGGGTCAGCGTGAAGAGGAGGCCTGGGTGCCTGAGACTCAGCGCCCGCAGGAGGCCGTGTCCGTAGCCGGGCAAGGCGTTCAAATTCAATATCCTGCCGGCTTGCGTCCAGATGATTCTCGCCTCGGGCGCCGCCCTCGATAGCCGCTCGATCAGTTCCAGACCGCCGTCATCGGGCGGCATGTCGAATAGGAGGAGGCTCCGCCTTTCCATCGCCAGCCGGATGATCGCTCCTAATGCTTCTTTGATTTGCTCCTTTTGGGTCTTGTTGGAAGATACAGGCCGCCACGTAATCCCTCCGATCCCGAACGCGCCGCCCTCAAGTTGCCGTTTGATACTCGATAAGTAGTCTCCCTCGGTCTGCGCCCAGCCTTTTTGAACTGCCGAGGTGGTGAGCGGAATCAACCGCCCGGGATAGCGCTCGACCGCCTTTTTGATGGCCTTCTCATTTGCCGAAGTGACCGCTCCGAGCGCGACGCCCGCGCGGTTCATGCCCTCGATAAGTAGTGCTGTGCTCTTCCAGCGATCGAGCGAGATTTCCAGATCGATCAACGGATAGGGGTCGGATGCGAGATGGCTCCGGAGCGTACGCTTATACAGTTTGATGCGCATCTCACGCCGCTGGTTTTTTTTCGCGTTCGATTTCAGTGAGTTGGACGCTTTCGCGGCATCGCCGGTTCCCGCCGTCAGGAACGAAGTGACGAGTAGCGAGAGCGAGAAAACGATGAGGCGGAGCGCCCGATTCCCGGCCCGGACGGCGTCCTCCCGGCCCATGAAAGCCACTTTCGTCTACCCGTTCACGATGGCGACGGCGCGGATGTGCGTTCCCGTGGCGCCTCGCCAGTGAAGCGGCAGGACGCTCGCCGTGAACCCGTGCGCGGCGGGGATGGCGTCCAGGTTGCAGAGGTTCTCGATGTGCCAGTATTCGCGCGTCTGGAAGAGGCGGTGGCACGGCCAGGGGTCGCGCCGCTCGAGCATCTCTTTGATGGGCAGATCGAAGCCCGGCGCGTCGATGCCCATGACGCACACGCCCTGGTCGATGAGCCACTCCGCGCTCTCGCCCACCATGCCGGGATGATCCGTCAGGTAGCGCGGCTCGTCGTTGTAGGCGGCCGCCCCCGTCCAGAGAAAGACGATTTCCCCGCCTTGTATCGTATAATCCTCTTTGGCGAGGGCTTTTTCTAAGTCGCTGATTTGAATGGCCTCGCCGGGTTTCTTGCCCCGCATGTCGAGTCTCAGGCCCGGTCCGTAGCACTTCTCCAGCGGGATATCCTCGGACCACGAGTCGTTCATGCCGCCGTGGCTTCTCGCGTCGATGTGGGTGCCGCAATGCTCGCTGAAGATGCACACGCTGTGGGCGAAGAGTTCGGGAAAGCCCATCTTGTCGGTGCCGATGCGCCTGGCGGACTCATACGTCGTCTCGATCAGCTGGATGACGGGCTGCGGCGTGCCCGGGTAGCGCTCCATCCACATGTGGACGGGCATGCATAGGTCGATGATTTCAGGCATTTGCTCGCATCTCCTCTCGTTTCGTCGCATTTCCCGGTTTCATGCGGTCGTCTATGCGCCTAATATACATCATCGCGCCGCGGGGATAACCCCCGCCGGGCCGCGTTTTTTTCGTCGATTTCATTTCCGGAAAAACATCGTCAATTTATCGAAAAACCCCGTGAATTTATCTGAATTTGTCTTATTTTATCGATATATCCAGCATATGAAAACCAAGTCGTTGTTTTCAATCCGGTTGGGAGTCCACGAGAACAAATGTAATCAAGACGCAAGCGGGTTGGTTACGACCCCTGCGCACCCTGTCGCGGCCGGGTCGCGGCAACGGACCGAAAAGTCCGGGCGGGCCGCGCCGCCGCCATCCGGGTCGGCCGGACATCCCTACGCATCCGTGACAAAAAAGGGCGCCGCGGGATCGCTCCCGCGGCGCCTCCCGCCTCATTCGCCGCTGGCGCGGCTCACCACCGCTTCGAGCCGCTCAGGTACACGCCGCCTTCGGTCCCCGTCCCGCCGCCGGGTTCGGTGAGGCTGGCCTCGAGGCTCACCTCGGTATCCGCGCCGGACTTCCAGCGCGCCCCGGTGCGCCAGGTTTCACCGCTCCCGATGAGCGCCACGCCCGTATAGGGCGTCAGCAGGCCGCGCCAGGCGTCGAGCCCCCAGGCCGCCTCGGCCTCGAAACCCGTTCCGGGCTCGAAGCCTCCTCCCGGCGGGAAGTTCCGGAGGGCTCCCGACCACAGATGTTCCGCGCCGCCCGCGGCCGCCCCCCAGGAGGAGCCGGCCCTGAGCGACAGCCCGCGCCCGTCCTTGCCCGGCGCGTAGCGCACCGAGCCGCTCACGCCCCATTCCCCGTAGTCGCTCTCGGAGTGCGCTACGAGCCCCCGCGCGCTCATCTCCACCGAGAGGCCGCCCGAGGCGTAGCGGAGCGAACCGCCCAGCTCCAGGCCGCCGCCCGTCTCCGCGTCGCCCCCCTCGTGGCGGAGCCCGAGCTCCACCGAGGGCGTCAGCACCGCGCCGCCGGCCAGAGGGATGATGCGCGAGCCCTCGAGCAGGAGCCGCACCCGGCTCGTCTCCGCCTCGGCCGCCGCCAGATCCGGCGCGGCGTCCGAACGCGTCCGCGTCACGAGCAGGTCCGCGCGCAGGGCCAGTTCGAACCCGCCCGGTTCGCGGGCGGGCAGCAGGACGCCCCGCGCGCCCGCGGCCGCCATGCTCGCGTCGAGATCGGTCTCGTGCGAGACCCCGTCCGCGGGCGTGAGCGTCAGGTCGCCCTGTCCGTGGCCGACGACGCCCCACAGCGTGAACACATCGCTCACCCGGTAGCGCGCATAGGGGTAGAAGCCGGTGAGGGCGCTCTCCACCTCGCCCGAACAGCCCGCGTCGCAGGCGCCTTGCGTCGCGTAGCTCCCCTCGCCGGAGCTTCGCGAGAGCGCCGCGCCCACGAGCCAGCGGCCGCGCTCGAAGTCCGCTCCCAGCGTCGCCGTCGTCACCTCGCCCTCGAGGGTGAGCGCATCTTCCGCGCCGTCGAAGCCCGAGTGCGCCCCCCGGCCCCAGACCGACCAGCGCGGGCCCGCCTTCACGTCCCCCGCGGAGGCGAGGTGGAACGAACTGGCCAGAAGCAGGGCGCCCATGTCGAGCTCGCGCCAGTGCTGCTCCTCATCCTCCCCCGTCCGCGCGTTCAGGGCGCGGGCGAACTTCCCCGCGCCCGCAAGGAACGAATCCCCCGCACCGGGACGGGCATCCGGACCCCCCGCGGGAAAACCCTTCCCCTCCGCGGAGAGGCGATGGCCGCCCAGCCTCACGCCGGGCGCGGAAGCGCCCCGAAGGCGCTCGCCCACCGCGCCGACCACCTGGTCCGCCACCGTGCGCCCGAAGCGCGCCGTCCACGCCGCCGGGATCGGGTCGTCGTTGACGATGGTGCCGACGCCTTCCCCGTCGGCGATGGTCGCCCCCCGTGCGTCGGAGAGCACCAGGTAGAAGGTCTCCGGCCCCTCGTCGTGCCAGTCGCCGATCAGGTCGACCGTCACCGTCTTCCGCGTCTCCCCCGGAGCGAACGACATCCTGCCGTACTCTGTCTCGTAGTCTCCGTGGAGACCGTACAAATCGCCCCGCGCCGTTCCGTCGCGCGTCGTGTAGCTCACGCTCACCGGGTGCGCCGCCGCCGGCGACAGCGTCACCGTGAAGTGCATCTCGCCCGAGGCGTAGGGGTGGCCCTCGTCCGCCTGGGCGTCCGACACGCGGAGCGCCGGCTCGGCCGCCGGCGGCGAGGGCGTCGTCGTCTCAGTCTCCTCCTCCGGTTGCTGCGTCGCGGCGCCGCCCCCTCCGAAGACGGTCAGCGTGAAGTCTCCCGTCCCGGGGTCGAAGGTCGTCGCCTCGATGGTGTACGTCCCCGCGTCGAGCGTGCGCCTGATGCGAGAATCGTACCCCCGCCCGCCGTCGTCGTCGTACTCGAGCGCCCTGCCGCTGCGCTGCTGGGCGCCGGAGCGGAGGTAGAGGAACGCGTCGGTGCGGGAACCGAGATAGATGGTCATCTCCCGGCGCTCCGCCAGCGTGAGCTCGTACCAGCGCGCGTGGCGGCCTCTGCGGTCGATCGAGTCGCATCCGGCCGCCCAGCGGCCGGTCACGCTGCCGTCCCCGGCGAGGCGCTGCGTGCACCGGGACTCCGACGGCGCCTGCCCCGGACCCGAGGCGGCATCGAGCGTCACCGACACCGGCGCCGAGGGCCGCCCCCGCCCGGCGTCGTTCACCGCGCGCACCCGGAAGCGGTAGGTCCTGCCGTTGGCGAGGCCCGTCACCGTGTGGCCGGTGGCCAGGCCGTCGCCGGCGTCGGTCCACACGCCGTCACGCTCGACCTGCCACCCGGTCACGCCGTCCATCGCGTCCCAGCGAAGCGTCACCTGCCGGTCGCCCGCCTCGGCCCCGAAGCCGGTCGGCTGCGCCGGCGCCGGCGCGGTCCTGCCCAGGCCGCTCACCGTCAGGGTGAACCGACCCTCGTCCAGGCGGCGATAGGTCGTCGTCTCGACGGTGTAGGTCCCCGCCGCGAGCGTGCGGACGATCCGCGAGTTCCGGCTGCCCCCCGCGTCGTCGTTCCAGGCGAGCGGCGTGCCGTCCATCCGGTCGACGCCCGACCAGAGGTAGAGCCAGGGATCGGCGTCGCCGGACCGGAGGTCGATGGTCACCGTCGACCGCCCGGCCAGCGTGAAGCGCCAGTAGCGCGTGGCGTGGCCGGCGCGCTTGGCCGACGCGCAGTCCGGCGCCCAGCCCCGGGTCCCGAAGCCGTAGTCCCCGGTCCAGCGTCCGGTCACGCTGCCGTCCCCGGTCAGGCGCCCGCTGCACACGGCCGGCGGCGGCCCCACCGGCGCGGCGGAGATCGCGTTCGACCACGGACCGGGCACCCACTCGATGTACCTCGTGGCGGGGCCCCGCCGCATGGCCCGCACCTGGAATTGGTAGGCGGTGCCGTTGGTCAGGCCGGTCACGACGCCGCTGGTGTCGCCGCCGTAGCTGCCCGGGAACCAGTCCTGCCTGACGATGCGGCTGCCCTCCAGCGCACGGTACTGGTAGCCCCGCGCTCCGGTAACCGTGGTCCAGCGCAGGGTCATCTGCCCGTTGCCCGGCTCCGCGCGCAGGTTGACGGGCGTCGAGACGCTGGCCGTCTGAAAGGTCACGCTCGCGATCTCGTTCGCCGTGTTGCAGCCCGTCGCCGAATACGCCTTGTAGGTGTAGGACGTGCCCGCGGTCAGCGAGCTCAGGTCCGCATGCGTCGTGCCCGCGGCGACCGAGGTGCAGGTCCCGGCGATCGGGGCGGTCCGCTTGTACCACCACGCGGACGTGTGATTCGTGATCGTCAGACGTGCACTCGTCGCCCTGATAGGATTGGCGGTGAGGGCCGGGCCAGCCGTCAGCGTCACCCCGCCGCCCCGCATCAGGTTCACCGGGGTCGAGTAGGTCGTGCCCCTCTTGCAGTAGGCCAGCGCTCGGTACTCGCCGGCGGTCGTGGGGGTGGCGGTCAAAGTGTAGAGGCCGCTGCTGATAGTGATGTTTCCCAACAGAGTGGTCAGCGCGGTGCTCTTGTACCAGCCGATCTCCAGTGTCGTGCCGGTGGCGCAGGGGGTGGCGCCCGGTCTGGCCACTCCTCTCAAAGGGGCATTCCTCAAGAAAGACCAACTCGGGTTCCATGGGTCGCTACCAGAAGGAATGTTGACTAAAGTGGTGTAAGACACGGAAGAC
Source organism: bacterium (assembly GCA_963692865.2). GTDB lineage: Bacteria > UBA8248 > UBA8248 > UBA8248 > UBA8248 > Bin107. Next base: position 236,588 of record OY843592.1, on the reverse strand, counting down.
ACCGAGGAGGTGGTCAGCGTCGGGGGGGTGGGGGTCGTCGACTGGGTCGTCGCGTTGACGGTGAAGCGGAGAGCTCTTCCAAGGTTGTCCCAATTAGAGGCAATGGTGTCAAAGCGAGCGTCGTCCGCGATAGTTGCACTCCACCCGGTGCTGGCGGTCTCCGTATTGCTATTGGTTGTACCTATACTGCGGCTCCCCGCGGTCGTTTTGCGGACTTGCACGAAATAGGTGGTGCCGCCGTTCAGGGTGATGCCGCTCGCTGTATAGGTCGTGTTGCCGCCGCTGGAGCCGATAGTGCCGGTCAGGTTGCTGCCGATTTTGTTTCCCGGATTGGTGCCACTGCCGACGTGGATCGAGACCTCCAGCGCTCCTGATCCAGAATTAGCAACATCGATAATGACAGAGTTCAGCGTGTAGCGGTCGGTGCTGGTGCCCCCGGTGGTGAACTTATTGGCGTAAACTTGGGCGCCTGCGCTTTCAACGAGCAAATTACCAGCGGCAGTCTCCGAAATATTGCTGACGCTGACCGCTTGCGCCTGCGCCGGGGCGGGCGGCAGCAGGGCGAGGGACGCCAGCAGGGCGATGACGAGGAGGCCGGCGGCCCGGCGGGCGCTTCCCGCGAGGCGTCGGGCCGGGCTATCTAATCGGAGTTCGGAGTTCGGAGTTCGGAGTTCGGAGTTCGGAGTTCGGAGTTCGGAGTTCGGAGTTCGGAGTTCGGAGTTCGGAGTTCGGAGTTCGGAGTTCGGAGTTCGGAGTTCGGAGTTCGGAGTTCGGAGTTCGGAGTTCGGCTCTTCCCTAATCTGGCAGATACCGCCGGGGCTGTCCACCTGGTCATGTCATCGCCTCCCTTACGTTTTTCTTGTTCACCTTTCCTTTCCCGGAGTTCCGAGACGGCGTCGATCCGGGCGGACCGCGCCGCCTCATGCTTTTACCTTTTATTTTATTATACACCGTCGCATGCGATCTTGTGTTAAGTATTCGTGTGATTATCTCGTATTATGATGTGAATATGATAAAACTTGGCCTAAATCAGCAAAAAAATGCGGGCTTGCGGCGGGGCGACGTGCGGAACGGGGACATGAGGGAAACGGCCGCCCGGCGTCACTCCGGCGCGGCCATGCGGTAGCCGACCCCGCGCACGTTGAGGATGTACGAGGGCGCGGCGGGGTCGTCGCCGAGCTTGCGGCGCAGCTTCTTGACGACGGTGCGCAGCCGCTCCGTACGGCCGGTGCGGCTCTCGCCCCAGACCCGGCGCAGCAGCGTATCGTAGGTCAGGACCCGCCCGGCGGCCGAGGAGAGCGCGCGCAGCAGGTCGTACTCGGTGGCCGTGAGCCGGACCTCGCGTCCGGCCAGGGTCACGAGGCGCTGCTCGTGGCGGATGGCCAGCTCCCCGAGCACGAAGGGTTCGGGTCCGGCCCGCCTGCGGAGCGCGGCCCGGATCCGCGCCACGAGCTCCGTCGGCGAGAAGGGCTTGACGATGTAGTCGGCGGCGCCGCTCTCGAGCGCCCTGGCGACCGTCTCGTCGCGATCGTAGGCGGAGATGAAGATGACCGGCAGGTCGGCCAGTCCGGGGACGGTTTCCATCAGTTCGATCCCGTCGGTCCCCGGGAGCATCAGGTCGAGCAGGACCAGGCGGGGCCTCTCGGCCGCGATGATCCGGGAGAGCTCCCGGTGGTCGGCGGTCACGACCGGGGCGTAGCCCGCCCCGGCGAGGGCGTCGCGGAGGTAGCGGAGCGTCTCGGGGTCGTCGTCCACCGCGAGTACGGTCATGGATTCGCTCTCCCCGCGGGGGGGACGGGAAAGCCCCGGGGCGGAGGCGGACGGATCGGCGGCCTCTTCGGCCGCGGGGAGCGTGAAGGTGAAAGTCGCGCCCCGGCCGATGCCCGCGCTCTCCGCCCGGATGCGCCCCCCGTGCGCCTCCACCAGCCCCTTGCAGATGAACAGGCCCAGGCCGTATCCCCCGCCGGCTCCGCGCTCCCCCTCATCGCCGCCGAAACCGGCATACTTCCGGAAAAGACGCGGCAGCTGCCCGGCCGCAAGCCCCCGGCCCTCGTCGGAGACCGAGAGCGCCACGTGCACGCCGTCGCGCTCCGCCGACACCCGGACGGGCGACGTCCCGGGAGAGTGCCGGGCGGCGTTGCGCAAAAGGTTGTTCAGCACCTGCTCGATGCGCTGGCGGTCGGCCATCACCCGGGGCAGGTCCGGCGGGAGGTCGATCAGCACGGCGTTGCGCCCGCCGCCCGAGACGAACGCGTTCCTCGCCCGCTCCACCAGGACGCCCGCGTCGGTGGGCTCGGGAGAGACCGACAGCCTGCCCGCGTCGATGAGCCCCGTGTCCAGCAGGTCGGCGACCAGGCCGATCATGTGATCGGCCTGCCCGTCGATGAGGCGGAAGAACTCGCGCATCTCGACCGGACCGAAGACCCGCCCGGCGCCGAGCACCGCGGCGGTCGAGCCCTTGATCGAGGTCAGCGGCGCGCGCAGCTCGTGGCTGACCATGCCCAGGAACTCCACGCGCATCCGCTCGAGCTCCTGGAGCGGCGCCATGTCCTGCATGGTGACGACCGTCGACACCACCGCGCCGTCCTCGCCGTGGATCGGCGTCGCGTTGATCAGCGCCGTGACGCTGCGCCCGTCGGGCACCGAGAGCACGACCTCCTCGGCGCGCACCGTCTCGGCGCCGCTCAGCACGGCCGCGAAGGGCAGCTCGTCGAGCGCGACCTCGCGCCCGTCGGCGAAGCGGCACATCAGCACCTCGAGCAGCGCCTCCACGGGGCGGCCCGCGGTGCGCAGCTTCTCCCCGATCCGCCTCATCTCCCGGTTGATCGACACCGGGGCGCCGGTTTGTGCGTCGAACAGCGCCACGCCGACCGGCGAGGTCTCGACCAGGGCCTCGAGGTCGGCCCGCGCGCGCCGCTCGGCGCGGTGCGCCCGCGCGTTGGCGAGCGCGGCCGCGGCCTGGCTCGCGAGAAACCCCAGCACCTCCCCGTCTTCGCCGGTGAACGCCCCGCCGCCTTCCTTCCCGGCCAGGAAAAGGCTGCCGACGCGCGTGCCGCGATGGCGCATCGGCGCGCACAGGAACGTCCGCCACGGCAAGCGGTCCGGGGAGAAGCCGAGCGCCTGCGCGTGGGCGCGCAGGTCCGCCAGGCGCAGCGGTTCCGCCAGATCGCGGAAGTGTTCCAGAAACCGCGGCCCCTCGGGCCAATCCACCAGCCCCCGGTGCTCCCCGGGGGCGATGCCCGAACTCCTGAAGCCGTCGGGCCCGCCCGACTCGTCGAGGGTCACGACGACGCCGTGGCGCGCGCCGCTCAGCCCGCGGGCGCTCTCGAGGACTTCGCGGAGCACGGTCCCCGGGTCGAGGCTCGAGGCGATGCGCCCCAGGGCCGCGCACAGCCGCGAGAAGCGCTCGTGCAGGGCCGCCTCGCGCCTGGCGTTATCGAATTCGGTCACTGTCGCGTCCTCCCCCCCTCCGGGGGGATATGCGGGTGGCGTTGCGCGCCGGTTCCGGTACCGGCGCAGGGTATTCGGCAAGAATATCACAGAAGTCACGAAATAAACACCGTATCTGCCCTGAAAATCACCCTGAAATCATAAAAGCCCGTTGTCCGGGCAGCTTCGGGTAAAATAAAATGCAGTCTCACCCGGAACGGACCGGGAAAGGCCCCGGGTCCGCGTGGCGGGACGCGACGGCGGAGAGGACTCGAGCCCGTGAAGAAGCGCGCCGCAAAACCCCCTCCGGTTCCGTGATCCGACCGCCGAGGGGAAGGGACACGCCCGCCTTCACGGCGGACCGCTGAAAGGGAGGCATCCCCATGAAGAGCATGAAGAGACTGACCCGGCGAGCGGCGCCCGCCCTCGCGCTGGCGGCGATGATGATCCTGACCGCATGCGGTGGTGGCGGAGGCGGAGGTGGAGGCGGATCAAACCCGCCCGCAGTAATTCCACCACCGACACCAAAACCTCCGCCGGGTCCCGCTCGCGGCAGATCGGCAATCCCCGGCATCAACCAGATTCCGCTTAACCAGATCAAGGTTTCAAACAGCCGGATGAAGGATATGTTCGCCATAGAGGAGAGGACTAATGTTGAAAACAGCCGGCATACGCAAATAGTCCGTCGGGTTGCCTGCAATTCCTACACCATTCAATGCGACAATCCTGAATCCTACTATGGGAAACATCGAAACGAATACGGAGCGGTAACGACCTCAATCGGTTCAGCTCCATACACAAGTATTACGGACCACTTCTTCACACACACCTCGGTGAATTGGGGAGATGATCAGCTTGACGCTATGCCGAACCTGAAGATCGTCTCAGTTTCTAATTCAATAACCGGCGGGAGAGTTGTTGATAAGGGCACCTTGCCGTCGTACTTGGTTGTACAAGGTGCTGGGAATCAGGGTATCGGGCAAGACTATGGAGTCCTTTCTGACACTCATTTGGTTTTGAATGTGAATGAGAGGGTTAAGCGTGGAATTGCCGCGAACAATCTGTTGCTCGTTGCGGGGTGGGATAAGGATGTCAATGGCAACTATGTCCGTCACGCTCAATCTAGGCACTGTAGAGAGCCGGGAGTGAGTGAGGGCTGCCTCTGGGCGCAATTTGACTTCCCCGGTATCGGATCAGGTACAAGTCTTAGTACTCCGCAGGTTGCCTCGGCTCTGGCATCCGTCCTTGCGGTGTTTCCGGAAACGGATCACCGGGATCTTGCTCGTTTTGGCAAGGCGTGCGCCAGAAAGTCGGGTAATGGGATTGAAACACTGCTTGCAAGGTCAGGCGGCGTCGGTGTCGCCGACTTCACCTGCATGGGAAGCGTGGTCGGTTCACTGACCAATCTTCCGACAGGCGGAACAACGACGGTTATTGTGAACGGACAGACCGTTACTGTCGGTGGAAGAAGTGTGTCGCTTCCTTCCGGGGGAAGTGTCGCAGGATACATCACCCGCGAAGTGAGCAGCGGAACTGCGGGTCAGGCAACACCTTTCGGCATGCCGGGTTTGTCAAGTGTGGCATACGCGCAGTTTGAGAAAGATGACGAAACCGCGTCCGCCCGCATCAAACTAACCGGCTTTACCGGCAGTGATAACGGCTTTTCTTTAAACGCCGTGCCGAACAATTCAGGATCGCTATCCTTGGTCGGTCTGCAGAAAGCGGGAGATTTCTTCGCGCTTGCCGCCGTTGGGGAAAGGTCTGACTTTTTCGGTTTCTCCAAAGGACACGGAGAAGTCCTCAATGCGGAGCTCTCCGCCGGACACAAGAATGCGTTCCTTCGTTTTGAAAAGCAGATCTCAAACGGGGGAACAGGTGTCCGGGATGCGGAGGGTGAATCCTTGGGGTTCACGGTCCGCAAGGGGTTTGACCTGACCGAAAAGGTATTCCTCTCCGCCGCCGTCCGCGGCGATCGTTTTCTCGGCGGGGAAGCCAGCATCCCCTTCGGCAAGGTCGATCTTTCCAAAGGAGGCTGGGACCACCGCGTGTCCGTATCCTCCGACATTGCGGTGGATGAGAACGCGACCGTGAGCATCTCGGCGGGCGCCCGTTTCCCGGCGGCGGGTGAGAGTGAATCAAACATCTTCGCCGGATACTCCCTGCGCTTCTGAACGCGATAGAACTTTCTGCACGGCCCGGAAGGAGGACTGCCAGTTTCACCGATCTTGAGCACTGGGGCGCCGGTGCGGCCCCAGGTACTCGGGGAACCGGCGCAACTTGGGGGGACAGTAATCTAGACTATACCATTGCAATAGATGCCGAATACGTTTCCGGGAAATTCATCGACGACCAGCACCAAGGCGCACTCGGAATTTTAGAACGCCACGATCTGACCGCAGTTTTCGGTAGCGTCCGATAGGAAGTGTTGTTGCGTTATTTTGAAATCGTGCGTCGATTTCTGTGAGGAATAACAAATTTCAAATAAGAGAATCAAATGAGTGCGATATCCGGAAAAGCAGTTTTGTCAATTACAACGAAAACCAAAAAACCTCGGAGGATGTCGAGATGATGCGTTTGCATGCCCGTAAACTCGTTCTGCTCGCCTTTGCGGCAGCCACTGTGATGTCCGGTTGCATCAGCCCGGATATCCAAGGCGTCCTTTCTTCCAATCCGTCGCAAGTGTCGCTGAAGCGCCTGGAGAAAATAATCGCTCTCCATTGGGATTCGCTTCCGCCCGCCAGCCGTCAAGATTTACGTCGCTTGTATTTCAAGGTCACCGAACGTCAACTCCTGAAAGATGGGAAAAATCAAACTGAGGCGAGATTAGGCGCCGCTTTATCAGGCATAGAGCGTTTCGGGAGAATACACGACAGATTCCTGAAGATTATTGTGTCGAAAGATTTTCTCAGGCAGGGAGAATTTCCTGTGGGCGTCGAGGGACACCCATCAGATGAATCTAGTGAAGATAAATTCTTTTCAGAACCTCTGGATAGGATACTTGCGCGTAATAATTACAATAAGTGGATAAATCGTTTCGTCGAACGCATAGAAAAACTGAAGGGTGCTCATGATGTCGTTGTTCTGTTGGATATAGCTTCAGCTCGGGTAAAGCGTCGTATTTGTGGGAAGGGTTTAGTGGACGAGAGATCGGCCAAATATAGAATTCGCCAGGAAGTGAACGTAATTTATACAATTCTCGATTTCAGGACCTTCTCATACCTTGAGGGCAAGTACCCAATCGATAGCAAGAGCAATTGCATATCTTTTGGGAAAAATTCTAATCCTAAGGAAATTTATCTGAGAAGAGTCGATTTATTGAAATCCATTCTGAGCGGCACTGGCATAAAGGAAAAGAAGACTTTTAAGACTTTTGGCGAGTATGCTGATTACGTAGCGGAGATGAAATTCGCGACCAAGTTACTCGCTGCCGCAGGTGATCTTTGGATGTCTGACTTTCAGGGGGATAAGGGCGACATAGAGCGCTCCATTATCGAAGGCGTAGTGCGGGTCACAAGTTCTTGCGGGACGGGGACCGGATTTTTTGTTGACAAAACGCACGTATTGACTAATTGGCACGTCGTTCAGGATCTCAGGGAGCGCGATAAAAAATGTGGGAAGGGAGGAGACAATACGGAAGCGTTTGTCAATATATCCATGCCGGGAGCTCGGTGTGAAAATGCAGGCACCATTAGTAGGTTTATCCAATGCATGTGGAACCCTTTGAAACCTCACTTGCGTTCATCGCCTCCTCATCGGGGCTTAGTGGTTGGTTCCGATAAACGACGTGATTTGGCCTTGATACGAGTGGTGGGAGGGCCAGTAGGAATAAAGCCACGCTCATTATTTTGTGGCACCTTAGCCCTGGGGATGCCAGTTCTTGCGATAGGGCACCCGGGGCCTTATTTTTCGTACAGTGTTGCGGGAGGTCTCGTAAGTAGTGTGGGCATATATTCTATTACAAGGGGTATTCGCTCAAGCGGGAAAAAGAAATTCGGACAGGAATTCGGGCGCGCCAGGCAAGTACTCGCGATTCAAACGGATGCGGCACTCAATCTAGGCAATTCCGGTGGCCCATTGATTCTGGAGAGTGGTGAAGTGATTGGTGTCAACACCTTCTCACCATGGGAGTTGTTGACGCCTAGTGGACCGAGGGCGCTGGAAGGTATCGGGATCGCCGTGCATTATAGAGAGGTGTTGGACTTTCTTAAAGACTTTAATATCCGAAATGGTTGTTCCGTTCCTGATCAGCGCCTGAAACAGAAACGCGAGAGTGATTAGTTTCTATGATAGCACAGAGGATGCTGTTGTTGCGCTAGTAAGGGACTGACTGCATTAGCATAAATACGTGGTACTCAAAGGAGACGAGCATGATCTCTCTCGGGTGGGATGTCTTCTTGAGCTATACGCACCGCAGTTCGCAGGGCGCAACGATGGCGGAGGCGTTGTATAGGTCCCTCAGAGAGCAAGGGTATACGGTGTGGTTGGATACCAAGATGGCCAACAGGTCCATGGCGGCAATGAAGAAGGGCGTCGAACACTCGGCATGCGTGGTCGCCATCATCACAGGCGTCGCCGACGAGGCTCACGATCTGGCCAGCACCAATGGCCACGGAGTTACGGCCAAATGTTGTGTATGGTCGTCCCGAATCCAGCGACCCTCCCGCTCGTTTCTTTTATGTCCACCCAATCGGTGAACCTCACGTCGGCCAGATGACGGAAGCTCCGTAGGCGGCGCCATCGCTTCTCGGCGCTCATGGCGAGTTGGTGCACCAGACTCAGCACCGTCTTCTCACTCAGGCAGTTCCTGGTCTTCATCGTTCGAAACCGGATCGTGGCGAAGGTCGACTCGATGGGGTTCGTCGCCCGAAGTCTCCCCCAGTGCGCCGCCGGGAAGTCGTAGAAGGCGAGCAATTCTTCGTGGTCCCTCGCCAGATGCTTGGCGGCCCTAGGGTATTTCGCATACTTTGGCGAACTGTATGGATAGCCGGTCAGGATGGGCTCTATCTGCGCTGCCAGGTCGTCTGGAGGTTATATGTACGCGTCAAACTCATCATCCGCCCGTTTTCAGACGGTAGGTTGTTTCCGACAGGCGGGGATTTCCCCAGTTGTGTTGATATTGTTGAGAAATATGTGTGGTTCCTGATCTTGATCGGAATTCGGTTTTTGAAAGAAGTAATCAAATCGGAAGCGGGCGGATTACAACTCTTGCGCATTCCCGAGTGTCCCTGTCGGTTAAGCGCTGCACCAATTTGTTAGTCAGGTTGCGGTACTCAGATGCCAAACTTCTCATTCATGGCGGCCTTCAATGACTCAACATACTGTCGCCCAAACGATTTCCTCTGCATACGCTCGTTATCGGCATGCTCTGTGAAGTGTCTACCCGTTCTCTCGTCAAGACTGATGTACCCCATCCAATATTCATCAATCCACCTGACATATGGCTCGTAGTCTTGCAGAAATGCCAATCCTAGGGATTGTCCCTCTAATCGATGACAGACGATGTCAAAAGGTTTGCACGAGGGATTGCCATCCAGAATTAAGAGATCCTTCTCGGCCTCAGATGTGAAGCGTTGCAGTTTGGCCATATACTCATCTTCATCGAACTTGTCGAAGTTGTCTGGCTTAACTTCTACGTACCACTCCTCTAGATTGGGCAGAAGAATCTCGAAATCCGGTAGGTAATATCCACCAGACTCCAACTCATACCCTTGGTCCTCGTACTTCCACTTCCAGTCCATGTGAGTGAAGAAGACAGCCCATCTAGCCTCAGTCCTGGAACGGAAGGTGCAGTCTTTGTAGTTAGTGGGTAATGGCTTCATGGTAGTTTCCCGAGCGGTTAACGACCAAGCTCAGCCGCGCCGCGTCAGCAGCGTCGGCTGGAGTGACTGGTTAGCTATCTTATACAAAATACTGGCCATACAAATTTTCGACGCCACCAAATTTCTATAGCGTAACGCAGTTCATCCTTACAACATATTTTTCTGTATCCAACTCGCCGTTGATAGCATGAAAACTGCAGTCTATCAATGATACATCCTAATCATGGGGCCGCGCCGGATCAGCTGCACTGGTGACCGCTCCCCGGCGCGAGAGGTTTTAGCAGTGAAAGGAATGGAGACGTGAGTGCTGTGCGTGATACGCGAACGGGTGGGGTTTTGGAGGCGATGGTCCTACCTGCGCTGGCGAATGGAGGATACCAATTATGAAACACAGGTGTTTATTGGCGAAAGACCGAATGGAAAACGCCACCGCCTGGATGTGTTGGCGAAAGATGATAGTGGCAATAAATATCTGATCTCTCTCAAATGGCAACAGGTTTCCGGCACAGCCGAACAAAAGGTTCCTTATGAGATGATATGTCTCGCCGAAGCAATACAAAATGAAGCAGGTATAAAGGCTTACCTTGTCCTTGGTGGTGCTGGGTGGAGTTTGCGTGATTATTATTTAGGAGGTGGCCTGAATCGTCATATAGTACATGCAAATTTAGTCACGCTAATGGACTTGGAAAACTTTGTTGCTTTGGCTAACCAAGGTAAGTTATAAATTGAGTTTCCCAGCCGGTTGGTGTTTTTCCGCCCTTTGAGGAAACTGGATGAACAACGCCGCTTCGTATCTTGATGGCGCATCGCGGCAACCGGCGCAGATATTGCTCCCTCGATTGGAGCAGGAAAAACCAAAAAGTCAATCCATTCTCGCTTGCGCTGACAACCTCGATTTCATGAGCGAGCTTCCCGATGAGAGCATGAAGCTCATCGTTACCTCGCCTCCTTATAACCTAGGCAAGGAATACGAATCGAGAACCCCGCTCGATGATTACGTCGAAGCGCAGGAAAGTGTGATACGCGAGTGTATGCGGCTCCTGCATCCCAATGGCTCCATCTGCTGGCAGGTTGGTAATTATGTGGAAAATGGAGAGATTATTCCGCTAGACGCAATTCTCTATCCTCTCTTTCGGGAACAGGGTCTTAAACTACGCAACCGAATCGTTTGGAGTTTCGGCCACGGGCTTCACTGCACCAAGCGGCTCTCGGGCAGATACGAAACCATCAACTGGTGGACAAAGGGTGATGATTACACCTGGCACCTCGACCCAATACGGGTTCCAGCGAAATATCCCGGCAAAAAACATTTCAAGGGGCCGAACATCGGCAAACTCTCGGGGAATCCAAAGGGAAAGAACCCGAGCGACGTGTGGGTATTCCCGAACGTGAAGAGCAATCATCCGGAAAAAACGATTCATCCCTGCCAGTTCCCCGTTGAACTCGTGGAACGCCTCGTTCTCTCCATGACGGACGAGGGCGACGCCGTTTTCGACCCTTATATGGGAGTTGGTTCCTCCGTCATCGCAGCGCTCATGCACGGGAGAACGGCCTATGGCTGTGACGTTGTTTCCGAATACGTGGACATCGCGCTGGACCGAGTGCGTCGCTTTTATGCGGGAACCCTTAAAACGCGCCCAATGGGAAAGCCTATCTACGATCCAGCGAAACCCAATGGTGGGCATTAGTGCGCATTGAAGCCAAATATTCACATCTGAACGGCGAGGAATACCTGCTCGTCCATCGCAAACAGTTGTGGGATGAAGTAAAGGATGTCATCGCGGAAGTTGACGCGATGGCTTGCCGGACCAAGATTTCCAGAGAAAAGACCATGCCCGGGAAGATGTTGTTCTCGCCCGCCGACATGAACCGAGCATTCAAGGATGGCCTCACAGCGCGGGGCTGGAGCGAGCGCCGAAGCACTTTCTGGCTAACGGCGGATGAGAAGCTCATGCGCGGCATATACGGACTGTCGGAAAATGAGCAAAAACGCGCGATTGAAAAGGCGGGATACGATCCTATCATGTCTTACAACCAGACGGATTTCGTGAAAGAGCGCGTTGCGGTGGAGGTTCAGTTCGGCAAGTACGCCTTCGTCGCGCACGACCTTTTCGTGAAGCATCTCAGTTTTTTTGTTTCCGACATCATTGACGTAGGAATAGAAATTCTCCCCATGAAGGAACTGGAGCGTGAGATGTCCTCCGGCGTCGCTTACTACGAGCGTGATTTGCTGAACGTTTTGCGGCAAGGACGCGGTGTTCCCGCGGTTCCCCTGGTGCTTGTGGGAGTCGCGCCATAACCAACACATTTCTGCTTTTCGCTATTTGCAACAGAATTTCCGAGTTGTCGGGGGGGGGGCACAACATTTAGTCCAGTTGTAACATTAACCCGAAAGTTACCGTAGTAGATTGCGCGTAGGGATCGATCAGCAACAATCCCTGCGTGATGTTTACCTTGTCACCCTCAGTTGTGGTTTGCGGCCACCTCTTGACTTGCTACAATCAGAGTTGCCAGCAGTACCAAGACGAGTAGGAACTAGCAAGTAGAGCAAAAGTGTCATTGGTAGGTGGCGACTCTTCTCCGGGGTTGCGACTGACATACATGCGTCCCTTACTTGTATTGAGATAGACACGATTTTTTGTTGAGGAGGCGTCTGGCAGAATGAGTCTGGAAGAGGTCTTGACAACGGCGGTCAATCGTATCCGCGAAAACAATTTGAAAGACGAAGAAGACAGCAAACAGATTATAGAATCGATTTTGAGCAAGTTAGGTTGGGATATTCACAATAAGAATGACGTAGAAAAGGAGTACGTCGCGAAACGCAATACAGAAAAGCAGGGGAAGAATCCCAGCGTGGACTACGCGCTGAAAAGTAGCTACCAAGCTGCGGAAGTTTTCATCGAAGCCAAAAAAATTGGCAAAGCCGACCAAAAGGCAGAAGAGCAATTGTTTGAGTATGCCGCGAATGAAAAAGTTCTGTTCCTTGTTTTGACGGATGGAGAAACGTGGACATTTTATGCTGGCGACAAAATAGGCAGGCGAAAAGATACTCATACTGATCGGCTGCTCAGTCAGATGAAACTGGAGAACAATGAAAGGGAGAAAATCAAAGAATATGCCTCTAACCTAAGCGCATATCTTCGGAAGGATCGTATCGTTACTAAAAAAACTGCTGAAAATAACGCAAAGAAACAATATAACAAGAACATAAGTATCAAGGAGGCACGTGAGAATATACCGATCGTATGGCAAAAACTGGTAGAGACCTCGAATACTACTCTTTATAATTTTCTTGCTAGAGAGGTGAAGAGGCGATGTGGAACTAAACCAGAGATGAATGATGTGGATTCATTTTTGAAGGGTCTACATTTTAATACCATATCGACACCCTCTCGCTCGAAGTTTAAGAGATCAACTTCTCCGTCGCCATCCCAGCCGAAAAAATCAGCTGCCACTTCTTCACAATCGACAAGCAAGCTAAAGTCTACGATTATCGGGTTTTTCCTTGATGGTGAGGAGTTTAATAAAAAATCTGCCAGAGAAACTCTGGCTGAAATACTAAAAGAGTTTCAAAACCGCAATCCCGAATTTATAGCTCGCCTTGCAGAAAGAACAAAGGGGACGAAAAATCAGTTAGTGGCGCAAAACCGCAACGACCTTTACGCCGACCCCAAGTTTGTGGAAAAAGCATCTCTGAATTTGGAGAATGGATGGTGGATGGGGACAAGTCTTAGTACGTCGCGAATCCGACACCATATCCAAACGGCCTGTGAAGTCGCAGGCGTGAAATTCAATTCTCAGTTAATACTGATTGAACGTAATACTGATTGAACGCTGAAGTTTAGAAATCCAAAAAGCATCGGTTGTCTATTGTTGCAATTCCTACCTGTAGTGGCGCTTCGTGAAGCGCGTGTTCCTTTTGTGTCGTGGCTTACTCCAGAGGAGCGATCTTACCGGGTAGTTCAAAGCTGTTCGCTCGGCTACAGGCTTCGCGTAGTTCGTCTTGGTAAATAAAAGCCCTCTCGATTACTAGACCGCAGGCTGCGGGGCAAGGCTGCCTCCAGCACTGAGAGGGTTTCGATGCCCACCAGAATTTCATTTACGCCGTTGGACGCATAGAAATGAGTAGGTCTGTGGTCGCCGGGTATGTCTGATTTTCTGTGTAAGCAACGGTCTCGAGCCTTTGGGCTTACTGGCTCAGCTAGCTGAGCCAGTAAAGCGACCCTCGAACAGAATGGCAAACTGTCCCTTCGCAGCGGTCCAGTCAACAGGGTGGTACCAGCGAATCCCGGTGTTACCTATCGCCAAGAACAGCAATTTGGCCACCACCTCGTCACTGGGAAAAATTCCCTGGGTCTTGATAATCTTGCGCAAAGAGCGGTGCAGGCTCTCCAAGGCGTTGGTCGTATAGATTATCTTCCAGATGGCCAGCGGAAAGGCGAATATCGGCACGACGTGTTCCCAGGCGCGCCTCCAAGCGGGGGCCACCGCCGGGTAGCGCTCCCCCCAGCAGGCTTCGAACTCATCGAGCCTAGCCGCCGCGGCCTTGAGCGTTTCGGCCCGGCAGACCGGCCTTGAGATCGGGCATGACCTTCCGGTGGTCCTTCCAGGCGACGAACGACATCGAATTGCGAATCAGATGAACGATGCAGGCTTGGACCGTGGTGCGCGGGAACACCGTCTTCAAATACGGCGGCAACAGCTCCGAGCGGAAACACCGGGCCGCTTCCCGTCAACACCTCCCGCGAAGGCAGATAACTGTTGCGCCCGAGCGCGCGACGGCCCCGCGCGTCACGCTCGCCCGAATGCTCCTCCGAGAAGGCCCCCAACTCCGCTTCCACGGCATGACGGATGATTCGTTGCTGCCCTCGCGCACCAATTCGCTCAGTTCGTCCCGAAAGGCTGGATTCGTAAAGGGAATCGTCGTATCTTTGTGCATGGTGGTGCATCTCCTATTTGCTGAATGACCGGGATTCCAAAAACCCCGTTTCAGTAGGAATGCACCGCTTTCTTCAATTCCGCCCATACACCAGATCTGAGAGTAACTCAAAGAATCCTGTGCTAGGTCTGCTTGTAAGATTTAAGGCGAATATAAATCGCAGGCTTAATACAACACAATTGAAGTATTTCTGGAATTTAGTTCTAGAGCCAGTTCTACCTCAGCTAGACGGTAGTTCAATGTTCTCATCAAGGGCGTGAGGTGTCATTCATGTATGTTTTTATTGACGAATCAGGATCGTTTGTGAACGCGCGGAAACGGGATTCTTGGAACGTCATCGTTAGTTACATGATGCCGGAATGCGATTGGAGTCGAGTTCAGCAAGCCTTGGTTGACCTGCAAAAAAATGCAGGTACTTGCCATTCAGATGAAATCAAACTCAGGGATCTGAATGAAGGAAATTATTTCGACTTCCTTAATCATCTTGGCCAATTGCACGGTGTTCTTTTTTCTGTAGCAACCGACGCGGGTTTAAATAGTACTTCTCAAATAAAGAAGCATAGAAACATCCAGGCAGAAAGAATTGTCAGATATGTAAATGGAATGCGATATGAATCCGGCCGACAAGCATTGAGGGACCTCTCCGATCAAGTTCGGAATCTCTCACCGCAGTTGTATATTCAATTACAATGCCAAGTCATCTTGATCGAGACAATTATACGTTATGGAGTTTTCTATTTTGTGCAACGGTTTCCGAATGAACTTGGAAAATTCCGGTGGCGAATAGATCAGAAAAACTCAACTAAAACCAAGTATGAAAAAGCATTTGAGATACTAACGCCTGCGTTTTTGCAAAGTTTTTCCCTGAGAAACCCCATGATAATTCTGGAGAAAGAAGACTATAGTGCTTTTAAGCGGTTTGAATATCCAAAGGGCGGAGCTCCCACCTATCTCAAGACCTCTTATGGCATAGATACCGGAGACTCTGACAAATTAAACATCGGAAAATTGATCGGAGAGGATATAGAATTTGTTGACTCGTTGCAGAGTCAAGGTGTTCAAATAGCTGATTTATTAGCCTCGGGTTTGCGACGAACTTTAAGGGCGCAGTTCAATGACAATCAACGAGCTGCCAAGCTTCTCGGAAGCCTAATGCCTCAAATGCCACCCCTAATGCCTCAAATGCCACCTCGGGAGATGAATGATTCACCCGTGCGACTGTTAGGATTCTCAGAGGATAGGCAGGAGGTTAATGAAACGGCCGCGAAACTGATTGATGTAATGACGTCATGTAGTCGAGCATTGTTGGTTTAGAGATTGTGCAGTGGCGATTGCGGAGCGGACCGTTATCTAAGGCAGACTGCCTGAATGTCCGGCTTATAGCCTGAAAGTGTTCCCAAAACGGCTCTGTTCAAACCTCTGACCCGACGAGGTCATCTGTGTTTACCGCCGGTCAGGCCGTAACGTCATATTGTCTGCCTCGAAGTCGGAATCACTATTAGTGCTGGTCGACGGTGACAAGCGGAGCGTGGCTTCCTAATACCCGCACGTTTACAATCTGCGGAAAACTGTCCTTCCAGAACACTCGTGAATCGAGTATATCCGTGACTTACGACGGCCCGCGTTTTAGATTTGGTGGAACTAATTTATGGAAGCGGGGAATGATTGCAATGGCTCAGCGTTGACAATGTCAGAATTGCCAATTTCTGCATTGTGCGAACACGTTAAAACCTACATGGTGAAATACTGACATGAAAAAGAAGAACAAAAAACGTCGACAACGAACTCGTGTGCGCAGACCGAAAGATCCCACAATCAAGTTTTCTACCGTTAATCCTCCGAGCGATCCTGAGAAGTTTAAAACCGCGATTCTAGAGACTGCAGCGAATAGCGTTGCCGAATTTCCTGAAATGCTTGAGAGCGTGAGAAAGCAATTTCGGCAAAGTCACCCCTTGGGTATTATGGCATCGTTCGCCACTTATGGTCTCCTGAAAAATGTCACCAATAATGGTAATCACCAAAAAGCTCTTCCAAACATTGAACAATATCATGCCGAGTTACTCCAAGCGGTGTTGCTGACCATTCCGTTAGAGGAGTGGGGCAAGGAGCCTTTGACCCCTGATGTTATGCAGACAGTATTCGACATCGCACCAAAGTTGTCAGAGACGTTTTTCTTCCAGCGTGTCCTTGCGGGGCAGAAGGTTAAAGATGAAGAGAAAATAGCTATTCTATATCTTCAAGAGCGCATCCGGTTTCACACACATGCAGTCCGCAATTGGGGTTATTTCAGCGAAGTTGTTAAGATCACAACCGAGCTATATGGAGCACTCGATGAAGATTTCTCGGCCCACCATGGATTCAGTATCAGTGACCTTGTACGATTGATGGAGTCCGTCTTTGCCGAATACAAACGTCGAGTTAACGAACATTTCCGTATTTTACAGAAAATTCAACGCGGCAAAAATATTCGCCAAATGGCCAGGCTTTACTACAAGAACGTGCCGGATCTCATCGGTAATCCTGAAGAAATGATCGCGGCGCTACCACCTGGGATTAAGCGGAAAGGCATGCTTGGCTTCTTGATGGCTCATCTGGATATTCGCCTTCATGAATGTTCGACCTATCACAGTGATGAGGTCGCTACGCTGACAGGGCACGCCCCAGAAATGGTGGAAACAATCTTAAGGGCAATTTCATTGCCGCTGGAAAGCCTCGTGGATACCAAACCCGAGTATCTGTTTCTCAATAATCCGGTATGGGTCGCACCAAGTATCGATCTCGGAGAGAGCTTTTTCATCCCTATGCCGCAAGCATTTTTCAGTCATATACATCCAATAATAGCCAAACTGGGTGAGACAGCAGGTTTGCAAAAAGAGCTTGAGAGGGCACGCGCACGTTTTTTAGAGTCAAAACTCGGTGAGGTCCTTAAGACCGCGTTGCCTGGCGCCACTATCAGCACTAACTTGAAATGGCGGTGGGATAATCAGGAATTTGAAAATGATTCCCTTGCAATAATTGACAGGATGGTTGTCATTGCCGAAGCGAAATCGAGTCGGTTGACTCCTGAGGGGTTGAGAGGTGCGCCTGACCGCGTGAAGAGGCATATCCAAGAACTAGTCCTGGAACCCTCGGTGCAGTCAAGCCGTCTGGAAAAACTCATCGTTGATGCGCAAAACGGTGATGAAAAAGCAAGAACGACCGTGAGAGAATTAGGCATTGACCCATTCAAGGTTGATCGCGTCATCAGACTATCGGTTACTCTTGATGATCTTTCGATTCTTAGCTCGGCAGAAGGTGAATTCAAGCGGATTGGATGGATTCCCGTCGATCACGACCTTGCGCCTACGATTTCTATCGCAGACTTCATATGCCTCGTTGATATTCTCGATAATCCGGTCTTCGTTCTCCACTATCTGAGTGAGAGGAGGTTCTTGCAAAAGTCATTCGACATCATCGGCGATGAAATGGATTTTCTTGGACTTTACCTGGAAACAGGTTTCAATCTGGCAGAGCTCGATAAGAACAATGATGCTTTCGTAGCCACAGGACTGTCGGAACCGATTGATCACTATTACAATTCACGCGATGCTGGTGTGAAATTACCCAAACCCAGAATCAAGCTTCGACCACTTTTCAACACTATAATCGAGCGACTATCTAAAAAACGCCCAGAAGGGTGGACCATAGCTAGCTTGCATCTTCTCAACTTAGCCGACTATGCCGAACAACGGGAGTTGGAAAAAGCCCTCGCCAAACTGAAGGGGATGGTCCGGAAAAACTATCACGACCCAACACATCTAAATTCCTTACAAATCCAGCCGAAGAAGGATCGGAAAGCGCGGTTGATCTTCTATTTGTATCCAGACGAATTGCGTCCTACCCATAGAACAATTATGGAACAACTAGCATCCGAAGCTCTGGAGCAATCACTATCAGAAGAGTGCTGTGTCTTCGGGAGGTGCATCGACAATTGGGAAGTGCCTTATGAAGCCATATGTATTGCCCGAAAACGAAAAGCAGCTATAGAACCAGCCTGACAATTGTTACTTTGATCGAACGGTTCGGGAGTAAACGCAAGACTACGAGATACATCAGCTACTTTGTCCTTCCCGATATCAGCGACTTTATTCATGCATATCCCCACTTGTCAAATCCGTCAAATCCCGCGCGCCATTCGCTGATTTCCCCTGCAATTCCGGCGCGACTTCGGAAATGTTCCTGCTGATTTGCCTGATTTCATCCTCGCGTCCGTTCCTTTCAATATAGCGAATGATGGCCTGCGTGGTGAACATGGATGATCGCAACAGTGGATTCCCGCCTCCGTTCGGGGTCATTCCCGCCGTTCCAAGGCTTCTATGACGAGTTCGACCACGAACTGATTGGGTGATTTGTCGTGCTTTTCCGCCTCTTTTTCGAAGTGCCTCCACTGCTCCGACTTCACTCTGGTGTTCTTTTGTATCGTCCGGGTAATCGGTTTTGCCGCTTCTTTCGTGAGGATTTTCACCCTGCTCGCTCGTAAAATGGGCCGGAAAAATCGCGTTTCCTTGTATCGGGTCGCTATATTTCGAGCGCATTCATCCTCAAAATGCCCTGATTCATGAGATACCAGACTGGTGGCCGTCATGGCGCAGCGCAGGTCCGTCCGTATTCCGATCGGAATACACTCCGTAACACATCGTGTTACGGTGCGCCACCATTTTGCGACGCACCCGGTATCCGTGCGCGACATGCGCAGCCATGCGCCCGCAGGGATAAGAAGAAGTCCGTATGCTCTATGAAATACGCTCGATCCGCTATGCCCCTGGGCGTCCCGTGTCGTCGCCAGGGTACGAAACAGCAGCCCGGCCGTCGCATGCCGGACCCCTTGCAGCCCGCTGCGTTCCGGTGTACTGAACGAGCCGCCGCAGGGCGTCAGGTGGAGGGATTTTCGGGAACGAACGACTGGGGGATTCTTGCCGGCGAGAATGGCGAACGGGAGCCGTCGCGGCGATTGAGCGAGAGGAGGCGCAGGGCAACGGAGAGTGAGAGCGCCGGAACTTGCGCCTGGATTCACAAGCGGAGGGCATTCGAGGCGTCGTGGCTTGCGCTTCAATTCACAAGCGGAGGAAGACAAGAACGGGCCGCGCCGCAGTTAAGGTGCTGCGACGCGACCCGTTGAGCGCCCGCATCATGCGGCGATTTTCTGGACGGGAATGCCGAGGGTTTTCGCCTTGTCGACGAGGTTGTCGGTGATGCCAGAACCCGGGAACGCGATCACGCCCTTGGGCAGGAGGTTGAGCAGCTCATCGTTCCTGCGGAAGGGAGCGGCCCGGCCATGGGCGTCCCAGTCGGGCTTGCAGACGATCTGGTGGACGCCGTTCCGCTCGGCCCATCCCGCCGCAATCTTCTCCGCGCCGGGACCGCCGCCGTGGACGAGAACGACGTCGGCGTACTTGGCCTTGACCTTGTCGAGATGCGCGATGATTTTTCCCGCATCGGTCGACTCCTTTCCTCCCGCGACGGCGACGAGGGTTCCCTGGGGGAGGTGCGCGGTGTTCGCGCGGTCCTTTCTCGCCCGTTGGAAGTCGCGCGCCTCGATGACGGCGGAGGTGAGCTTGCCGGTCTGGCTGACGTGCGAGCCGCGCCTCGGCCGCCATACCTCGCCGGTCTCGGCGCGGTAGGCCTCTGCGGCGGCGTCCCTGAGTTGCTCGAAGGCGTCCCTGCGTTCCGTGAGGTTGTTGGCCCTGTCGGTCGCGAGTTCGAGTTCACGGGACCTGATCTCGGAGCCGTCCTGCTCGCGCTGGAGTTCGCGGATGCCGGGGATGAGCCTGTCGGCGGCGCGGTCGAGGCGCTGTGTCTGCGCGTCGAGGGTGTTGACGAAGCCCCAGAGGAGGCTCGCCCGCTCATCCGCAAGCTGTGTTCCGTCGGGCGCTGCCTCGGCCACCAGGTGGAAGGCTCTGATGACGGCGTCGGTGGCCTCGGCCTCGTCCCATACGGGGCGGTTGTCGAACTCGTCGGGCCCCGGCGTCGCGCCGAACAGGGCGGCCTGCTCGCAGACCATGGCGGTGAAGGATTCGTTCTGCGCTTCGTGTTCCGTGTGCTCGTTCATGATCATCTCCTTGCGGTCGTGTGTGGCAGTCATCGTTCACTCCTTTCAGTGATTGGGTTTTTCAGCCAGTGGTTCGGTTGTCCTCAAGCGAGGGGATGGTTGAATTCGGGCAGCGCGTAGCCGCGCTCGTTGCGCCCCACTTCCCTGGGCATTTCGTCGAGGTATTTGGCCGCCCACTCAGCGGCGCGGGCGAGGACGTCGCCGTGGCACGGGAGGGGATGGCAGTGGCAGCCGAGCTCGCAGCCGTGGAGGTCGGCGAGTTGGTAGAGATCCACCTCCTCGTTCTGGATTTTTTCCCACAGCCATCGCCGGTATTTTTCGATCACGGCGTCACGGTCGCCGTCTGTGCCGACCCGGAAGGGGTTTCCCCACTTGGTCCTGCGGTCGATCCTGACCAGCAAGCCACCTCCGAACTGCGGTGCAACATATTCGTTCAAATTCACCACGGTGGTATCCATGCCTTTCTCCTTTCCAGAGAGTTAACGGATGCGCTTCTTGGCGCCCCATTTTCAGCACGTGTTAGGCGCGGGCGTCCGGGGCGGTTTTCAGTCTTTTTTTCACCCGGAGGGCGCGCAGCGGAAAAAATCCACGCTTCACCGATTTTTTCTGAAAAAAAGATGCTTTTGCGTCTTTTGCAAAAGCACCCTTGACCCCGCGCTGTGCGTGCTAAAATGGGGACGCTAAGAGAGAGAGGGTAGTGTCGCCACCGGGACACAGGAGCCTTTGGGTTTCACGATGAAGGCGAAGCTCATCGGGAAACAGTCTCTCATGCTGCGGAGAGGGTCATTTCGGGCCGTCTTTTCCGGCCCGGAATTCCCGCAGCGGGGGGTAGATCGAGCCACTCTCCTGAATATGGGATGATCGCAGGCGCCTGCCGATTTTCCGGGAACACGGTTCATCGTTCGCGGAACCGGAGATTTACCGGGAGTTCCCTGTAGATAAGGGGGGTCGACAAGGCGGGAGAGGGTGTTCGGGGCGTGGCGGACTTCCTCGGGATCCGGAGCATAATGAAAGGGGGCCAGCGCATGGCGCCGACCCCCCGAGTGATCAGAATGGAATGTCTTGCCCGGCTACCTCCGCGGTGGCCACCACGTCAGCCGTCTCGGCGTGCGCGCCGTTACCGTTGCCATTGCCGTTCCCGTTCACCTTGTCCAGGAACTGGACTCGTCCGCCCGGCGCGATGAGGATCTCGGTCGAGAACCGATCGGAGTCCTCCTCGTCCTTCTTCCAG
Source organism: bacterium (assembly GCA_963692865.2). Taxonomy (GTDB): domain Bacteria; phylum UBA8248; class UBA8248; order UBA8248; family UBA8248; genus Bin107. The sequence goes on along the minus strand of OY843592.1, from coordinate 215,082 downwards.
CGGCGGGTCTGGAGCTTGCCCGCGACGTAGACCAGGCGGCCCTTCTTCGCGTGCTTTTCGAACATATCCACCAGGCCCGGCTGGAAGGTCACGATCCGGTGCCACTCGGTCTTCTCCACCCGGTCGCCGCTCTGCTTGTCGACGTAGCCCTCGTCCGTGGCGATCGAGAGGTTGGCGACGCGTCCCCCGCTCGCGAGGTGGTTGATGGTGACGTCGGCGCCGAGACGCCCGATCAGTTCCGCCCTGTTGAGTCCGAATGCCATTTTAATTCTCCTTCGTGGTGTGAGTGTGAAAAACTGAAGGGAGGGAGAGAGCCTTTCTCCACCCCCCCGGTTCGCCCTAGACGCTGCAGAACTCCTCCGCCTCGCCTTGCGCCTCGTCGCGGATCTTCCTGATCGTGTACGCGTCGAGCCCTAGTTCCGCGAGCAGTTCGTCCGGGGTGGGAACGTCGACGTCGTAGTCGTTCTCGTACATGGCCAGCCTCCTCTCGGGGTTGTCGCCGGCGGCGGGACCGGGAGACCGTCTCCCTCTCCCCTGCCGGGCCTTTGCCCGGCTCCCCGCTTCGCTCTCACTCTCCCGGGGAGGTACTCATCCGGTGAGGGACTGCCCACGGAGCGTGAACGGCCTCCGTCTCCCGCCGGGTCGAACCGGAAATGGATGGGACCGGGCGCCAGGCGGGCGCGCCCCCGGTCCGGGTTTTGGTTGGACGAGGTGTGGGAATAGGGAGACGCATCGGGAGGCGCGGGATTCGGGCAGCGGTGTTCTTGTCACCGCCGGTGGGGTTGGTCGTCGGCGCTGCCGGCGACGGGATGCCGGAGACGATGGAAACCGGGTTGGCTCCGTGCCGCCTGGCGGGCCGGGATTGCGCCCGGCGCCTTCGTCGCCGGTGGCGAGTTCGACTGGCCGACCGTACGGGCGGGCGCGGCCCCCCGGTCCGGAGCGACGGCGACGGCTCGCGCGGCAGCCCCGAGTCCGGCTGGCACCCCCCGCGGCCGACAAGTCGGCGATACGTACCCTCGACGGCGGGCCGGCAGCGCAGCAGGACGGCGCCGAACCCTTCCTTCCTGGTCGGGCCTGCCCCCCGCCGGCGGGCGGACGGCGGCACGTGCAGGCGCGGCCGCCCGCGCTCACTCCCAGGCAGCGATGGTGGGCATGAGGGGCACGTCGGAAACGATCTCGACTTCCTCCCGCGAGAGCTTCGCGAAGGCGAGGCACATCGCTACCTCCTCCCAGGAGTCGAGGGGGCCGTGCTCGACGCCCGTGGCGAGCTCGACGACGGTGTAGCGCGGCGGGTAGAGGGGAAGTCCCTTGTGCTCGCCCGAGGAGAGATACGAGCGGCGAGCGCAGCTCGCGCATCTCACCCCTGCGTCCGCATCGGCGCCGCAGTCAACACACGCCCCGAGGGCGCGCCTTGCATGATATCGCGCCCGGCTCGCGGCGTTCTTGCGCGGACGGCGTTTCATGTCCCTTGCGGCGCACGAGGCGCACGTCGAGGCGTTGCCGATGACTTCCGCCCCGCACCGGCCGCAGCGCCCCCGCGCGCGCCTTTCGGCGTAGAGCTTTCTCTCGGCCGCCCGGCGTTCTTCGCGGCAGGTCTCGCAGACGGCGCCTCCATCGACGGGAGGAACTTTTCCGCAACCGGTGCAGAGTCCCGCCTCCCTGCGTTCGCTCCTGCGTCTTTTGTTCCGCTCCCGCGCCATGCGGCGGCGGCTCTCTGGATCGCGCCCGCCGTATCGAGCGCCCTCTGCCCTGGCTCTGACGTAACGGGCTTGCTCGGACTTGCGTCCTTTTTCGAGGCAGACCTCGCAGAGACTTCGCCCGGGCGCAGGGTTTCTCCTGCCGCATTTTGGACAAAGGCCCATCTCCTTGCGTTCGGCCGTCCGCCGCCTGTGGCGTTCGCGCTCGAAAGCGCGTCTTCTATCCAGGTTCTTGTGGGGCATGGTTTCCTCCGTGTGTTGGAAGTCCGGCGGCCGGCGCCGGGCCGGCAAGACGTCTTGCGGGTGGAAGCCCTCCCCAGGGGGACTTCCTCACCGGCACAGCATCTTGCCCCACACGAGATGCTCGCCCCAGAGTTGCAGCCCGCTGCCGGGGACCTTGAGCCCCGTGCAGACGATGAGCTCGTCCCGCGCAGGCCGCATCTCGCGGACCGCACGGCGCGATGCCGTCACGCGCTTCCTCCTGCGCCCGCCCTTCTCGCCTGCGGGCACGGGACGGACTTCACCCCCGGTCGATTTGTAGCGCCGTACCTCGTATCGCTCGTCCGCCAGGCCCTGGCTGAGGAGATGGGTGAGGAAAGTGTTCGCCTGTGGTTTTGGTTTCCGCATCGCGCGCCTCCTTGGGTGGGTGGATGATGGCGGCGAAGAACGCCCTCTCCCGGACGCCCGGCCGCGCCTCCTCCCGGCCAGGCTCCGCCTCTCGCCGGCGCGGAGCGGGCCGGAGGCCTTTTACGGCGGGAAGGGTGCGTCCGGATCGTGGGCGTGAAGCTCCTGGTCTTCGATCTCCCGGCGCCAGGCGTAGCGGCCTGTCCGTGTCGACCAGTCGAAACGCTCGCCGCGCCCGCCGGGGAGCCGGTAGCGGGTGAAGGCGGTCCAGTCCCCGCCCCGGAACCCCCGCCACAGGACGCATGGAAGGGCCGTGAGAAGGCACCAGAGAGCCGCACAGAACCAGACGGCCCACAGGAGGCGGAGACCGCTCCCGGACGCGAGGGAGAGAATTGTGGCGAGGAGTGCGAGGCCAGGTCCCGCCAGGACGAGGGCCCGGGCGTACGGGGATGGATTCTTGTCGCTCATGGGTCGCGCCTCCGGGTTAGCGGGTGAGGGGATCGCGGGCGCCGCCCGGCCTCTCCGGCCCGGACCCGCACCCCCTCACGGCCCGCCTCGGCCTCTCGCCGGCGCGGGGCGGGGCGCTGCGAAAAAAAAAGATCATGCCCCCGCGCAGCCGGTGGTACTTGAGGGCGCGTATGCGGAAAAAGCGCAGGCAACCAGCTAGAAAAAACCCTTGCCAACGGTTTTTTTTGCCTTATTTTGTCCTGCCTGCGGGCGATGCGGGCCCCCGTCCGCATGACGCCGGAGGCTCGGGGCGAGGGGTTCGAACGCGAAGGAGAGGGGCATATGAACGGGAACGGCTGTAATTACCTGGGGAATCACTGATATGGTCGCATCGATCGGCGCCGTCGCCGCGCCGGCGCAGTGCGTCGCCTACTTCGAGCGCGACGACTACTACGCGAAGGACTCCCCGCACCACCGGGAGTCGAGCACCTGGCGCGGCAGGGGCGCCGAGGACCTGGGGCTGTCGGGTCCGGTGGATCCGGAAGTCTTGCGCTCCGTGCTCGAGGGCGTGGTGCCGGACGGCTCGGGACAAAGGCTCGGGAAGAGGGGCAAGGACGGCGTCATCCACCACCGTCCCGGCCGCGACCTCACCCTCTCGGCGCCCAAGTCCGTCTCGCTGCTGACCTACCTCGGGGGCGACGGGCGCGCGATGTGGGCCCACGAGGTGGCCGTGTCGGGCACCCTGGACTGGGTGGAGCGCAACGCCGCAGAGACCAGGATGAGCGAGCCCGGGACCGGGCGCATGATCCGTGTCGGCGACCAGAAGAGCGTCGTCGCGACTTTCAGGCACAACACCTCGCGCAACATGGACCCCCTGCTCCACACGCACGCGGTCATCGCCAACATGGTGCGTGGCGCCGATGGCAAGTGGCGCACGATGTCCAACGAGAAGCTCTACGCCCAGAAGATGCTGATCGGCGCGATATACCGGACCGAACTCGCCCGCGGCCTCGAGGGGTTCGGCTACCGGGTCGAGAAGACCCACGCGGACGGGCGCTTCGAGATCGAGGGCGTATCGCGCGAGGTGATCGAGGCGTTCTCGAGCAGGCGGGCGGAGATCGAGAAGGCGATGGAAGAACGCGGACTCGGCAAGACGGCCGGGAACCAGCGCGCGGCCCAGCGGGTGACGCTCATGACGAGGGACCCCAAGCGGGAAGCCGACAAGTCGGCGCTCATGGCCGTATGGGAGAAGCAGGCGAAGGAGCTGGGCTTCGACGCCGCCGCCCTCAAGGCGCAGGCGATGGAGAGGCGCGCCATGTCCCGCGACGCAGGTCTGAGCGCGGCGGAAGTCGAACCCGCCCGGGAGGCCGTGGACTGGGCCGTGGCGCACCTCGCGGAACGAGAGGCGGTCTTCGACCGCGCGGCCCTGCTCGCGGGCGCGCTCGCCTGGCGGCCCGGCGCGGTGTCGATGGCGGGCGCCGAACGAGAAGTGGCGAGACTCGAAAAATCGGGCGTCCTGCACGCGGCGGACCTGCCGGGAATGAAGGACATGCTCACGACGGAGAAGGCCGCGGCGGCGGAGCGAGAGACCATCGCCCTCGTGGAGGCCGGCCGCGGACGGGGCGCGCCCGCCATGCGGGGCTGGATGGTGGATCGGCATCTGCACAGGGGACCGCTGACGCAGGGCCAAAGAGAGGCGGTCAAGCTGATCCTCGCGGACCCTGATCGCGTGGTGGGCGTGCAGGGCTATGCGGGCACCGGCAAGACGAAGATGCTCAAGCGCGCCCGCGCCCTGTTCGAGAAACGCGGCTACGAGGTCCGGGGCCTGGCGCCTTCGGCCTCCGCCGCAAGGACGCTCGAAGCGGAAGCGGGGATCGAGAGCGAGACGCTCCAGCGCTTCCTCGCGCGAAACGCAGGGGTAGCCCAAGGCCGCCTCACGAGAGGGGGCGAGAAGAAGATGCGCTCCGCCTGGCGCAGGACCGCTCTCGTCGTGGACGAGGGATCCCTGGCTTCCACGCGCGAGATGCGCGAACTGCTCCGCATCTCGGAGGTACTGCGCATGCCGCGGGTCGTTCTGGTGGGCGATGAGAAACAGCTCGACGCCGTCGACGCCGGGAAACCCTTCGCGCAGCTGCAGGCCGCGGGCATGAAGACGGTCACCATGAGCGAGATCATGCGCCAGCGCGAACCGGACCTGAAAGCCGCCGTCGAGGCCACCCTCGCGGGCGACGTAAGGCGCGCCTTCGAGAAGCTCGGTTCCAACGTGGCCGAAGTGAAGGCCGACAACCTCGCGGGCGCCGCCGCCGCGCGCTGGCTCGCGCTCCCGCCCGAGGCGCGCGAACGGGCGGGGCTCATGGCGCCGAGCCACGCGATCCGCGAGAAGATCAACGCCATCGTCCGCGAGCGCCTGGTCCGGGAGGGCGCCGTCTGCGGCCCGGCCTTCCGCACGAATCGCCTCGTCTCGCGCGGCTACACGAACCCCGAGAAATCGCTCGCCGCGAACTATTCGCCCGGCGACGTCGTCGCCTTCGAACGCCGCTACAAGCGCCTGGGCGTCGAGAAGGGAGACGAGCTGCGCGTGAAGGGCGTGGATCACGCGAAGGGCGCGGTCATCCTGCAGGGCATGCATGGAGGGGAGGTTCGCTGGGAGCCGGGCCGCCTCGCGGCGCGTACCGGAGGTGTCGAGGTCTACAAGGTCGAGCGGATAGAGCTGCGCGCAGGCGACAGAGTCCGCTGGACCCGGAACGACAGGGAACTCGGCCTGGTCAACAGCCAGGCCGCCGAGGTGACGGGCATCAGGAAAGGCCGCGTCACCTTCCGCATCGAGGACGGGCGCACGATCGTCATGGCCGCCGGCGTTCCGCAGCTTCGCCATATCGACCGCGCATGGGCCTCGACCGTCCACGCCTTCCAGGGCCGGACGGTCGATACCGTCATCGCCGCCATGGAGGCCAACCACCCCGACCTCACCAACCAGAAGACGCTCTACGTCGAGATCAGCCGCGCCCGGGATAAGGCGGAACTCGTGACCGACGACGCGAAGGCGCTGCGTGAGCGATTGGAGGCCGCGACGGGCGAGCGGGTCGCGGCGCTCGAGGCGATAGGAGCGGGCAAGGCGGAGAGCATCGGGGCGGAGAAGCCGAACGAGGCGACGCAGGCAATGGAGAGGCGGACGCCGGTGATTGAGAAGACCCGATCGGATCGGGGCATGGAACTGTAGGAAAACCGCAGGGGAGTTGCGCCTGGAACCGCCCTACGGGCCGAATCGAGAAGACGGCGGCGCCCCGAGAATGCGGCTATCGACGCTGCCCAGGTTCATCCAGCCGTCCGCGTCCTCGAGCGCCCGGGCGATGAGCTTCACGGCTCTTGGACGGTGGTTCTTTCCTCTCCGATTCCCCGGGCGGGGCCGCGCCGCTCTCCTTCAGAGATGCTGCCCAGTGTCAGGGCGCGCATGTTTCGGGAGTGATGGGTGTTGTCGTCTTCTTGCCCTGTGATCGGAATAACGCTACCCCTTGGATATTCCAATACTAATTGGAAAGGAGTTGTTCCTTTTTTCATATCTTTGGGATTTTCAAGAGGTCTTGGTCACCTTTCTTGTCAATAAATGCAAGCATTGCGTCTGAAACGGGACCTTCAACAAGAAAATCACCATGAAGTTGCCGAAGGGCTTTCCAGTGTTTACTCAACACGCCTGTTCGGCGATATTTGGAGGTAGTCCATATCCATTGCAAGCACCAGAAGGATTTGTCTTCGTATTCACGCCATCTAAACGCGCAGGTGCCAGCGGCGATATTTTCGGGATTTATGAACAGGTATCCGCGGGCATTGGGATCTGTATCACTATTCGGAACACCCCACTGGACGAGGTCGTATCCAAGTTCTCTTTGAAGGCCAAGGCGCGCAAATAAATCTCGCGATGCATCCACTTCGGGGAATTGGCTATGATATGTAAAAGACCATCTTCAGCTTGGTATTTCTTGCCGAAGCGAGGATTCGGTTTTGGATCTAAGTACTTCAGACGTTTTTTGTGTTCTTTGCGGTGTTCGGCGCTGGAATCTGGGGCTCCACGATACCACTCTAGGCCGCAGACCTCGCACTTAGCCAATTTTGAGGAGGTCTTGAGCAGGTCTCGAACGAAATTTCGGAGCCTTGACAACAAGTTCAATTGGTCTGGAATCATTGTTCCAGGTAACTTCGACTTTGTATCCTGTTGCAGTCTTGAATTTCTCTTCGCGTCGTCCCTGACCCACCTCGTCTGATTCAACCATGAAGAAAATAGGAGGGGTTTTGTGTCTCGTTTTCTCGTACCAGAGAACATGAAGCCCTGCATGGGAAACGAACGCATGATCAGCCAGCTCGGATGACAGCTTGGTCACAAGCGAAAGCGGCTCGATCGAGTAACCGGTACGTTCTAAATATATCAATAAATCAGCCAAGTCTTCTGCAGAGACACCGCAATCTCCATCAACAGACGATTGTTTGCGGCGTGGTGTTGGGTAGAAATATCGCCTGTGAACTGAAAATATTTCGCACCATCGCTCTACAGATATCCCATGATAAATTGATTCTATCCGGGCATCCGAGTAACATAAAATGTCTTGAATGTCTGGATAATCGGCGAATCCATTTTCAACTGCCTTCGTGAAGCATGACTCCACAATCTGGGGTTCGCTTTGTCTGGTTTGAGATTTCAGGCTATTTACGATGCATTCCAACTCTGCGGGACTAACGGTGAAATGCATGTATTTCCTCACCTTGAGAATAGTGCTGTACCGAAAAACCTCAATGATATGCAGGCGGTGACCATTTTCTTTTGATGGATAGCTGCCCGAAAGATATCAGCAGTCGTGCCTAGATGACTATAAAGCATACACCCTCTAACACAAACCTGGATTAGAAGCTAACAAGACGAGTTGCCAGTTACTCAGAATTCTACAAGGCCTTCCATACGCCCCATTGGCACAACCCGCGCAGTGGTGCTGTTTTCCTCCGTGCCAAGCCGCTCTCATCAGTGGCGGCGGGCCGCCCGTTCTCGGTCCAAATCAATCGTTTTCAGGTTTGGATTTTCACAAGGAGTCAGCAGTTTGAAAATGTTCATCAAGAGTCCCCGGGGGTCGGTGTGCGCCCCCGGCCCCGTTCGCCGTTTGACACGAGCTTGCAGGGACACTTCCCGATAGCTTTAAAGTATATCCGCAGCGATGCTCTCCGCGACCCGCTCGGCCGCCTCCTGCGCCGTATCGCGCGCGAGGTGCGCGTAACGCGCCGTCGTTTCCAGCCGGCTGTGGCCCAGGAGTTTCCCGATGACGGGCAGCGGCTCACCGAGCGCCAGGGCGCGCGAGGCGTAGGAATGGCGCAGGTCGTGCAACCTCACGCCTTCGAGGCCCGCGCGCTTCCTGATCGCCCGCCAGGCCTCGTCGACGTTCGCAAGGCGCGTCCCCGGCTTCCTGCCCGGGATGACCCAGGGGCCGTCGTGGGCGTCAAGGAGGCTTCCGAGGAGCTCGACCGCCTGCGGCGGCAGCGCGACGGCCCGCGCGCCCGTCTTGGAATCGGGGAGTCTCAGCTCGCCCGCTTCGAGCGCCACGTCTTCCCGGCGCAGTTTGAGTATCTCGCTCCTGCGGCACCCCGTCAGCGCGAGCAGCCGGATAGCCGCCACCGCGGATGCGGAGGCGCCGCCCCGGGCCTCAGCCTCGTCGAGGACCTCTCCCAGGCGGATGAACTCCGAATCCGTCAGGAACCGCTCGCGCCTGCGCTCGGGGTATTTCACCTGGGCTCGGCAGGGATTTGATGTTCCTTCGGGCAGCAGTCCCCAGCCCCGGGCCTGCTCGTACATCGCGGACAGGACGCGGAGCGCCGTGTTTGCCACCGCGGGCGTCTCGTACAGGCTTTCATGGAATTCCGCCACCCGCGCGCGGGAAAGCGCGGCCAGCGGCGTCCTGCCCAGGGCGGGCAGGAGGTGGCGGTCGATCACCGAGCGGTAGAGCGTGGCTGTGCCCGGCTTGCACCGCACCGAGACGTATTCGGCAAGATAGCGCGCGCAGAGTTCGGTCACCGTGGGGCCTCCCACTGGCTTCATCGGCTTGGGGATAGCCTCCTCGCCCGCCTTGATCCTCGCGATGATGTGGGCGGCGCGCTTCCTCGCCTCATCCGCGTTGATCACCCCGTGGCGGCCCACCGCCACCCTCCTGGGACCCTCGGGACCCCGGGCCTGGGCGACGTAGACTTTCGAGCCGGTGGGATACACCCTCACGCCGAAGCCCGTGAGTTCCCGGTCCCAGTACACCGTGTCTTTCTCCACCGCGAGCTTCCCGACCGCTCGGTTCGACAGTGTCCCGTGTTCAGGTTTCGCCATCCTTACACAATCCTCCCGTTCGCGACGTGGGCGCCGATGCTCCCGCCCACCCTCACCGCCGCCTCCCTCTCGGCCTTTCGCATCAGGTGCGCGTAGCGCGCGCTCGTCGCCACGCTCGCGTGGCCGAGCAATTTGCCGATGGTGTAGAGGCTCTCGCCCAGCGCAAGCGCCCTCGATGCGTAGGAGTGCCTCAAGTCGTGAAGCCTTACGTCCGCGAGCCCCGCCCGCTCCCGGACAGGCCGCCAGTAGTGGTGCAGGCCCGTGAGGGGCCTCCCGGCCCTCTGGCCCGCGATCACCCAGGGGTTGTCTTCAGTACGGGGGATGGCGTCGAGCACCCCGAGCACGGGCCTCGTCAGGGGGACCATCCGGGGACCCGCCTTGGCGTCCCGAAGCCTCAGATCGCCCGCCGTGCGGTCCACGTCGTCCCACCTGAGGTTGAGTATCTCGCCCCTGCGGCACCCGGTCAGGACGAGCAGCCGGACCGCCGCGACCGCGGGCGGCCATATTTCGTCTTCGGCCTCGGCCTGTTTGAGTGCACGGCCCAGGCGCCGGTATTCCTCAGGCGCCAGGAACCGCTCGCGCTTGCGCGTCCTGAAGCGGCGCACCGCACTGCAGGGGTTCCGCCCGGGCGGGACAAGTTCCCACGCTTCCGCGAGGGTGTACATCCGCGAGAGCAGGTGCACCGCACGGTTCGCCAGGACCGGCGTATCGCGAAGGCCGTGATGAAGTTCCGTGACTTGCGCCCCGCCCACTTCTTCCAGTCCCATACCGCCCAGGGCGGGCAGGACGTGTCTGTCGAGCACCGTGCGGTACGCGGCGACGCTGGCGGGTTTCAGGTGTTTCTCCACGTGGGTGCGCATGAAGCGCCCGGCGAGTCCCGCCACGGTGGTCTCCGCCTTAGGCGCCGCAGCGCTCAAATCCTCGCCGCGCTTGATGCGGTCGATAACGAGGGCGGCCCCTTTCCTGGCTTCATCGACGGCCATCTCCCCGTGGCGGCCGAGCGTCACGCGCTTCGGCCCCGATGGCCCTCTTGATTGCACAACGTAGGTCTTCCGTCCCGTAGCGTGGACGCGCAGCCCGAAGCCCGCCAGCTCCCGGTCCCAGAAAACCGCGTCCTTCCCGCCGACCTCCAGCGCGTCGACGGTGCGCTTGGTGAGTTTCAGATCGCTTCGCTTCGGCATCTTCCCTCCTAAGTCTGTAATCAAATCGCATATATACGGCATCAAACTGGAGGGTATTCAAGCATATGTATGACGAAAACGCAAGGGGAATCGGAGTAGAGAATAACAGAAATATGGTATTATAAACAATAAGTTATCTTATATATGCGTGGCCAATCGCACTATTGCGCGGCCACGGGGTTCATGACAATGATTTATCGAATTGTTCAGGAATTCAGAAACGCGAGTCCGTTCTTTCCATTGTGAAATTCCCCGCACATGTGGATGTTGTTTTCATACACTCGTTCCCTGGAATCGATTGGAAACCGGCCTTTCAAAATCCGTGGTCAAACCGCAAGCGGGTTCAAAATGACTTCTCCGCGTGCAGGTGGGGCCGGTTCGCGCTCATCTCAAGAATCCGGTTCGATACTGCTCGGTTATGGCCATGCTTCGGCGCCGTGTAACGACAGTTCAAAAATACCGGCTCAAACCCAAAGGTGACGAATGAGCGAGTTGCGACCGGCGCCGGCGTACGGGCTGAATGGAAGCGGGCGGCGCATTCAGGGTTCTTGAGAAAGCTCCCCTGACAGGGGCTGTTGAAAAAGTCCTTCTGAGGAGAGGGTGTAGGGGACGCATATATGCGTCCCGGCCTTTTTTCGCCGCCCGTCATGGGCCGCATGTATGCGGCTCCTACACTCCGCCCTCGTTTTTTCGGGCCATACGGGCGGACACACAGGTTCGCCCCTACGCGCCGATTCCGATTGATGAAGCTTTTTCAACAACCCCTTCTCAGTCGCGTTTGACCTCCGGCGGCTATTCTGGGTGAGGAAAGAGGCGTCGGCGGTTTGTAGGGATTGCATATGGGAGTTATTCAACAGTCCCCGGAAGGGGGGAGTGAAAATAAACCGGGCATGGGGGAGTATTTTGGAGGGGAGGTATGAGTTGACACGCAAGAAGAAGTCGTCGACTCGAGTGCGTCATTTCCGAATGAAACGCCGCAAGCGAGAGGTCTTGCATGCGACTGCGCCCGGCCGCGAACCCCGAATCGTTCGAAGGCGCGCCTGTATTCCGGCGGGCGTCCATGAACGTCCATACGCCGGATTTAATACTGGCTCATATCCGCAATTTCATCTATGGTTAGTGAAGGCGTATGGAGCGATACTTACGAAAGTGATGCGAGATGATACGGCCGGGCGCTGAATCTTTACGGAAGATCGCGGTTGTCGGGCGGGGAACCGCAGGGTCCCTTGCGGCCGCCCACGTCACTCGTCTTCTATCCGAGAGCGACCACGAACTGCACCACATATATGACTCGCGCATCCCGGCCCTCGGAGTGGGCGAAGGCTGTTGGCCGAGCCTTGTTCAGGAATTGTGTCAACTTACGAATCTTCCCCATGAAACCGTCCAGCAGCGCTTGAATGGAACTCGCAAGTACGGCGTGGTGTTCGAGGGATGGGGTCGGCGCAATCAGGACTTCACCCACTATTTCACGCCGCAACAGGTGTCCTACGCCTATCACCTGTCCGTCGACTTGATGGCGGACCTGCTGCACGAAAGCACGCGCGCGCGCCACATCGACGCGAAAGTGCTCGATATCACCAGGGTGGAGGGCGGCGCTCGAGTGGAGTTCGAGGGGCTGCCGCCGGAACGCTACGACCTGGTCTTCGACGCCAAAGGGTTTCCCGGAGAACTGGATCCCGACCGGCACATCGACCTCTCTTTCATCCCCACCAATACGGCCGTCATCCGCCGCTGCCCGGCGATCGTCAAAGAAGAGCGGGATGGGCTGGTTCTGCAACCTACCTATACCCGGGCGGTTGCGCGTCCGCATGGTTGGATAGTCGTTATTCCGCTTGCAACACACACAACCTACGGGTACGTCTTCAACCGCGACGTATCCGGCCTCGCCGAGGTCGAATCGGATTTTGACGCGGTGCTTGAAACCGACGGCGTCCCGGAGTTCGAGCAACGCGCCGTCATTCCGTTCCCCAATTTTATCCATCGTCACATGTACGATGGCGCGGTGGCCCGCATCGGCAACGCAGCCGCCTTCATGGAACCCCTCGAGGCAACGGCGATCGTATCCGTACAGGTGGAGGTCGGGATGGCTCTCCATACGCGCCTTAATCGTCCGGTAGAACACCTCGAGCGCGACGCTCCTGTGGTCAATCGATACCTCACCAATACCATGCTCTGCTTCGGCTTGTTCGTCGGTTGGCATTATTCCTGCGGTTCGAAGTACGACAGCGGATTCTGGCGATACGCTCGCGACCACGCCTGGCCGCAGCATCGAAAGGTGGCGGACCCCGAAGCGGTGGGTTGCGACGCGCTCCGCAAATTCGAGGAAATGATCGAACTGATGAACCAGTCGCTCATCGACAAAGCCGACTGGCATCGGACGTTGGCGTTCTTTCCTCTCTCCAGTTATTGCCAGATGTCCCAGGGGCTGGGCTGTTAGAATCAGTTTTTGAAAATTTCAACATCGGTTGATGCTGCGCCATTGGGTTACCCCCGGGTTTGGAAACGAGAAGCGCCGGGAATGACGAGTAAGGCCTGCAAGCCGGAGAAGACGGGGTTGTTGAAAAAACCCCATTTACGGGAAAACCCCATAGGAGCAACCTGCCCTGTCCGCCTTGTCAGGGGATAAAGGCAACCCCCTCTACCCCCTGATTTGCCCCTCCCCCTCGGTTTATAAAATCACTCCCCCCTGCTCGGAATTGACCGCCTCCGTCATTCCGGCTTTCGCTGGAGTGACGAACAAAACCGTTCCACTCCGTAGGGACAAGTCGCGACCTCGGACAGGCCAAAGGGCCTGTCCGCTACGCACCCCCTCTCCGGCTGTTTTCATACGCCGAATCTCGAAATAAGGACTTTCTCAACAGCCCCGAGATCGTCCGTCTGCTGCGTGGGGTTTTCATCCAAGGCTGTTGAAAAAGTCTCCGGCCTGTGATTTTGTATAATTATTTGGTCTCGCCCGAATACCATGATGAGGCTACTCTCAAATCGTGTTCAACAATCCGTTTGGCTCATTTCATGATACTGTCGCCGAAGCAAAGGAAGAACGCGAACAACTCGACCGGCTGCTGACGGTTTCCACGCCTCGGGAGCGTCTGCTTGTCGCCGCAATCGCTCTTTTGCTGTGCATCCTCTCGGCCTGGCTTTTCTTCGGCGGCGTGGCCCGCAGCCTCGCGGTGGACGGCGTACTGGTCGAGAAGCGCGAAAACCCGCCAGAGGGCGGCCGGACTGCGCAGGCCCTCGTCTGGGTCGAGAGCGGTATTGCTCCACGTATCGAGGCCGGGATGCCGGTGGTGATTGAGTCGGATGCGGGGGATGGAGAAACAGTCGCGCTCCGTGGAGAAGTCAGGGCGATTTCCGCCGTGCCCTTTTCCGGGGGGGCGGCGGCGTTTGAGTCCGCGGCGCCGGTGTCCTTGCGCCGCGTCGATATCGCGCTCGAAGAAAGCGTTGATTTGAATACCCTTGCGGGCAGGAAATGCCGAATTGTCATCGAGCTCGGCAGACAATCCCCGATTGCGCTGTTTCGAATGAGGCGGTCATAAGATGCCGCCGCGCGCCCCCGAAGGTGGCCGGGATAAGGACTCTTCGGAAATATCGAAACGGAAGATAACCACGCCGGTTGTGTTGCAGATGCATGCGTCGGAATGCGGCGCCGCCTGCCTCGGCATCGTACTGGCCTACTTCGGGCGATGGGCGCCGCTTGCCGAATTGCGCGAAAAATGCGAGGTGAGCCGGGACGGCAGCAGCGCCGCAAGCATCCTGCGCGCCTCCAGGCACTATGGTCTCGAATGCAGCGGTCTCAGCGTACGCGCCGATCAACTGAAAAAGCTGCAACTGCCTTTGATTTTGTTCTGGCAATTCAGCCATTTCGTCGTCCTCGATGGATTTGACGGCCGTCATTTTTATCTCAACGATCCTTCCACGGGGCGGCGGAGGATTTCCGCCGAAGAGTTCATCAAGGGCTACAGCGGCATTGCGCTTCGCTTCGAGCGCGGCGCCGATTTCAGGCCCGGGGGCGAACAGCCCGACTTGTTCCGGCAATTGGGCGCCTTGCTCGACGGGTCATGGAATCTGCTTGCCGGGGTGATTGCCTGCGGACTCATGTTGACGTTGTTGACGTTGATTATTCCCGCGTCTCTCGGTGTTTTCGTCGACGATGCCATGGAAAAACACGGATCCTGGGGCGGATTGGTGACCGCCCTGCTTGGCGGCGGCGCCCTGGTATACGTCCTCTCCCTGCTCAAGCACCGGTTCCTCAAGCGGCTCGCAGTACGGGTATCGGTGATTGGCTACAGTCGCGGCATTTCCCGGCTGCTGCGGTTGCCGGTGGAGTTTTTTGAACACAGGCTGGCGGGCGACCTGACCGATCGGGTCTCGTCCATCGACAGAGTCGCCAGGAATCTGGCGGATCAGTTTCTGGTGCTCGTTATCGAAATGGCGATGAGCATGGTGCTGCTCATTGCGATGTTCGCCTACGATGTCCTGCTCACGCTGATTGTGCTTTTGCTGGCCTTTCTGCACGGGATATTGGCCCAGTTTCTCAACGCCCATCGGGCTGTTCGAAGCCAGGCGATGAGGCGCGAGCAGGGATTGCTGATTGGCCTCGGCATGCAGATGTTGAGTCATGCGGGCAATCTGCGTATGACGGGAGCGGACGACCGGTTTTTTTCGCGCTGGAGTGGTCAACAGGCGCGTGAACTGCGCGCGCGCCAACTCTATTTCGAACTGGGATCCGTCAATGCCTCGCTTCCGGGGCTGGTTGAAGCGCTCCGAAGTGCGGCGATTCTCGGGGTCGGAGGCGGTTTCGTCTTGACGGGAGAAATGACCCTGGGGACGCTGGTCGGGTTCTACATCCTGGCGGAGATGTTTCTGGCGCCCGTCAAGCGCTTTTTGGAGTTCGCCGAAAACCGTCAGGCGCTGAAAACCGATTTGCAGCGACTCGATGACATCTCCACAACCGATGAAGACCCCGCCTTCAGGCGCAGAAGTCCGGAATCGGAGTCAATCCCCACGTTCAACGGCCGGCTCCAACTCGCAGGCCAACTCGAACTGCGAAACGTCACCTTCGGTTTCAACAAGAGCCGGCCGCCTTTGATAAAGGACTTCAACCTCGTGATCAAGCCGGGGCAGCGCGTTGCCGTGGTCGGTCCCAGCGGTTCCGGCAAGTCGACCCTGGCGCGTCTGGTTGCGGGTGTCTATCAGCCCTGGGAGGGCGAAATCCTGTTTGACGGCCATCTGCGGAATCATATCCCGGAAGAAGTGCTGCGGCAGTCCATCTCCATGGTGGATCAGGAGATCGTGCTCTTTACCGCGTCCGTGCGCGACAATGTCACGCTTTGGAACCCGGCCATTCCGGATGAAGTCCTCTTCGCCGCGGCGCGAGACGCCCGGATCCATGACGAAATCCTGCTCAGATCACAGGGATATTCGACCCTCGTCGAAGAGGGCGGGGCGAATTTCAGCGGGGGCCAGCGGCAACGCCTGGAAATCGCTCGGGCGTTGGTGGGCAATCCGACAGTCCTCATCCTGGACGAGGCCACCAGCGCACTCGATGCCGTGACGGAAGAAGATGTCGATGACGCCCTGCGGCGTCGCGGCGTCACCTGCCTGCTCGTCGCGCACAGGCTGAGCACCGTGCGGGACTGTGATGAAATCATCGTGCTCGACAAAGGCGTCACGGTGCAGCGCGGCGCGCACGAGGAGTTGATCGCGGATCGGGACGGCGCGTATTACAAGCTGGTCGAGTCGGGATGATGCGGCATACAAAGCCGGAATACGCGTCCATAGCCGAACTCGCCGACCGCTTCGGCGAGTCCGTGCCCTGCGCCGGCAACCTGCCGGTCAGGCTCGATGATCCGGATAGCGTCTGGTTCATCGATCAGGGCGCCGTCAACCTGTTCCTGGTCGAATTCAAGGACGGGGTGGAGCAGGCGGCGCCGCAGCATCTGCTGCGCCGGGAGTCGGGCTGGTTGCTTCCGGGTGTCGCGCCGGACCAACGAGACGACGACGAAGGCAATACGCTCAGTATTATCGCCAAAGGACTGCAGGGCGCCATTTTGAAACGTCTGCCGGCTTCCCTGTTGTCCCGGGTTCATCCGGCGGAACTGGCGGAACAGACCGATACCTGGCTGACAGCCATTACGGAAACACTGTCGCGTTTCGCAAACCCCCTTCCACGTCCGACCGCGCTGGCCGAACCCGGTCTGACGCAGACTCTGGCCCCTTCTACGCTATCCGTACGGCGCGGCGTGGTGTGGATATCCGAACCGCCGCTCGGCGCAAGCCTGTTCATGGGCATTATCGACCCGGCGGAACTTGAGGAGGCGGGCGACCCGCGCGAAGCCGTGATTCCGCTGACGCGCACAAGCTGGCTCAGCTTGTTCGACGAGGCGACGCTGACGGGCGAATCTACCGAAGCCCTGGCCGAGCAAGGCATGCTGCTGCCGGCGCTCGCCTCTTTTCACGCGCTTGCTTTCTCCCTGGAGCGCCTGAACCGCCGACTGGTCGTGGTCGATGACGTCAATCTCGAACGCGCGCAGACAACCAGTCGCCGCAAGGCCGAAAAAGCCGCGCGGCAGCGTCTCTTCAACATCTATGACCTTCCGGTTGACCGGGACGCCGGTATCGAGGAGACGGCGCTGGCGGATGCCCTGCAACTCATCGGCCGCCGTGAAGGAATCGATTTCAAAATACCGGCGCGCTCGGGACTTTCCGATACGCCGGTCAGCCTCCTCGACATTCTCGATGCGTCAGACTTGCGCGCCCGGCGCGTGCGATTCAAGGCCGAGGGCGACTGGTGGCGCGGCGACAGCAACGCGATGCTGGCATTCCGCGCCGAGGACGGCAGGCCCGTGGCGCTGCTGCCGGGAAAGTTCGGGCGGTACCGGGAAGTCGATCCGGTCAGCAAGCGCAGCCTCCGGGTTACGGCGGAACGCGCGGGCGCGCTGGGGGGGGAAGCATGGGTGTTTTATCGGCCGTTGCCGTCCAGGGAAGTGGAACCGGCGGATCTGCTGAAAATCGCCCTGCACGGGTCGGCCGCGGATTTGGCGCGGCTGGTCATCGCCGGGCTTCTCGGCGGTATGATCAAACTGCTGCCGGCGCTCGCGCTCGGGTTCGTTGCGAATGAAATATCGGCGGGCGGAAGCGCAGGAGCGCTCTATGCCGTTGCCGTGGCGGTAGCGGCGTTCGGCCTGCTCGGCGCACTGCTGCACATGCTTCAAAGCACGGCGATGATGCGGCTCGAGGGGCGCTCGGCATCCCGGGTCGAAGCCGCCTTCTGGGATCGTCTCATGCGCCTTCCGCCAGGCATTCTGCACCGCCATCCAGCCGGCGATCTGGCGATGTCGGGAATGACGTTCCAGAATCTTCGCGACGGCTTGCGGGGAGTCATCGCCAACAGCTTCGTGTCGATCATATTTCTGCTTCCGGTTTTTGGCGTCATTTTTTTCTATGACGCCACCCTCGGCCTCATCACCCTCGTCTTCAGCCTGGCTTCGCTACTGGTCGCCATCGTCCTCGGGTTGCGCCAAGTTTCACCTTATGGACGGATGATCGGCGCAGCGCGCCGCGTAGCCGGTCGACTGTTCCAGATCGTGGGAGGCATCCCCAAGCTGCGGATGGATAATGCGGAAGGGTCGGCTTACGCCATCTGGGCGAGAGATTATCGCGAGCAGAAACGCGCGGAGCTCGAACTGGGCGCGCTCGAGGGGCATTCGCGGGCATTCGGCGCCGCGCTTCCCTTTCTTGCCGGCGGGGTACTGCTTTTCGCGGTGGCGGGAGACCGAAACCTTCCGGTCGGCGATTTTCTCGTCGTTTACACGGTCTTTATCGTTTTTCAGTCCGCCGTCGCCCGGCTCGGCGAGTCCTTCGGCGCCGTTGCCGCCATGCGGCCGGCGTTCGGGCAGTTGCGCCCGCTGCTCTCCGCCGTTCCTGAAACCGTGACGGAAGGAGAGCCGGTTGAATACCTGGGCGGTGAAATACTGTTCGACCGCATTTCCTTCCGCTACGATCCCGACGGTCCGTTGATTCTCGACGACGTCACGATTCAAGCCCGTCCCGGCGAATTCGTCGCGATTGCCGGTGAGTCCGGCGCTGGCAAGAGCACCCTGTTCCGGCTCGCGCTCGGTATCGACTGGCCGACCGCCGGTGCGGTGTATTACGACGGACGCGACCTGAGGCACCTGAATCTGAAACAGGTGCGCCGGAAAATCGGCGCGGTGCCGCAATCAGTCGGACTCCATCCGCATGATCTCTGGGACAATCTGGTCAGTCACCATGACGCGGTGGAGGTTGAGGAAGTATGGTCGGCGGCCCGGACCGCCGAAGTCGAAGCCCAAATCAAGGACATGCCCATGGGCATGATGACCATGGTGGGCGCCAGCGGGTCCGTCCTCTCGGGCGGCGAGAGTCAGCGCATCACGATTGCCCGCTCGGTGATTGGCAGCCCGCGAATCATGCTGTTGGACGAGGCGACGAACTGGCTGGATAACGAAAGCCAGGCCAGGGTAATGCGGAATCTTGCCGCCCTGACTTCCACCCGCCTCGTCATCGCCCACCGCCTGTCCACGCTGGAACAGGCCGACCGCATCTACGTGCTGCAAGCCGGTAAAGTCGTACAAAGCGGTTCCTTCGAGGAATTGAAAGAGGTCGACGGGGTATTCAAGGAATTGATCAAAAGGCAAATCGCCTGATCCGAACATGCAGACGGCAACCTGGCGGCGGAAAGTGCGCGTTCGGCCGGGACACGCGAAAATGGGGGTTGTTGAAAAAGCCCCTGAGAGGGTAAAGGCAACCCCCCCCTACCCCCCCTTGCCAGGGGTCAAACGCGAGTGAGGAGGGGTTGTTGAAAAACCCCTCCCCGTTCGGATTGACCACTGCCGTCATAGTCGTTTCTATTGTAGGGGTCGCATATCATGCGACCCGTATTGTGAAGGCGAAAAGGCCGGGCCGCATGATATGCGGCCCCTACGGGTAAAACGTGGTTGATCCGAGAGGGACAGGTTTTTCAACAACCCCGATGAACGAGCGTTTGCATAAGCCATTGACGAGAAACACATCGTCTTGCAAAACCTCCCTCTTCGGTCGGTTTTGACCCCTGACAAGGGGGGGTAGGGGGGGGTGGTTTTCAGGGCGGTGGAATGACGAGCGGGGCGGGTTTTTCAACAGCCCCAAATGGAGCGGACATCGATGAAGAAACCCTTTGGCCTGGCCGATTTCCTCGTATCGCGAGCCGGCGACGACCACGACTTTCGCGAACGTCTTCTCGCCAAACCCGAAGAGACCATCGAAGAGGAATTCGGCGTGACGATGGCCGAAGGCCATGAGATTCACGTCCACGAAGAAACCTATGAATCGACGCACGTCGTCCTTCCGCCTCGCAGCAAATTCACCAGGGCGGAACGGGAGGAGGCGAAAACCGGTGCGGAATCTATCGAGTTTCTTCGCAAGACCATGCACGCTCCGGCGCCGCCCCTTCGTCCGCCCGCGCCTCGAGGGGAGAGAGTCCCGAAGAACGCCGCCACGGAAGCATTCGTAAATGCGGGGAGAGAAAGCATCCGCCGCGGTCTCGATTTCCTGGAATCCACCATAGACGAGAACGGCGCCTGGCGCTGCATCCGGTTCAACGTAGGCAATCCGGACATACCACGGCATTTCGAAAAACCTCCCTTCATATCGGCTTTCTGCGCCCTTGCCCTGGAATGCTGCGGGGAAGCGCGCGCCAGGGCCATCTGCGCCGCGACCAGGGCGTATCTCGTCGACACCATCGAATATCCCGGATTGTGGCGCTACTACCGGCACCTGCCCCGGGATCTCGACAGCACCGCGCTGTGTTCACTCGTGATCGGGACTCACCCCTGGATTCTGCTGGGGAGGAACGTTCCGCGGATACTGGCGAACCGCGACGAGGAAGGCCGTTTCATGACCTGGGTTCTGGAGGACGACGAACCCGACGTCGTGTCGCGCTTTCGCATCGAGGCCGACCCCGTAGTCAATGCGAACGTCATCGCCTATCTCGGCGACCATCCTGAAACCAGGGATGCCCAACGATGGCTGGAAGCCTTGATAACCGAAGGCAAACTCGAGGGCTCCTCCAAATGGTATCCCGACGAGGCCGCGATCTGCTATGCAACCGCCCGCGCCATGGTCCGCGCGCGGCCCGCCCTCGACCGGCTGCGCCCGGTATTTGCGGCTCGCATCCTGGACTTACAGGACGACGAGGGGGGGTTCGGCAACATCCTTCAAACGGCTCAGGCCGTCTCGGCGCTTCATCTTGCCGGGCGCCTCGACGGGGTCGACGCGAAACGCCGGGTGGAAAGGTTCACGGGTTCGCAGCACGAGGACGGCAGCTGGCCGGAACTTCTCGCGTTCGGAGATCAAACGCTGAAGTGGGGCGCATTCGGACAGATAGGACATGGCTCCGAATCCGTGACCACTGCGTTTTGTATCGAAGCCCTCGTGCGTCTCCTCGCCGTCTTGCAGTCCTGAAATCCTTGCAGGTCAAGGAATTCGGGGATAAAATAGCCCCGGCCCAAGGGTTCAATTCTGCTTACCGTTGAGGAGCTGACATGCCACAGAGTCCGGTTGCAAGTGGTGGCTCCGGCCCAGGCGGCGCTGAGGCCACTCGGCGTATCGAGCCGTCCATTCTGACCGCTCTTCCGCATTATCTGCCGTTGGCCGTTTTTCCGTTGATTCTTCTCGGCGCGCTCTATGGAGGCTGGTGGTTGTTGCCGCCGCTCGTCTTCATGAGTTTGGCGGGGTATCTTGATCGGGCGCTGGGTCGGGACGGACAAAACATGGACCCTTCGAATACGCCGGAACACCGCCTCTTCTGGCACAACCTGCCGGTCTGGTCGTGGTCGTTTCTGTGGCCGCCGACGCTCGTTTTCGGCATGTGGCAAATCCTGGCGGCGGATCAATTCTCCATCTGGGAAGGCGCGCTCCTGGCGATCATATTGACGATGGAAGCGCAAGCCGTATTCGTCGTCGGCCATGAAATGATTCATCGGCGCACGACCTGGGAACGCCGGGTCGGCGAATTCCTGCTCGCCTCCGTCTCCTATCCGCAGTACGCCACGGAACACGTCTATATTCACCATGCCCTGGTCGGCACGCCGTATGACGTGGGGTCCGCTCCGAAGGGGGAGAGTTTCTGGAAATATTTCCCGAAGGAAGTTGCCAGCAACCTCGTCCATTCCTGGGAAGTCGCCATAGAACGCCTGACGCGGCGCCGTCTGCCCGTGTGGCATTACGACAATCCGTTCTGGCGCTACGCGGTAGGCGTCGCGTTCTGGTGCGGACTGGTTTTCTGGATGGGCGGGATCTGGGCCGTTCCGGTCTTCGTCTTCCTCGGCCTGTCCTGCGTCTTTTCGATGAAGATGAGCAACTACTTTCAGCACTACGGCCTGCGCCGGGTCCGCCTGGACAACGGCCGCTGGGAGAAGGCGATGCCGCGCCATTCCTGGAGCGCCGACTGGAAGTTCAGCAACTGGATGTTTTTCAACATGCAGCGTCATGCGGATCATCACGCGGTGGCTTCCCGCCAGTATCCCCTGCTGCAGGTCAGCGGCCTCGACGAGTCGCCGGAACTGCCGGGAACCTACGCCGATATGATGAACATCGTGCTGCGGCCCAAGCGCTGGTTCGAGAAGATGGACCCGCTGGTGGACCAGTGGCGCGAGCATTTCTACCCGGAGATCGACGACTGGAGCCCCTACGACAGTCCGATCGCCGCGGCGCGGCCCGACGCCTTCGACGCGATACTCGAAATCTTCGGCGCCGCCCCTCGGCTTGCGAAATGTATTGAACGGAACCCGGAACTTCTCGATAACCTGCAGGATCAGGAATTCCTCGATCTCGACCTCCCGAAAGGGTTCGGCCCGGATGATGAATACGAATCGATTGCGCGGCGCGGGCTCGCGAGGGTTTACTGGACGTACGAAATGGGCGTTCAGGAAATGAAGGAGCTTGTCGCCGAATTGCCGGTGGCCGATTCGAGGGAAACCGCCGAAATCGTGCGAAACTGGTCGAACGACAAGGCGTTTCAGATCAGTATGCACGTGGTGCGCGGGAACCTGCTACCGGCGGAAGCGAGAACGGCGCTCTCGAATCTCGCCGAAGCATCGATTTCGACCGTGCTCGCCTCCGTGGTCGCGGATTACGTCGACCGCTTCGGGATGCTGAGCGTGGGTGGCGTCGCCGCCGTTTTGCTGGGCGATCTGGCAAGTAGAGAAGCATATCCCGGCGTTGGAATTGAAATGCTGATCCTCCACGACGGCCGGCAGTCCGGCAAGAATGAGCAAATGTGCTTGAGTTTCCAGGAGGCCCTGGCCGACCTGGCAAAGGACAGTCTGCTGTTCTCCCCGGTCCCGCCCGGCTCGAATTCCATTCAGGCTTTGCCGCTTTCAGAACTGGCCGGGCGTTTCGGAAATCCGGCTCCGGGCGAAGTCCCCCTCCTCACCAGGGCGCGCTGCGCGTTCGAGTATGAAGGTTCCGATATCGCCGGCCGCTTCGAGGAGGCGCGGCGCGAGATACTGGCCGAATGCGGCGCGAACGAGTCCTTGCTCGCCCGCTTGAGCGAGCGGACGGAAGACCCCGCCGAAGCGGACGTGTCCGCGTACGCCCGGATGCGCGGCGGGCTGAACGACGTCGAGAAGGCCGCGCGCTACCTGCAGTTGTCGCGCGGCGGAAGCTGCCTCGACGACCCGGCGCCGAGCGCTGCGGCGGTGTTCGAAGCGGCCGGCGCCGAGCCGCTGGCGCAGGCTGCGGCCGCGTGGCGGGATTTGCAGGGCGTCATGCGCCTCGTCGGCGAGGAAGGATTCGACGCGGCGGCGGCGGGGACGAAGGCCAAATCTCTCGTTGCGAACGCTTGCGGACAGGAGGATTTCGATGCGCTGGCGTCGGCGGTCGCCGAAACCGCATCCAGCGCCGCCGCCTCGATCGATACGCTCGTTTCGCGCACCTAAAAGGCGCCGACCGAGCAGACGCAGGATTCCCGGATGTCAACCCAGCCGAAAACGAATCCCCGGCGCGGGATATTGACGAGAACGACCCCTGCGGACCGGGGCCTCGTCGAGTTCCCCGCGCTCACCCCGCACCTGCAGTTCCAAGAAATCGGCGAGCGGCAGACCCTGCTGGTCTCCGAGTCGTTCGATACCCTGCTGCACGGCGGCCTGTATGGCGATCTGCTGCCGCTTCTGGGCGACCGGCGCCCGCTGGCCGGGATTGCCGCCGCCCTCGATGGACGCCACCCCGCCGCCGACGTTCACGCGGCGATTGTTTCGCTCTCCGCCAGGGGCTACGTCGTCTCCGCCGACCACGGCATGGACCGGCGCCGGGCGGCCTACTGGTCGTCGCTCGGCGCGTCGCCCCGCTGGGTCGAAGGGCGGCTGGCGCAGGCACGGGTCGCCGTCGAAGGCGACGACGGCCGCTTCGTCCGGCATCTGGAAGAGAGCGGCGTCGGTGTGACGGCCGGCGATCCGAAGCTCACCGTCATCGTCTGCGAGGATTATCTCGAAGCGCGGTTTGCAGAGGTGAACCGGCGCAGGCTCGAGGCGAAAGCACCGTGGACTCTGGTGCGTCCGCGCGGCATGGAGGCGCTGTTCGGCCCCGTCTTTCGCGCGGACGGGCAAGGACCCTGCTGGGAATGCCTGGCGAACCGTCTGCGCAGCCATAAGGAGGTCCACAATTTCCTGCGCAGCTTCGCCGGCGAGGAAGCCGCCTTCAAGCCGTTCGCCGCCGAGCCCGCAGTGCTGGAGTCGCTGTACGGGTTGATCGCGGCCGAGATCGTCAAATGGCTGGCGCTGGACGAGGCGGCCCCGATTCACGAGCGGGCGATGGCGATGAACGTCGGCGCGTTTGCGAGTTCGCAGCACCTGGTGACGCGCCGGCCGCAGTGCCCGGCCTGTGGCGACGAGGCGCTCTACCGGCCGGATCGATCGCCGTCGCCGCTGCGTCTGAAAGCGAGCCCCAAAGCCCATCGCAACAGCGGCGGCGCGCGGGCCGTGACGCCGGAAGCCACCCTGGCGAAATACCACCACCTGGTGAGCCCGATCAGCGGCGTCGTGACCTGGCTCACGCGCACGACCGACGAGAACGACTCCTGGCTGCACGTCTATTGGGCCGGGAGCAATCTCGCCGCGAGAAGCCGGAGCCTGAGTTCGCTCAGGCGCAGCCTGCGCAGCAAGAGCGCCGGCAAGGGCAGCACGCGTGAACAATCCGAGGCCAGCGCCCTCTGCGAGGCGATAGAGCGTTATTCGGGCGCCTGGTGCGGAGACGAGATACGCACCCGCAGGCGGTTCATCGACTTCGCCGCGGAAGACGAGGCGATCCATCCCAACGATGCGCAGCTGTTCAGCGAGGATCAGCTCGACAACGCGGAAAGCATCAACGCGAAAGGCCACCCGTACAACGTCGTCCCGCCGCGTCTTGCTCCCGACGCCGAAATCGACTGGACCCCCGTGTGGTCGTTCACGCAGCGGCGGCATCGGTATCTGCCGACGTCGATGCTCTACGGCATGTCCGCCGAACAGCGCGGAGCCGCCGATCTGATTGCCGACTCCAACGGCTGCGCCGCCGGGAACACTCTGGAGGAGGCCATCCTGCAAGGCTTCTATGAACTGGTCGAGCGCGATGCGTTCGCCATCTGGTGGTATAACGGACTGAGGGCGCCCGGGGTCGATCTTTTAAGCTTTGACGACGAATTCCTCGCAACGGCCGCGGATTATTACGGCCGCTGCGAGCGGGAAGTGTGGATGCTCGACGTTACTTCCGATATCGGCATTCCCGCGTTCGTTGCGCTCTCGCGCAGGCCGGACGCGGAAACCGAGGACATCATTTACGGCGCGGGCGCCCATGCCGACCCGCGTCTGGCGGCCCTGCGCGCGGTTTGCGAGCTGAACCAGTGCCTTACCTGGCTGCCGAGACCCGGAGGGGGCGGCGGCCGGCCCATGATCGACGATCCGCTGGCGCTCGAATGGTGGAAAACGGCTCGAATCGCCGATTGTTCCTGGCTGGCCCCGGCGCCGGACGCGCCGCTCAAGAAATGCTCACAGTATCCGGTAATCGAAACCGAGGACACGCGCGACGACGTGGAGCATTGCCGGGGGTTGGTGGAAGCCAGGGGCATGGAGTTCCTCGCGCTGGACCAGACGCGGCCGGACATCGGCATGCCGGTTGCGCGGGTCATCGTGCCGGGCATGCGCCATTTCTGGGCGAGATTCGCGCCTGGGCGCTTGTATGACGCGCCTGTCGACATGGGCCGCCGCAGGCGCCCCCTGGCCGAAGCCGATCTGAATCC
Organism: bacterium; assembly: GCA_963692865.2. Lineage (GTDB taxonomy): Bacteria > UBA8248 > UBA8248 > UBA8248 > UBA8248 > Bin107. Next base: position 189,495 of record OY843592.1, on the reverse strand, counting down.
CGCGCCCGTGATCGCGTAAGGAGGCGATATGGATATCGACGAAGCAGTCGCGCTTACCCAGGACCGTCTCGTCCAAGAGGGCGGCGCGATGGCTGAATTGCTCGGGCGCTTTCGAAACAGGATTTCTCCAAGTCTTATCGGAGATCGGGAGTGGGAGCGCATACTCGAACGCGCGAGCCGGCTTCCCGTAACCATGGGCGCCCAGCCGTTCGGTTTCGAACTGCCTCTGCATGACGCTCGGCCGGCGGCGGATTTCGGCGTCTCGCTGGCGAGCGGAAACCGATCGGGCGATTTTTTCGAAGATCTGGCGCGGACCGACGAGACGGATGAGACGGCGAGAGCGGTCAGGCGGCTGTTCCGGGAAATGGAAGCGCCGAACTCGCCTCTGCGGGAGATCGTGGGACGCAAATTGATGCTGGAGTACGATATCGATTCTGCGCCGGGCGGTAAAAATTCGCTGCCGGGAATGTTCCTGCGGCCCAATGAACGCACGCTGTCCGGCGGCGCGGGTCTCCAGAATGACGTAGGGATCGTGGTCGAAGCCCTCGTCTCCTGCCTCGGCTGGGAAAAGATTGCCGCCGAACGGGAAAGCGCCGAACGGGTTTACCTGGCGCAGCCCGAAGACACGCGCCTGGACTCGTTCGGGGTATTCCCGTCTCGGGAACGCACGACCCGTCTGGCGGTCATGGGCTTCAAATCGCAGGGGGAAATTTGTTCTTATCTCGAGAATATCGGTTGGCCGGGGGACATATCGGCCGTCGATTCCGTGCTCACGCGCTTCAGGGAACGCGCGAATGTCGTGAGGACCGGAGCGAACGTCGACGTGCGGGAAGAGGGCGTCGGTCCGACGCTCGGCCTGACGCCCATCGTCAAGTGGAGATATACGAAAGATTCACGTTATTTTCTCGACGGCCTGACCGATTGGTTCCCCCTTCTGGAAGCCCTGCGCCATGAGGAGATTGTTGTTCCGGAGAAGATTGAGGCGCTTGCCGACTGGGTTTCGAAACCGACGACGCTTTTCGCAAAATCCGGGCAATTTATACTGCTGCGGGGTATTCACCACATAAAGCTGGTCATATCCGGAAATCGGCTCAGGCAAGCCAAGGCCTATGTGTTCATGGTGCTTTCCGGAGCGCTCTCAACCTGAGACCCACTTCAGCAAGGCAAAGCAAAAATCCCCCCGTCAAAGTTGAGCGGGGGGATTTTTGACCTTTTCAATCATGCGGATACGAGGCATCCGCACGCCGGCAGGTGTTTCTGGTCTACCAGCAGCAGCAAAGGCCGGCCGAGATGGCTTCGAGTTGCTCCTCGGTGATGTTCGGGTCCGGGGGCAACGCGAGGTGTACCGTCTGCATGTCGCTCTCGTGGACCATGATGTTCATCGAATCGGGAATCGTAATGCCCAATTCCTCACTGATGGTCGACTTCGGGTCCGAGAGCAACTGCCGCCTGAAATCCGCGTCCAGGGCGGACTTATCGACAACCTGCTTCAGCATTTCATCGCCGCTTCTCATGACTACCCTCCTTTGAATGGTCAAATCCTGAATGGTCAAATCCTTTGAATGGTCAAAAAAACAACACCTCCCTTGTATTGTGTTGATTTTATGCTTCGTATTTTCGGAATGTCAATTTTTTTTGAGGGGCATTTTGTTTATTTTTTATAGATATCAGGAAATTTCGCTGGAAGCATTGCATTTCGATAACACGCACGAAGGAGAGATGAGATTTCGTCTCGCAACCGATGGGGCGTGGCATTCAGGCGGCAGCCTCCCCTTCCGCCTCACTCCGCGCGGCGGTCTCTCTCTCCGCCTCATCCTGGCTGGCCGCCGAAGGTCAGTTCCGACTGAAAAAGGAGGAACTGCATTCCTGAGCCTGTCGAAGGGCGCTCGCGGGTCTGCGCCTTTCATAGCGGAGTCATTGCCGCGTCCATTGCAGGGAACGCATGCGGGGTTGTTCAGCAGCCCCGATAAGGGAGCGATTGCTACGACTGATGAAAGCCGCCCGTCGAGTTGATGAAATCGCGAAGCACCGCTTTGCCGACTTCCACCTCGCCCGAGAGCAGGCATTCGACGCCCTTTTTCAGAAGCTCCTGCCGGAAGCCTGAGTCGCGCTCGACCCGCGCCTGAATCGTTTCCCTGAAATCCCGCGTGAGCGGCATGGTTGGTTTTCCTTTATCGGCGGCGCATCGGCGCGATGATTGCGAAAACTGGAACGGATGGCAAAATACATGATCAGTAAGACGCTGGATACGCGCAGTGCGTTTCGTTCTTTTTGAAGCTGCCGGTTCGCGGGTGTTGCGGCGGGTTTGCAGTAGAACAATCCGTAATAGGTCGGGAAATTTCTTGTCCGCACCACGATGCGGGTTTGATTCAAAAGTGCGTCGGGAATATAAAGCATCTATGGTTTTCTGAAAAAGGCAGCCTATAATTTCAACAAGTCCTGGAGAGATATCATCAAGAAATAATGCGCCGCGGTAAGTCAGTGCTTAATCGGGATAAATGCACATGGAGAATCTTCAGGAGCGCGCAGAGCGTTTGGCCGGACAATTTGCCGAAAAGGCGCGCAAACCGTTGGTCATAGAGTTCGCGGGAGTCCCGAAAGCGGGGAAGACGACGACGCTTACGCATGTGCAGACGTTTCTCAAGCGTTGTGGTTTTCATACCGATATCGTCATCGAGCGCGCTTCTGAATGCCCGATTCGTGACAAGAAGCATGCGAATTTCAACGTCTGGACCGCATGCACGACGCTCGCGCAGATTCTGGAAAAGACGCAAAACCCGCCGCGGGATGACGATCCGCAGATTCTTTTTCTCGACAGAGGGCTTTTCGATTCCATCTGTTGGTTGACCATGATGGAGCGGCTCTCTCGCCTGCGTAAAGAAGAAAAAGAAATAATCCAAAAGTTTCTGACAATCGATGACTGGAGGAAGCGCATCTCGGCCGTGTTTGTGATGCTTGTATCTCCGAAGGATGCGATGACGCGCGAGCAGGGAATCAGGCCTGCGAACGCGAAAGAAGGCTCCATTATGAATCTTGAGATTCTTGGCAAAATCAGGGAAGTGAATAAAGATTGCGCCAAGGAACTCGAAGAGGATTTCCGGATTCATACCATCGATACGTCCAGCGGGGCCGCCGGCCTGGATCGGGAATCTACGGCGGAAACTGTAACCGATGTCATTCTCGGCCTGGTGGAAGAGCAACTCGCGGAAAACATACTTTCATGCTCCAGGAAAACCGTAAAAGACTTGTTTGGAGACAAGAGCTTTGTTGACGCTTCCAAAGCGGATGAACTGGCGCGGCATTTCGAAGAAAGTGAGGACAGTAATTTCAGGACCAGAGATGAAGTGGAAACAGACGCTTCTCGCGTCCAGGCGCTTCCCGTGGTCGTTGTTCGGAATGCGGACGGAGACGTACTTCGTCTCCGCCGACGTGAAAAAAGAAGCGATAATCCCCTTCATGAGAAGATCGTGATCTGGGCCGGTGGGCATGTTCGATGCGAGGATGCCGTAGGCGGCGCGCCGCTCGTCAACTGCGCCGTACGGGAACTCGCGGAGGAATTGCGGCTCCAACTCGAACCCTCATCGATGAGGTTGATTGGCGCGGTGTATTTCGACGATGGCGAGAGAGCTTCGAAACACGCTGCTATCGTGTATGAATGGCGCGCGCCTGAAAACGACGTTTCTGTGGTGCTCAGTAGAACCGAATTTTTCGAGAGGCGCGGAACGTCTCTCAGCGGAAGTTTCGCGTCCGTCGATACGCTCGTCGAAGATGTCAAGAACAACAAACTCAAGGAACCCTGGTCGGTGGAACTGGTACGTGAATACTTGGCGAAAGACAAATTCGAGCGAGGTCTTTTCTGAACGGCGAATCACTTACGGGAAGGTGGTTTTGACTTTGCTCGTCATTCCGGCGCATGCCGGAATCCAGAGCCGATAAGGATGTTGACTCCGCTGGGCGTCCATAAACAACGGTAAAGCGCAAAACCAAAGACAAAGTCACTGGATTCCGGCATGCGCCGGAATGACGGACTGAGAGACCCTCGTGGGGGTGGAATTGCAATAGCTTGTGTTGCCTCATTCCTCTTCTTCGAAAATTTGAACAGCGTCTCGTACAAACGCCAATAGATGTTGTCCTATTGAGTGCCGCGGTGTTATTCGTGTGATTTCTAGACTATGGTGTGTTTATGTAATGCTGTGCTCTCCGCAAATAATACCGTGCCACTATCAAAACCAAGTGTAGTCGAAAGGTGCAGTCTTCTTCGTCAGAGAGTCCTGGGTGCGACCCTTTTCCGTGAAGTCGCTTGAATACGCCATTCACAAAATTCTTTCCTTGCTGGCCCGACTCGCCCAGTGATTCTTGAAAGAAGGGTGATTGTCTTGATGCCAATATCTCTCTACGATTCTCGCTGGACAACTGGTCGTTGGCCCTCGTCGGTTCCAGGCGCCGGAATATTTCATTAAATAGATCTTCCAGAAATGTTCTCAATTGCCCGTTGGCCGCTGCCCATTGTCCTCGTGAATGATTGTCAATGGCTTGATCCAAATGCCCTTTGGCCTGAGCCATGTTGAGTTTGTCTAGGAGTTCGTGGAGTTCGTCATCGGCTTCAGGAAGATCGGCTATTGGAGGAAGAGCTTTTTGGAGTATCTCCTCATCCGTTAATGTGAATCCATCTCGTGCCAGAGAATGAATAAAGGTTTCATATTGCTGGCTATTTCCCCCCGAGCATTTTATTTGCTTCACTATATCGATTGCTCGTTCCACTATCTCATCCACTAAATTCGAACCTAAAACAGTTTGGTGGAGTGGATTTTCTTTGGCGAACTCAATTAGTTTATTTGCCTTGTTATCCTTGCTTATATCTAGCCTCATGGGTACATATTGGTCGACAGATAACCGGAGAAGAAAGTTATTAAATTCTGCTTGGGTTAGATAAGTGAGTAAGTTAGCTGCTTCGATAATAGTCAACAAACTAAAACGTGTAGTATCTGACATTATATTCACCTAAGTTATTAGGGTCTCATCCCCTCACCCCCTCTTCCACTTCACAAAATCCAGCCACCACATCTCCCGCACCGCGTTCTTGAGATTCGGCCGCATCGCTGCGCTTCTGGGCGTGCCGTAGGCGGCTTCCTCCCAGGCGTCAGACTGCGGGATGGCGGGGTCTTCCACCTCGTAGACCGCGATGATGCGCCGCGCGCCCGTCCGGGTCTCCTGTATCTCCGCCTCCGCCGTCGCCCCGCCCGTCGCGCCGGTTTCGAGCTGGTACACGCGCCCCCGCGTCATGCCATCGACTTCATACAGGCGCTCCAGGTGCTCCTCGCGGTACCAGGCGAGCATCTCCTCTTTCATCTCCTCACTCTCGGGATTGGGGCTCACCATGTAGAGCCAGGGCGCATCAAAACGGTGCGGCGCGCCGATCGAGACCTGCAGGCTATAGACCGCGCGCTCGGCGTTTTTGATGAAGGCCATGCACTTCCTGGTCCATGGGCTTGGGTTGTCACGCGATTCTTTGTAGTAATCGCTCTCAAACGCCGCGAGGGTGTCGCCCTCGAAGGTGCAGAGAATGTTGTGATTCGTGTTCTCATCCACCGCGTTGTAGCGGTAGCCGGCGCGGAAGCCGGGGCCGTCCATCCTGTCGGTGGAGTGCTCGCAGTTGTGCCACTTTCTGAACTCTTCTTTGTTTTCTTCGGCGACGTTCAGCCAGATGGCGACGAGCGCCTGGGTCGGATCCATCCCTTGCTCTCCTATTGTTCGATGCCCGCGAGGCGTTTCGCGTAGTCGATTGATGAGGCGACCTCGTGCTCGCGCCAGATGGTCATCTTCTCCGCCTCGATGCTGCCTTCCGCGTGAATCGCCAGCACGGCCTGATAGCCCGCGAAATCGGACGCCGTGATCTCCGCGATCAGGTTCATGAGCCTTAAGCGATCCAGGGTCGAGGCGGCGGGGGATGCGCCCAGGTACTTGTCGATGAGCTCGCCGAGCCTCGGGTCGTCCAGGTCCTCCGCACTCGGGCCGGTGACGAGCAGCCCTCCCGCGATGTCCTGCACCCAGGCGAGCGCCTGGTGGTAGCCGGTGGCGAAGTGGAGTTTCGCGATGTTGATGATCTCCGCGTTCGGCACGGCGACGCCGTCCATGACCTTGCATTCCCGCGCGGCCTCGCGCGTCATGCCCCGGCAGATCTGCGCGTAGGAGATGAGTCTGGCGAGCTTGTCGCGCACGTGGCCCGCGCGCAGGATGCCGTTGTACTCCGCCATCAGGTGCGACGCGCCCACGAACAGATCCACGAGCGGCAGCTTGTAGCTCACGGCGGTGAAGCGGTGGAACTCCACGAACGTCTTCGCAAGCGGCCCCGCCATGTCCACCTCGCCGTTCAGGAAAACGCGCTCCCAGGGAACCTTCACGTCGTCGAAGACGGTGAGCGTCTCCATCATCTTGTGCTTGGAGGAAATCGGGTTTTCGAACGCCGTCCCCTTCCTGCCCCCGTAGCCGCTGGCCAGCATGGTGAGGCCCGGCGCGTTGGCGGGCACGGCGCAGGCCACCGCGTAGGCCTCATCGCCCGCGCGCATGTTCCGCGTGGGCAGCACGATGATCTCGTGCGCATTGGTAGAGACGGAAGTGTGCACCTTCGCCCCGCGCAGGGTGATTCCCTCCTCATCCTGGGCCGCCACGCGGACGTAGTAATCGGGATGCGCCTGATCGGCGGGTCCCTTGCCCCTGTCGCCTTTCACGTCGGTCTGGGCGACGGCGACGGCGAGGTCGTTTTCGCGGCAGTGGTCGTGGAATTTCTGGACGCGCTCCAGGTAGCTCGTCCCCATGTTTTTGTCCATGTAGGAGGCGAGCAGGCGGAGCGCGAACAGCGCGTCGGTACCGATCTCCTTGATCAGGACGACGAGCGTTCCTCCTAAGTTCGTGGCGCGTTCGATGAGGGCGCTGCGCTTCAGGAGGTCGTCCGCGGATTCGGGGATGTGGTAGTAGCGCGAGTAGGGGCCGTCCGGGCCGTCGACCAAGGCCAGTTCCTTGTCTGCTTCGTCTTCGGCCATCTCGTAGTCGATGGCGGCGTGATCGACAGCGACGCCGATGACGGGGTGGGCGGCCACGTCCTCCACCCGCTCGCCCCGGTAGTAGACGACGCGGCCGTCATTCAGGCTTCGCTTGTATTCACTCGGACTCATGAGCGGCATGGCGCTTTCCTCCCGGCTCGAAGCCGCGCCCTCGGGGCGGCTTCGTGTGTTGTCAGAGAGTGGACAGGGTATCTTCTTTGGCGCTTCGGTGAAACGCCGCCCATGGGGGTTGTTGAAAAACCCCTGATTTCGTCATTCGGTTCGACGGATGTGAAGTTGTAGGGGTCGCATAGTATGCGACCCTGCCTTTTTCACCTGCCGACAGTGGGCCGCATAATATGCGGCCCCTACACACCCTCCGGCAAGGCGGTATCCCGTCACCGTTATCACAGACTTTTTCAACAATCCCCCATGGGGGCGCAAACAAAAAAACCGGGCCGCCCTCGCTTTTATGGCGTGGACGGCCCTGTCGGTTCAGTCTTTAAGCCAGCTCGCTCAGCTTTCCTTCCTTGTCGTAGGCCTGAAGCTGCGGGAAGCCGCCGATGACCTCGTCGTCGATGACGACCTGGGGCACCGACTTGCCGCCGGTGCGCGCGATCATGGCGTCCCATTCGGGCGTGCCGCCGAACACCAGGTGCTCGGTCCATTCGAGACCGCGCTTTTTCAACAGATTCTTCGCGGCCAGGCAGAAGGTGCAGGGCTCGGTGGTGTAGACCTCGATGTTTGCTGCCATTTCTCTCTCCATGAAGACGATATGGATGGTCGATAGGGGCGCGTCTCCCATGAGGCGCCGAATCGCCCATAAAATAACAAAACGCCGCGCAATCGTCATCCGGACGGGGTTGTTGGGAACTCCTTGCCGAGTCGGGACGAATCACTCCCTCCTCGAGGGTTCTTGCCGTCCGTCGAGAGAGAAATTCACTCCCCCCTTGAGGGGGTCGGGCTTCCCGAGGGGAAAGCCCGACAGAAGCCGAGCGATTTATGCGAAGGCTGATGCGGTGGGGGGACATGCCACAGAAAAAGCTCCCCCCACCAACTCGCCTGCGGGCTTTGCCCTTGCCTCGTTGTCGGGCATCCCGATGAGGAGATGCCCGACCCGCAAGGGGGGAGTGAAATTCGGCGCGCTCCTTCTGTGGACTTTTATAACAATCCTTTGCCGGGCGCATTGCTTTTACCCCCCTGACAAGGGGGGGTAGGGGGGGTGGTTTTGTAGCGGACAGGCCCCTACGCCCGTCATTCCGGCGAAAGCCGGAATGACGTCAAAACCGCCAATCACAACCGGACAGAAAGGAGCGTCCCGCGCGATGCGAATTATTGACACCGGGGCCCAAAAACTATATACATTTCCTCCCTGTTGTTTAGGAAACATATTTTTGCAATCATTCTTTGCTAAACAACCGGTTCGACCGCCCGACCCCCTCACAGCTTGCGGAATCGTGCGGTCGGATCGATCGGACTGACAGTCGCGCCGGTTCGCGCAGGCCCCTGAGCGGCCGGACTTGGAGCGGGTGAGAAGGTGGCGCACGAGTTCCAGGAAAAGCCGAACAGAACCGGCATGAGCCGCTCCGTCGAGAGCATGCTGCGCGTGGGCGCGCGCATCCGGGGCCTGCGTCTTTCCCACGGCCTGACGCAGGAAGAACTCGCGGGCCGCTCGAACCTGACCAAGGGGTTCATCTCACAGCTCGAGCGCGACCTGACCTCCCCCTCTCTGGAGAGCCTGCTCGAAATTCTCCAGGCGCTCGATACCGACATCGTCCGCTTCTTTCAGGGCCGCGAGGAGGGGAGAGTCGCCTTCGGCCCGGAGGATTCGCGTATTGCTGCGACCTACGCGGAAGTGAGCGCCTTCGAGCTCATGGTGCCCGGAACGGCGAACCGCAACATGGAGCCCGCCCTCGTCACGATGGAGGCGGGCGAGTCGATAGCCGAGGACGCGCACGCGGGTGAGGAGTTCGGCTACGTCCTGGAGGGCAAGGTGCAGATCACCTTCGGGGAGACGCGCGCCAAGGCGAAAAGGGGCGAGTGGTTCTATTTCGCCTCGGACAGAAACCACCGTGTGGCGAACCCCTACAAGAAGCGCGCGAGGCTCCTGTGGGTGTCCACGCCGCCGAGTTTTTGATTTCAGGAGGTTTGAGGTTGGTTCGTCGATTCGTTTTTGGAGGAAGCCTAAGTTGAATTCCCTGGGCCGCCACCTGCTGGCGGAATTCTATAATTGTGAATCCCCCGCTTTGAACGATCCTGCGCGAATCGAGGAGTTGATGAACGAGGCCGCCCGCCTGAGCGGGGCCACCGTCGTGCAGAGCGTGTTCCACGCCTTCAGCCCCCACGGGGTGAGCGGGGTGGTCGTGGTGGAGGAAAGCCACTTGGCCGTGCACACCTGGCCCGAGTACAGCTACGCGGCGGTGGATTATTTCTCCTGCGGCGAGGTGGACTGCGACGCGGCGGTGCGCCATCTCGCGGAACACCTCGCACCCTCGCGCTTCGAGACGAAAGAGGTGCCGCGCGGGGTCATCCAACAACCCAAGGCGCCGGTGAACGCGCCTTTCGCCTCGAACGGAGGAGGGGAGGCCTCCCTTTCCGTTCAGAGCGGGGAGAGGCGCGGGCGATGATCGTTGAGACGCCGACCAGGTATTTCCTGGCCCACGGGAGCGCCGAGGGGGTGACGGAGCTCAACGCCTTCGACGCGGCGCTCCTGCGCGCGGGCGTGGGCGACACGAACCTCGTGCGGGTGAGCAGCATCCTGCCGCCCGGATGCGAGGAGATGGAGCCTCCCCCCCTGCCGCCTGGCGCGCTGGTGCCGGCGGCCTACGCGTCCGTGACTTCCTCCAAACCTGGCGAGGTGATCACCGCGGCCGTGGCGGTCGCCATTCCCGAGGACGAGGCGCACCCCGGCCTCATCATGGAGCATCACGGCCACGCCCCCCGCGCGCGGGTGGAAGAAGAAGCCCGGCGCATGGCGGAGGCGGGCATGGCGCATCGCGGCGTGAGTATCCGCGAGATCAGGAGCGTCACCGCCGAGCACGTCGTTATGGATACCGGCGCCGCCTTCGCGGGAGTCATCCTTTGGAACTGACGCGCGCCCCCTTCATGCCCGAAAGCCCTCCCGGCAAGCCGGCGACATGGTTCACCGAGTACCACGGTCCCGGCACCGGCCTCACGATGAAGGTGCTGCGAACGCTCTATTCCGCCAAAAGCGCGTTTCAGGAGATTACCCTCGTGGAGACCGAGGACTTCGGGCGCGTCCTTCTCTTGGACGGCATCATCCAGACCACCGAGCGCGATGAGTTCGTCTACCACGAGATGCTGGTCCACGTTCCTATGTGCGCACATCCTGAACCCGGGAATGTCCTCATCGTCGGCGGCGGGGACGGCGGCTGCGTCCGCGAGGCGTTGAGGCATGAAACTATCGAGCGTGTCACCCTCGTCGAGATCGACGAGATGGTGGTGGATTGCTGCCGCGAGTTCCTGCCATCCATTGCGGGAGGCTTGGACGACCCCCGCGTGGAGGTGCGGATCGAGGACGGGGTGAAGTTCATCGAGGGTTGTGAGGCTGCGTTCGACGTCATCCTGGTCGATTCCACGGATCCCGTCGCCATGGCGAACCCGCTCACGCAGGTCTCCTTTTTCCGCGCGGCGAAGCGCGCCCTCAAACCCGGCGGGCTCTACGCCGCGCAAAGCCAAGGCCCCGTGTTCGAGGGTCACAGGATGCGGCGTATCACGAGGCGCATCCGGCGGGTGTTTCCGGGCGCTGCGACGTATCTCGCGAACGTGCCGACCTATCCGGGGGGGATATGGTCGTTCGCGCTCGCGCCCAAATCGAGGAGAACGGACGTCCGCGCCAAGCCGAGAACGCTGCCCCTTGATGTGAAGAACCACTACTACTCCCCCGAGGTCCATGCGGCCGCCTTCACGCATCCCCCCTATGTGGCGGAGATACTGGGCTGATGGGCGGGGAGGCCCGCCCGCGTTTTCTCTGCGCCGGGAGCCCCTTCGAATCAGCGCGCGTCGCGCTGCTGGGCTGCCCTTTCGATGAGACGGCGAGCTTCCGGCGAGGCGCGCGCCTGGGACCCGATGCGATGCGAGAGGCGTCGGATTGTCTCGAAACCTACAGCCCGCATCTGGACAAGGATTTGAGCGACGCCGCCCTGTGCGATATGGGCGACGTTGAATTTTCATCCGACGACACCGAAGCCGTACTCGCTTCCATCAAGGCCGAAGCCTCAGCGGTTTTTCAGGCTGGCAAGCGCCCCGTATTCCTGGGCGGGGAGCATCTGGTGAGCCTGCCCGCCGCCGAGGCGGCGCTCGAACTCTTTCCGGGTCTGGCCGTGTTCCAGTGGGACGCGCACGCGGATTTGAGAGAGGACTATCTCGGAGAGAAACTCTCGCACGCCTGCGCCGTACGGCGCATCCTGGAGATTGATGGCGTCGGGCCTCTTAGACAGTTCGGCGTCCGCTCCGGCGCCAGGGAGGAGTTCGAATGGATGCGGGCGAACGACACCATGCGCCCGCTGAGTCCTGAGGCGGTGGCGGCGGCGTTGCAGGAGGTTGGCGATGGCCCCGTATACCTCACCCTCGACGTTGACGTCATAAACCCCGGCGAGATGCCCGGAACCGGCAGCCCCGAACCCGGCGGCCCCGGGCTTGACGCGCTCATCGAGTGCATCCGCGTTCTCGACGCCTCGGGCGCGCGGGTCATCGGCGCCGACGTGGTGGAACTCGCCCCTGAGTGGGACCCCACAGGCGCGAGCGCCGTCGCCGCCGCGAAGCTGGTGCGCGAGCTGGCCCTGGTGATGGGGGCGTGAGGGGCTGTATTTTCCTGTTGACGAAGGCTCCGTAGAGTGGCATTATTTCACTACTCCCCCAGGGGTTTTGACCGCTGGGCGCGGGGCCTCGAACGAGGCCCTGCTTTTTTAGGTAAGACATGCGGACTTATATCTACGTCGATGGATTCAACCTCTACTACCGCTCGCTGAAGCAAACGCCTTTCAAATGGCTGGATCTCTCCGGTCTGTTCCATAATGTATTGATGCCGCACCACGATATCCTCAAAATCAAATACTTCACGGCGCGTGTCTCAGCACGGCCTGACGACCTATCTGAACCGCAACGCCAAGACACCTACTTGCGCGCATTGCAACACCATTGCCCGGAAGTTGAAGTCTATTTCGGTCATTTTCTGACTCACAAGGTTCGGGCGCCGCTTGCTGATACCGGCAATAGAACGAGGCTGGTAAATGTCATCAGGACCGAAGAGAAGGGATCGGATGTCAATCTCGCCGTGCATCTCTTGAACGATGCGTGGTTGGATGACTATGACTGCGCGATTGTGGTTACGAATGACAGCGATATCGCAGAGGGCATGCGCCTCGTGAAACAGCACAAAAGAAAATGGATTGGACTGATAACACCCGGAGCGAGTCATACATCTCGAGAGTTAATGGCCCATGCCGACTTCTCCCGCCGGATTCAAAAGAGAGCGTTACAAAAGAACCAGCTCCCGTCCCCGATTCCGGGAACCAACATCACCAAGCCTGCTAACTGGTGAATCCGGATGACTTCTGTTGCGGGAAAGGCCGCCCTGAGCCCCATAGCCGCCGCGAAGCTGGTGCGCGTACTCACACTGGTGATGGGGGCGTGAGGGGGGTGGTGCGTAAGTGGCGGCTCGGCTTCTGGGCGCTGGCGCTCCTGTGGTTGCCGGCCGGGATGGTCGCGACCGTCATCGTGCGTTTCGGGGCCGATCCGGCCATCTGGGCGCAGATGCCGATGGCGATGGTCTCGCTTATCCCGGTCGCGCCCTGCGGCCTGCCGCTGGCGCTGGGCTGCCGGCGGTTGTGGCGGCTGGGTTATCGCCGCGACGCCTGGGCGGCAGGGGTATTGCTTGGCATTTTCACTTTGGCGACGACGCTGGTGGCGGGACTGCTCGGCCCGATAGCCATCGCCGTCTTCGCGATATTCCTGAGTCTGCCGGTCTGGGCGGCGGCGTGGTGGCTCGCGCGGCGGGGGTGAAGCGGGAGAGAGCAGGACTTCCGAAGTGATCAGGGTCGTCAGCTGGAATATCGGCAGGCGCCGCTTGCCAACGCTGACGACGATGAATTAACCACGTCAAGTTAGCTGCATCTCTGAGGAGTTTTTTATCAAGGTTGTGACTTCGGGTCGATATGGAGTCACAATTTCATCAAAAATTTCTTGCACAAAAGTTGCAACCCAGTACTGTGAATCAGCTTCTGGCTGTATGCCGCATTCGAGTGCATCGAGATAATCACTAGACGACATGTATACATCCTTAAGGTAAAAGATAAGTCCAAGGTGCAAGATAACCAGGTCCCGCACATCTTTACGAAATAGCTCCAGGTATTGTAGGCGAGTAGGTATGGAAATTTCGTTATCATTAAGCAAAACATACTGGTAAAAATTGTAATGAGTGTGATCGTTGCATCGATCACGGATATGTTTGTAGTGGTCATCGGATAACAGGATAGAGGTTACAGGTTTGAGCGTTTGGGACTGCAGAATATATTCGCTCATGTCCTTATTGTGAGGCAATTTCACCTTTCCATTTAGCCACTTTTGAATTTTTTCAACGATAAAATTTTCTATACTGAAGTGTTCTTCCAAGTATAGATTAGTATATATGTTTATTATTATCGAATCGTAGTATTTTCTAAGTAGGGCATAGGCATCGTTGATGCGGCCTTCTAGGAGGATCCTGCGGATAGAGTCTAGTGTGCCTTGCATCGAGGAGTAAGCATAGGAGTCGATGTTTACGATCGCCTTCGTTCCACTTGTAGCAAACGAAAATACGGAAAAAGAAAACATATCGTAGAAGTCGATGTAGCGTTCAAGTTCCTTAAATACACTGTGTGACTGGTAGTCTTCACTCTTGACTTTCACCGACCATACCTCCTTACATAATTGATATGCAGCAATATAATAATTTTGCCCCGAATCACCGTACCAATCTAGTGAGCTCAGAACAGCGAGTCATTCATTCAACAAACTACAGTTCCCCATACACCAAAGCACTCGCTCCCCCTAACCCCCCTCCGCCTCGACGGCCGCGGCCATCTCCGCCATCGAGAAGAAGATGAAGTCGGTTGTCGGCATCGTCTCGATTTTCTCCGTCGCCCCCCAGCTTCCGCCTTGGGAGAGCCTCTGGCGGTCGATCCAGGCGTTGGCGAGGCCGAAGCGGTTCGCGGGAGCGTGGTCGTGGCGCAGGCTCTGTGCGGTGTGCAGGACGTCCGCGCGCTCCAGGCCGAAGTCGGACTTCAGATGCGATAAGAGATACTCGAAGTTGGCGTCGGCGGGTTTGTAGGAGCCGATATCCTCGGCGGTGTAGACGGCATCGAACGCGACGCCGAGCTTGCGGTTCGAGGCGGCGAAGCCCTCGCGGTGGACGTTCGAGAGGATGACGAGCCTGTAATGCCGCTTGAGGAACCGCAGCGCGTCCGCGGTATCGGGAAACGCCGGCCAAAGCGGCGCCGATGCGCCGAACGCCTCATCGAGCGCGTCGCTCGTCCCGAGCCCCAGGCTCTCCGCCATGCTCCGGTGGACTCTGGCCAGGAGGTCGGGATAGCGAAGCTCGGGCGAGGCGTGCTCGTGGCGGGCTTCCCATTTCGCGAAGGCGAGGAGGGCGGCCTCTCGCGTCACGCCTGAGTCGTCGCCTCCCATGATGAGCGGCTGCAGCGCGTCCCAGATTCCGCTCTCCCAGTCGATGAGGGTGCCGTAGCAGTCGAACGTCAGTACGCGGTAATCGGTCAGTCGGGCCATGGTTCAGATTTCCTGCGGGGGGGCGGCTACTATTTTCAGGTCAAGCGCCGAGATTTTCCTCGAATAAAGTTTCTAGGGTCACGTAAGTAGGGCTGTCAAGGGCCATTCTCGCCTGTTTTATTCTAACAATCCCGTTTGCATGGCAAGGTGAAATATCTGTATAGTAATCTTAAATATATGATTTATTGAATTGTATACAGTATACTTTTAGCGGCGATGGTTTCGTGCGGAAGAGCTAAATTACGAAACCCGCTGATATATAAAAGTATTTTTAGAGCATATATTTCACTTTGCGCTTGGAGACGCCCATGGCAGAAGAAAAACCCCGCCAATTCGTTGGCAGCGTGGAATTCAAGAAGGGTCTCGAGGGGGCCATCACGAACGAGAGCGCCATCAGCTACGTGGATGGAGCGAACGGGAAGCTCATCTACCGCGGGTACAGCATCGACGACCTCTGCGCCGGTGGCGGGGGATATGAGGAAACGGCCTACCTGCTGCTGAACGGGAAACTGCCCACCCGGAGCGAACTCGACGCCTTCAACGCGGATCTGGCCACCCGTCGCGCCATCCCCCAGGAAGTGAAGGATCTGATCGTGCAGATCGCAGGCAAGTGCCACCCCATGAGCACGCTGCGCACCGCCGTCTCCATGCTCGGCTGCCTGAACCCGAAGGAATTCGAGGTAACGGTGGAGAACGATTTCGACATCGCCCTCACGCTCACGGCGCAGTTCCCCACCCTCGTGGCGGCCATCCAGCGGGCGAGAAGGGGCGAGTTCCTCATCGAGCCCGACCCCGCGAAGGGCCTTTCCGAGGATTTCCTCCGCATGATGACGGGCGAGACGCCGGACGCCCGCACCGTGGAGGTGATGGACATGGCCCTCATCATCCACGCCGAACACGGCATGAACGCCTCGACTTTCTCCTCGATGGTCACGAACAGCTCTTTGACGGATTTCTACAGCTCCATCGTGGCAGGGGTCGGCTCGCTCAAGGGGCCTTTGCACGGAGGTGCGAACGAGGCCACGCTGCGCACGTTCCAGGAGATCGGAGACCCCGCCACGACCGAGGATTGGTTCGCCGAGGCGAAATCCAAGAAGGTGAAGGTGATGGGCTTCGGCCACCGCGTCTACAAGGCCTACGATCCGAGGGCGCGTCTGTTCGACCCCGTCGCCAAGGAATTCTCCGATCGCGCCGGCACGGGGCATCTCTACGAGATCGCGAAAAAGCTCGAAGCCCTCGTGGTGGCGGACTTAGGGGGCAAGGGCATCTTCCCCAACGTCGATTTCTTCTCGGGCGTCATCTACGACGCCATGGGCATCGACACGGACATGTTCACGCCCATCTTCGCCGTGCCGCGCATCGCCGGGTGGTCGGCGCGCATTCTGGAGTACCTGCCCGATAACCGGCTCTTCCGGCCCCGCGCGGTCTACATCGGCGACCTGGAGGCGCAGTACACGCCGATTGCCGAGCGCGGCTAGAAAAAGACGCGAAACCGAAAAGCGGCTCTCGGGCGAGGGCCGCTTTTTTCGTGTGCGCTCTTCCTGGAAGAACTATATCCTTGACTGGCTGGGAGATACCCTGGGTTGGCTTTATTCGCAAGGGTTCTTGAACATGACGATTTCTCCTCGTGTGAGACGGGCCTCCCTTTGAAGCTGGGTCGGTTTCCAAACAATTCATAGAAAAGGGAGTCCCGCCTATTCCCGGAAGGATGCGGTATTGTATTCAGCAGGCGGCTCGACTTGCATTGACCTTGTGGCTTGTTTGATGTGAGAACGAGTTGCCGCTTGCGGGAATCAGATGTCGATAGGGAGTGTCTGAAAAGGGCATTGACAAAATATGACGCGAGCAGAATAATCGACAAACCCGTCAAGGAGCGTGCCATGACCACCTATGAAATTCTCAGCATCATCGGACAATATGCCGGCTTGGGCCTTATATGGTTCGGACTCCGCCAAATGGCACAGGCATCCGCGAGAAGAGACAAGGAACTCGACAATCAGCGCCTTGCGCTTGAAACGTTGATCGAGAGAACGGCACGATAAAACCTAGAGGGCACGGTAATGGCCGGAGGACCGGATGGACAGGAAAGACCGAGCGACGCCATAGGGTGCGCGGTTTAGGGTCGCGAAGATTGCGGCAGGTGAAATTACCGAATCTCAAATCCCGGATCGAGTAATCGCTTGCAAAGGCGTCAAGGCGCGGGCCGGTTAGCCGTCTACAGAACGCCGAAAGGAAATCACCAGGAATGGTGTTGCGGTGAGATGGGGATACCCCGTCGTAGATTGAAACCTTCATGGAGGTTACTCCTCCAACCTCTCAGAAATTTCAAACTGAGACGCTACCGATAATCGGGTATATTTTTCTCTTCTTTTTGGCATCCGGTTTGTCCCCGTGCGATATGGAACCGAGGAGGCAACTCCGTGGCGTTCGAAGAGGGTTTCGTGGTCGAGACGAAGGGATGGACGGACGTTCTGAACGTCACCCCGCAGGTGGAGCGCGCCGTTTCGGCGAGCGGGGTGCAGAGCGGTATCGTCCTCGTCTTCACGCCCGGCTCGACGGCGGGCCTCACGACGATAGAGTATGAACCGGGCGCCGTTTCGGATTTGAAAGACGCGGTCGCCCGCCTCGCGCCCGAGGGTATCGTCTATGCGCACGATGCGCGCTGGGGGGACGGGAACGGTTTCTCCCACGTCCGCGCCGCTCTGCTCGGGCCGAGTCTGGCGTTGCCCGTCCGGGGAGGCGCGCTCGCCACCGGAACGTGGCAGCAGATCGTCCTGGTCGATTTCGACAACCGCCCGAGGAGCAGACGGGTGGAGGTGCAGGTTCTGGGCGATGCGCCCTGATCAGTCGCCGCCGGAAGCGCGCCCGAAGACGTAACGACTGGATATGGTAATACCCGGAATCTCGCAGCGAAGTATGAAAGGCTAATCGTCGCCCTCGGCGAACTCCTCGAACGTGTAGAACAGTCCGTCGAGCACCCGCGCCGCCTGCTCGTCCACGCCCGGCTTGTCGAGGGGCAGGTCGATGGCGTAGCGGAACACGCCGTCGTGGTAGTGTTCCACCTTGTGTTCTTCCTCCTCGCCCGCTTCCTCCATGCCGTCGTAGACGAAATCGTCAATCGGGTCCTTGCTGTCGAGGATGGCGAGCTCGATGTCCTCGTTCATGTAGCGGTCTTTGGTGGCGAAGCTGATGCGGATTTTGCCCTCGGCCTCGTTCTTCTCGAACTCGAACCAGCAGACGTCGTTCACCACGAGCCGGATGGAGCGGCCCGAAGGGTCGGGTTCGGGCGTGAAGCGGTCGTCTGCCGCGTAGCGTTTGATCATGCCTGTGATGATGTCTGCCAAGACAGGAGCCTCCCTGCGCGTGGGTTTTCGAGAGTGTGGAAATGCGGTCTCCCCTCGTTCGGGGGAAATATAGCTTGGAGTCTTCGTTTCGCCAAGCGGCGCAGGGGGCCGGGAATCGCGTTGGCACGCAGCGGGTCGAGCCCCGCCTGTGTTTCAACAGGGAATGATACGCCTCAGGCGGGGAAAATTAAGCCTGCGCCCCCGCCCGGTTTCCGGTTTTGGCCGTCATTCCGGCGAAAGCCGGAATCCATTTTGACTTTTCATCAGATGGGGGCGGCCAACGAACTCGTTGTTGCGCGGCATCTGGATCCAGAATCCAGAGAATTTACCTTTCGTTTTTGTGTTCGATTCCGACCCTCTCCGTCAGGGACAAAGCTGTCTGAACGAAGGGGCGAAAAGACTAAGGCGAAAATGGATTCCGGCTTTTGCCGGAATGACGGCGGTGTAGACGGCCTCGACCCATGCGGGAGGGATTGCAGGGGTCGCATACGGGGTTGTTGAATTTCCCCTCTTCGCTCCGAATTCACCCCCAGCCGTCATTCCGGCAAAAGCCGGAATCCATTTGCGGGTGCGGGTGAATGAACGGCGCATTCCATTCCTCCACCGATGCGCGGGAATCCTGAAGAAAGGCAAAAGGCGTAAAAATGGATTCCGGCTTTTGCCGGAATGACGGTGAATACCCTCAGCGGGGGGATTTTTTTAATAACCCTCTCAAGACAGGAATGGTTACATTGCTCCCTTTCGAATCCGGAACCCGGAAACCCGCTGCCGAGTCATGTATATAATTCCCAAAACAAAGGGGATGAGCGGCAGTAGCTTAGACGCGCGCCGCTCACCCCCCGGTAATGCCTGGCCCTATGAACCTATTTCTTCATCGTCATGGCCTTGATGAGTTGCGTGTAGCCGTCGAAGTTCGGCTTTCTGGTCTTCTCGTAGTTCGCGCCGCTCACGAACACCACGTTCTCGCCGATGCTGCGCATGAAGCGCTTGAAGGACTTGTTCTTCGTGAGCTTCTCGAATGCGTCGCGGAGCTTCTTCAGCCTGTCGGCGGGCGTCTTGGATGGCGCCATGAAGATGCGGTCCATCGTGAAGCCCACGCCCTTGTAGCCGAGTTCCGTCGTGGTCGGGACTTCCTTGAAGTCCTTGTCCTTCGAGAGGCGCATATCGCCTGTGAGCGCGAGCACGGTGACCTTTCCGGCCTTCTTGTGGGGGCGAAGCTGGGTCGGGAAGGCGATGCCCACGTCGTCCTGGCCCGAGAGGACGGCGCGCAGCGCGGGGCCGCCGCCTTTATGCGGGATGAAGTTCACCTTGATGCCCGCCGCGCGAACGAACTGCATGGAGGGCACGTGGCCCGCGCCCCAGACGCCGCTGTGGCCCCAGTTGACCTTGCCGGGGTTTTTCTTGGCGTAGGCGACGAATTCCTTCATGTTCTTCCACGGCCTGTTCGCCAGGGAGAAGAACACCGGCTGCCCGTGGTTGATCTTGGCGACGGCCGAGAAATCGCGCAGCGTGTCGAAGGGCACCTTGCGGGTCTGCGGCACGAGCTGGTCGAAGCCGTTGTGGGTGAAGAGCAGGGTGTAGCCGTCCGGCTTGGCCTTGGCGACGAAGCCGGTGCCTTTCATGCCCGCGCCGCCGGGCACGAGCTTCACGACCATGGGTTGGCCGAGAATGTCGGCGATGATGCTGGTAATGCCGCGCGCGTGGAGGTCGTGGCTGCCGCCCGCGCCCACGGGCAGGACGAGCGTGATGGGCCTGTCCGGATAGGCCGCCGTGCTCGCGGAGGGGGCTCCCAGCGCGACGATGAAGGCCAGCGCGGCCAGGATGACGAAGAAGCGTTTTTTCATGATGGTCTCCTTTGATGATGTGCCCTCATGAGACGGCGGACCCCTTGGCGCGCTGCCACATCGGGCGAAGAATGAGAAATGCGATCCAGACCAGCGCCGCTATGAGAAAGGCGGACGCTATCGGTCTTTGTACGAACAGGTACGAAAACGGCGCTCCCTTAGCATACAGCATCGACTGGCTCAAACGATACTCTATCGGCTCGGCCAGCACGAAGGCGATGATGAGGGGCGCCAGGTCGAATTTGAATTTTCTGAGAATATAGGCGCATACGCCGATGATGACCATCAGGATCACGTCGGTGTTCGCTCCCGTGGAGAGCGTGCCCACGAAGGCGAGCGCCACGATGACGGGGATGAGATACGCTTTTTTGAACTGGATGGCCCGGGCGAAGGGCTTGAGCAGGACATAGCCGAGGAAGAAGAACAGCACGTTCGCCAGCACCATCGTGAGGATGAGAGCGTACATGAGCGCGCCCTGTTCCTGGAATATCTGGGGTCCGGGCCGCATGCCGTGCGCCACGAACGCGCCGAGCAGGATGGCCGTCACGTTGTCTCCGGGGATGCCGAGCGTCAGCAGGGGGACCAGCGTGGGGCCGTTCACGGCGTTGTTCGCCGCCTCGGGCGCCGCGACGCCGTCCAGTTCGCCCTTGCCGAAGTTCTCCGGGTTCTTCGCCGCGCGCTTCGCCGCGCTGTAGCCGATGAAGGCGGCCACCACCTGTCCCACGCCCGGCACCATGCCGATGCCCGTCCCGATGGCGGTCGAGCGCAAAATGGAGCGGATAGACGCCTTGAACTCGCGCCAGCGCAGGCGTTCTCCCGCCTTGGCGAGGTCCACGTGCTCGCTGATGAAGCGCACGGTGCGCGTCTCGACCGCCTCGAGCACCTCCGGCATCGCGAAGATGCCGATGGCCAGCGGGATGAGCGGAATGCCTCCGCTCAGGGCTTCGAGGCCGAACGTCATGCGCGTCGCGCCGGTGGTGGCGTCGGTGCCGATGAAGCCGAGCCCCATGCCGATGCAGGCGGCGATGGCGCCCTTTAGGCCCGAATCGCTCGAAACGCTCGCGATGAGCACGAGCGAGAAGATGATGACGGCGAACACCTCCGGCGGGCCGATCAAGAGTGTGATGATGGCGATGGGGCCGATGAGCGCCAGAGTGAAGATGTCGGACAGCGTATCGGCGATGGTGGAGGAGAACAATGCCATCTCGAGCGCCTTTCGACCCTCGCCCTTGCGCGTGAGCGCCGGGCCGTCGAAGGTGGTGGCGATGGATGCGCCCGTTCCCGGAATGCCGACCAGTATGGCCGGGATGCTGCCCCCGTAGATGCCGCCCTTGTAGATGCCGATCAGAAAAGGGATGCCGAGCATGGGTTCGAGCTTGAAGGAAATCGGCAGGAGAACCGACATCGCGAGGATGGTGGTGAGGCCCGGCATCGCGCCCACGAACATGCCGATGGTCAATCCCGCGCAGATGTAGAGATAGGTGTCCACGCGCATCAGAAGGGTGAAAGCTTGAAGGAAGGCGTCGAGCAAGACCGGGTCTCCCTATTTCCCGAGAAAAAGGCCTGAGAGGAACTTCATGATCACATCCTCGACGACGGCGATGGCCTCGTAATCGCTCCTCGGAAGCGAGATGAGCAGCAATCTCTCGAAGATGAAGCGCACGACGATGGGCATTACGATGGAGACGGATGCGACGATCCAAATCTGCCGGATGCCCAGGTACCAGATGACGGCGCCCGCCATCAAAAGCGTCGAAAGGCCGTAGCCCAGCGCCGAGACGAGAAGAGAATAGGCGGCGACGATGACGATCATCAGCACACCGCGCCCGAAGCGTTCCGCCTCGCCCGGGTTCTCGGCGGATTGGACGTGGCGCGCCCTTCGCCAGACGTCTATCAGATAGAACGCGCACAGGGCGGCCAGCACGGCGAAGGCGAGCCTCGGGAAAAAGACGGGCGTGAGGCGGAGGAAATCCTGCGCGGCGGAGATGCCGCCCGTCGCGATGAGATATGGCATGAAGACGGCGAAGCCCGCCGCGAGGAGCATCATTGCCGCGGCCAGGCATATCTCCAGGCGCAGCATCGTGGGGCTTGGCGCGTTCGCCGGTTCGTTGTCCGAAGCCATGGGCTGTCCTGTCTCATGGGGTCGTTATCTTCCGCCGACCCGGGAGCGCTCCTCATCGCCCGATGAAGTGGTTTCGTTCCAAGGATTTGCGTATTATTCACGAATCGGATGGCCGTAGCAAACTTTCATTCCCTCCTTTTGGAGGAGCGCCCCCGCCCCCGCGGTGTGCGGATTCAAGGAGACCAGGATTCATGAAGATCATCAATTCCATGAGCGTGGACAAGGACAACGCCTACGAACCTCCCTACTCCATCATGTGGGGGGTGAACGACGAGACGACCGACACGAAGGTCATGACCATGCAGCGCACCATCATCCCCCCCGGCGGGAAGAACAAGATGCACACCCATACGTGCGACGCGGTGTTTTACGTGAACAAGGGGCCGATCTACGTCTATTGCGGGGATCCCGAAAATCCCGAAAAAATCCTTGTCGAGGCGGGGCATTTCTGCTACGCGCCCGCCGGCGAGCCGCACGGGCAGGAGAACCCGAGCGAGACCGAGCCGGCCGAGCTCATCGCCACCTACGGGAACTGTTCCCACCAGGACAAGGCGGGCACGACCTTCGTGCAGTAGCGTCTCACCAACCTTTTGGATGGAGTCATATAATGGATCGAGGAATCTGGGCGTCCTGGTACGATCTGCCCGAAGACGAAAAAGATGATTATTGCGCCTGGCTGCACGGGCGTCACCTGCCCGCCATGCGGCAGCGGGCGGGCTTTCTGTGGGCGGCGCATTACGAGGTCGAACACGACGGGGCGCAGATGGAGCAGGTGAAGAACACGGCCCTCACATACGCCGCGCCCGATGCGCTTCCCGGCGGCACGGGGTACGTGATCCTGTTCGGGGCGGTGTCGCCCCATGTGTTTTTTGATCCCACACTCGCGGATATCGCGAAAGAACACGACGACGAGGCGAGGGCCATGCTGGGCCTTCGCGAAGGATATCGCGAATGCATATTCAGCGAGGAGGCGCGCGTCGACGGTCCCGACGTGGACTCCAGAGGTCCCGGCATCACGCCCGGACCCGCGATTCAGATGGGGCAGTTCATCTCCCGGGACGCGGAGGCGGAGCACGACTTGGGCGCTTGGTACGCGCAGTACCGCCTCAAGTTCATGGAGGGGATGCCCGGGTGCATCGGCGCGAGGAAGCTGCTCTCCGCCGCGGGCTGGGCCAAGCATTCGATCATGTACGAGTTCACCTCGCTCGAGGCGAGGGAGGAGGGTTTCCAGAAGCACGAGAGCCTCTCGCTCGATGAGAGCGGGTGGTCGGGCCGGGTGGTGAGATCGCTCGTCCACGCGCCCGGCAGCCCGAGCGTGGGCCGCCGCCTCTGGCCGCCCGTGAACTGAATTCTGAGGGGAATTATAGACATGACCCGACAGTTGGATTCCGGGTTCTGGATTCGAAGGGGAACGATATAACCACTCCCCCCTTGAGGGTCTGGCTTTCCCCTCGGGAAGCCAGACCCTCAAGGGGGGAGTGAAAATCGGTGTGCTCCTTCTGTGGGCATTTTCAACAACTCCCTCAAGGGGGAGTGAGAGAAACCCAGGTATGAGGGAGTGGTTTTGGAGAAGAAATTATGAATTGACCAGCACCAAGAAGTCGTAAACTCAAGGATATAATTCTCATTTTGAAATCTTGATAAGGAGGAGATGTCGATGGCGCAACTACCGATTCTGAGCGATGAGGAGGCCGGCCCCGAGGCCGCCGTGGTGTTCGACGCGAGCCGCAGGATGTTCGGCCGCGTGGCGAACGCCATCCGCGTGAGTTCGGCCAGCCCGAGGATGCTTCAGCCGCTGTTCGGCTTTCTGATCTCGCTGTGCCGGGCGGAGATCACAGACGTGCTCGACGCCAGGACCAAGGCGCTCTTGATCCTCAAGACCTCGATGGAAAACGGGTGCAAGTACTGAACGGCCCACAACGTCACGTTCGGTCGAGCGTGCGGGCTTTCTGATGCCCAGATTGACGCCGTGAGGGACGACGCGTATCAGGATTCGGACCTGTTCACCGACGCCGAGAAGGCGGCCATCGCCTGGGCGTATCACCTGACGAAATACACCTTCGCCCGGAACCCCGATGCGCTTGAGAACATGAAGAAACACTACGATCACGCCCAGATCGTCGAGGCGACGCTCGTGTCGGGCTATTTCAACATGTGGAACCGCTTCACCGACGCGCTCGAGACCGACCTCGAAGGCGATGACCAGATGACCCTGTTCACCAAATCCGCCGTGATCGACAAAAAAGATTTTTCCGATTTCATGAACGAGTGCTGGTGGGCGAAAGAGGGCCCATCCGAAGATGCGGAAGAAGCGCTCCCGGCGTCCGCCGGGTCGGAGGGTTGATTTATTCCTGGCCTACGGGAGGGCGGAGCGCGTTTTCGGGGAGACTATGCCATGAGCGCAGATGATATTTGCCGGCTTGAGCTTCACGAGCTTTCAGAGCGAATCGGGGCGGGAGAACTCTCTCCCGTCGACGTGGTCGAGGCGTTCCTGCGCCGCATCGATTCGCTCAATCCCGTTATCATGGGCTTTCTCGAAGTGACGGCCGAAGTCGCGCTGGCCGAGGCGAAGCGCGCGCAAGAGGAAATCGCCGCAGGCCGCAGGCTGGGCCCTTTGCACGGCATCCCTTACGGGGTCAAGGACATCATCGACACCTCGGGCGTGCGGACGACGCGCGGGTCGAGCTTTTTTCGAGACAATGTGCCCGATGCGGACGCGGAGTGCGTCGCGCGCCTCAAGCGCGCCGGCGCGATTCTGCTCGGCAAGTGCCACACACAGGAGTTCGCCTCAGGTCCTCTGAGCGAAAACGTCCACTTCGGCACGGCGCGCAACCCGTGGGACACCGACCGCATGACGGGTGGATCGAGCACGGGTTCCGCCGCTTCGGTCGCGGCGGGCCTTTGCCCGGCGGCCATCGGGACGGACACGGGCAGCTCCATCCGCGGGCCTTCGGCGCTGTGCGGTCTCGTGGGACTCAAGCCCACGCACGGGCGGGTGAGCCTGCGCGGCGTGTGCCCCAACTGCCTGAGCTACGACCACGTGGGGCCGATCGCCCGCTCCGCGCGCGACGCCGCTCTTTTTTTGCAGGGGATGGCGGGCTACGACCCTGAGGACTCCTATAGCCGCGACATGCCGGTTCCCGACTTCTCCGCCCGGATCGATGAGGGCGCGGAAGGTCTACGGGTGGGCCTTTGCCCCGGGCTTTCGGGCGGCTTCGAGGCGGACGCGGAGGTGGCGGGGGCCTTCGAGCGGGCCGTCGACGCCTTCCGGGAGTCGGGGGCGCGGGTCGAGACGCTGCCCTTCGACGACGCGGAGCGCTTGATGCGCGTGAACCGCGTCATCATCCAATGCGAATTCGCCGAGTTCCACAGGCCGCTCTATGAGCAGGACCCGGACGGTTACGGCGCCTCGACGCGGGAGCGGGTGGAGGCGAGCCTCACGGGGGCCGATCTGGACGAATACATCCGCGCGGGGCGCGAGCGCGAGATTCTAAGGCGCAAGGTGCTCGACTTATTCGAGCAGGTGGACGTCATCCTCACCCTCGCCCTGCCGTGCATCGCCCCGCGACTCGACGATTTGAAGGCCGTGATCAACGGCGAGGAGGTGGGCTACTCACTGGCGCTCACCATGCCGTTCCTCACCCACCAGAACCTGACGGGTTTCCCGGCGGCGGTGGTTCCCACCGGGTTTTCGGAAAAAGAGGGCATGCCCCTCTCGCTTCAAGTGATTGGCCGACCCTGGGAGGAGGCGGCGGTGCTGCGCGCGGTCCACGCCTACGAGAAGGCGACCCCCGAGTTGCGGAATCGGCGTCCCGCATTGTAAGGGGCTGTTGAAAAAGCCCGTTTCGGAAGCAGGCGGTATGGAGGTTCTCTTTGCGTGGGAGGACGCGATGGTTTTGTAGGGACAGGCCTCCGTGCCTGTCCTGTCCTCCGCGGTTGTCCTGCGTCTTCATCGGGACGAAGGCCTCCGTCAGGACAGGCACGGAGGCCTGTCCCTACGGTAAACAATTCGATGATCGGGGTTCTTTCCCTCTTCGGGGGGCTTTTTCAAAAACCCCTGTGAGGGTCGGTCGCCTGGTTGTATTCTTTTCCCGCACCGGGCCGCCCCAATGATTCGCTGATTCAGGCGACCCGGCGCAATCGAAGCAAGAGGGACGACGCATGCGAATGAAAGCGGCGGTTTACCACGGACCTCGGGACATCCACGTCGAGCAGGTGGAGCGGCCGCGTGCTGGCGATAATGACGTTTTGGTGCGGGTTAGGGCGTGCGGCATTTGCGGTTCCGATCTGCATATGTACCGCCTCGGCATGTTCGAGGTGCTGGGGCGCCGGATTGGCGACAAACGCCGCATTATGGGTCATGAGATGAGCGGCGAAATCGTCGAGTTGGGAGAGAAGGTCGGCGGCTTTTCCGTCGGGGACCGCATCACCGGGTTGGGGCACGGCGGCTTCGCGGAGTACGCGGCGGTTCGTGTTACCGAACGCAGCCCGCACGTCCTGCCGGAGTCCATCGGCTTCGAGGAAGGTGCGACGCTTGAACCGCTGGCCACCTCTTTGCACGGCGTGTCCCTGGGACGGCCCGCGGACGGTGAAACGGTGGTTGTACTGGGCGCGGGCATTATCGGCCTCGGCTGCGTCCAGGCCATCCGGGCGAGCGCCGACTGCCGCATCATCGCCGTAGACTCTTCCGAACGCCGCCTGGACATGGCCAGGCGGCTCGGCGCTGACGAGGTCGTCAACCTGACCGAAACCGACCCGGTGGAAGCCGTGATCGAACTTACCGGCGGCGCGAAGCCGGTGGAGCGCTTCGGCGTTCGCGGCGGCAACGCCGACCTGGTGATTGACTGCGCCGGCGCGCCGTCTTCGCCGAATGAGGGCCTGCTCATGCTGAAGCAGGAATACGGCCGTTTGGTATTCGTCGCCCTGTTCGAACGCGCGGCGGATTTGAATTTCAACCAGGTGGTTCGCAAGCACGTTGAAATCTATGGGTCCTGGACCTGGACGGGGGACGACTATCGCCGCGCCATCGAACTTGTCGAAAGCGGCAAGGTCCAGCGCCGGCCCTTGATTTCCCATGCCCTCGACCTGGATGATGCGCCCGAGGCGTTCGCCATACAGGACCAGCCGGACGCAGCCATCAAGGTGGTGCTGAAACCCTGAAGTTATAGACTCGCTTGTCTGGTCTTACTCTTTCCCGATGCCGAGCAACTCCTCTACCAACTCCCTGCGTTTCCAGAGCAGCAGCGCGGTGATGACGACGGTAGTGCTCATGAGGGGAATGTCTCCCTTGCTCACGAAAACGACGACGGCGGGCAGCAGCAATATGGAGAGGAGTTCCGCGTGGTCGCGCCTGCCGACTACTGCAGTGACGAGCAGCGCGATGGTCGCGCAGATAACCAGGGACATGGGCGATACGCCGAGCAGCGCGCCCGCCGTGCTCGCCGTTCCGCGTCCGCCGCCCCAAAACCCGTGAAACACCGGCCACATTTCGCCGCCCACCACGGCGACGCAGGCCAGAGCGACGATCCATGGAGAGTCGCTCATGTACCAGGCCAGACCCAGCGCCAGCTGCGCCTTCAGGAAATCGGCGATGAACACCAGCGCGCCCACGCGATCCCCCAGCACCATCCAGGCGTTCGCGAAATCGAGGGCGCCGCTTCCGTACATGCGCAAATCGATCCCCCGCGCCTTGGCGGCGAACCAGGCGGGAGAGACCGAACCGATGTCGTAGGCGATGCACCCCACGATGACGATGGGAACTAGAATTTCCAAAAAAGCCTCCGGATGAATAAAATCTCCGCCCCATATTGCAGCATTCTCCCGCGCATGAAAAGAGGCGTGCGAATAGGAAGCGTGATACAAGGGGGGTTCGTATATCACAATCGTCATCACACAAAAGAGGAATGGAAGCCATGGGTGGGCGGATTGGTTACATCGGCTTGGGGAAAATGGGGCTGGCCCTGTCGAAGGTTCTGCTGGAAGACGGTCATGAGGTATGCGGCTACGACGTGGACGAGGAGCGCAAGCGGATGCTGGCGGACGCCGGGGGCCGCCCGTTCGACTCGGGCAGAGAGGTGGCCGAGAACGCGGACGTCGTCTGCTCGATTCTCTTGAAACCCGAGCACATCGAGGAGAACGCCTTCGGGGAGCGGGGGGTCGTCTCCGCCGGAAAATCCGGGATCATCTATATCGAGATGAGCACCATGTTTCCGAGCTGGCAGGCGGAATTGGCGAAAAGGCTCGGCGCGCACGGGATCGACATGCTCGATTGCCCCATCTCGGGCTCGCATCCCAAGGTGATGGACAGAACCATCACCATGATGGTGGGAGGAAAAAAGGAGGTTTTCGAGCGCGTCCGGCCTATTTTCGAACCCATCACCGCAGGCTTCGACTACACGGGCGAGAGCGGTACGGGCGCCACCATGAAGATAGTCACGAACCTGTTTGTGAACGCGTCGGTGGCGCTTCTGGCCGAGGTAATCCTGACCGGCGAGCGGGCCGGGCTTTCCCATGAAACGATGATGCGCTGTCTGGAGAAAGGCTCCGTGCGCGGAGCGATGCTTGAGCAGACGGCGCCGAGGATCTTCGAGAGGGATTTTGCGCCGAGGGGGGCTGTCGAAATTTTCGTGAAGGACATGGGCATGGCGATCGAGCTGGCGCGGGAGAATGGAATCGCCCTCGAAATCGTCAAGGCGGGCCGCAAGATGTTCCAGCGCGCTCTGGACGCGGGCTGGGGCAAAGACGACGCCGCCCGCGTCATCGAAGTCTACGAGGGAAAGGACATAGGCTAGTGAATCCCGGTTTCCCCTCCATGCCGCGCATGGCGCGAGAGATGGCGGCGCGCCCGGCGGAGCCGATTATTTGTTGAGGATCTCTTTCTTGCGGTGCTGGAGGAAGACGCTTCGAATCAGGGTGTAATAGTCCAGGGCGAGGGGATCTTTCTTGAGCAGTTCGATGGGTTCGATGAGGCGCTCGCGCGCGTCGATGCCTTCCAGGAGCCTCAGCCCGAAGAGAAAATCCGCCATGTTGTGGCTGTGCCCGAAGAAAACTTTCTCCGCGTCGTCGCCTGCGGTGCTCATGTAGTTGAGCGGATTGATGAAGGCGTCTCCCACCTTGCCTAGGCCGTCTCGAATTGTCGAGGGACCGATGATGGGGAGCACGAGGTATACCCCTTCTCCCATACCCCAGACGCCCAGGGTCTGGCCGAAATCCTCGTCGTGATGCGCGAAACCCATCCCCTTCGCCACGTCGAGCAGTCCCCCCACTCCCAGAGTGGTGTTGATCAGAAACCGGTTCAGGGTGGTCCCGGCGCGCTCCCCCTCCCCCTGGAGGACGTCGTTCGCCAATATGAAGGGGGCGTTCAGGTTGCGCATGAAATTGCGGAACGAATCGCGGACGGGTTTGGGGAATATGGCCCGGTATATCTTCGCGAGCGGCAGGAAGATGACGGCGTCGAGCGCCTCGTTGAAGCCGAAGACCGCGCGGTTGAATTCCTCGAACGGGTCGATGGATTCGACCGTCCGTTCTTCGTCGCCCGGGTCGTGGTTCGACCCACGGGCGAGAGAAGCCGAAGCGCACAGAAGCGCGAGGACCAAGGCCAGGGCGAGCAGTCCGCGCGGCCATGAATACCGCGATCTGATTTCTCGCAGGCGAGACAATGGAATTCGCTCCGTTTTCATTTCGAGTTGCGGCCCCGAACATGGCGTATGAGAAATTATCGAAGCAACCTCGTGGATAACATCATAATACCTTGATGTCAGGAAAGAGACCAGAAATTTTTTCGATGACTCCGCTCTCTACGCCAGAGAGCCTCCGCAGGAAGAACCCGCCCCCGCCGTGCAGCCGAAGCAATGATCGCCCAGCAGAATTTCGCGATCCAACAGGGCGTCAGGCGCTACGTCCCAAAGTTTCAGGGGCGTCCCGTTGCCCAGGGACATGTCGAGCATCTGGTTGAAGTCGCAATCGTAGAGGACGCCGTCCCACCCCACGCTGATGAGGTTTCGGCACATCAGGCCGGGCAGCGTCCCGGGGTTGTAGGCTCCGCGCAGCGCCGCCATGTAGGAATCCAGCTTCCCGTTCGCCTTCAGATAACCGGCGAAACGGGTGATGGGCATGTTGGTGATGGTGTAGAGACGGTGAAAGCGGAGGCCGTAGCGCTTGAGGAGTTCGCGCTTATAGTCCGCCTCGAGCGCCTCTTGCGGTGGCGGGAGGTTGTCGTCCACGGGGTTGTAGACGAGGTTCAGGGCCAGATCGCCCGGCGGGCCGAACCCCGCCTCGTTCAACTCCCGGAGCGCGCGGATGGATTTTTCAAAAACGCCGTCTCCGCGCTGGGCGTTCACGTTTTCTTCGAGATAGCAAGGCAGCGAGCAGATGAGTTCCACCCGGTTCTCGCGGTAGAAATCGATCAAATCCTCCTGGCCCGGTTCGTAGATGACCGTGAGATTGCAGCGAACCATCACATGGCGGCCTTTGCGGCGGGCGGAGGCGACGATGCGCCTGAAGTGGGCGTTCAACTCGGGCGCGCCCCCCGTGATGTCGACGTTGGGTATCTGCGTATCCTCGAGCCATTCGATGATGCGGCTCGCCGTCTCCCCGGTCATGATCTCCTTGCGGTGCGGGCCCGCGCCCACGTGGCAGTGCGCGCAAGTCTGGTTGCAGTATTTGCCCACGTTGATCTGCAGCGTGGAGAGTTCGGTGCGCTCCAGGCGGGAAACGTCCTCCCGGATGCGATCCGTGAATTTGACTGCTCCGTTCGAGGACAGGGGCAGGGATATGTGTGCGGGCATCGTTTCTCCCGGGGGAATGAAATCTCCCAACCGCGCATTCAACTCAAGCGGTTCGCACCAGTTTTCTGCGAAGCGATTTGATGCGTTTTCTCACGCGCCTGAGCTGGACGCCGTCTTTCGCCTCGATATTCTGATCCCGCATGTTCTTGAGAGCCTTGATCTGTTGCTTGACGGCGCTTCTGTCGATTTTCGAGGTGCGCTTCGCTTCGAGCAACGGAATGTCGTTTATCTCCTTGAGCGCCCGGATCAACTGGATTTTGCCCATGCCGTGGACGCCCGAGATTTTTCCGCCGTACTCCAGTGCGGCTTCCTTGAGCTTGGGCACGTTCATCTTGTCAATCTCTTTGGCCGTCAGAACGGGGCCCACCTGTTCAGGCGACTCATCTTGTTCAGGCGCTTCAGCTTCGTTTGTTTCCTCTTCTTTTTCTTCTTCCGCCATTTCCCTCTCCATTGAAAAACGATTTTCCCACTATGTGCTTCCGCGCGCATACATGGGGAATGATCCGGCTGAACGGTTCCCGCTGAAACGGGTTGAGCGCCAAACCTAACAAAACGGGGTGCAATGATCAACGCCGCCATGCGCGCGCGACCCGCTGAGAGAAGGAGAATGGGAGTGCCCTGGCGTGTATGGTCCGGGCGGAACCGCCTGGCGAGAGGGGGGAATGGATTCTCCAAA
Source organism: bacterium (assembly GCA_963692865.2). GTDB lineage: Bacteria > UBA8248 > UBA8248 > UBA8248 > UBA8248 > Bin107. Next base: position 157,898 of record OY843592.1, on the reverse strand, counting down.
TACGTCGATGGTTTTTTCGACTTGCCCGGCGGCGGCCGCGATGATAGAAATTGAATATACGTTATTTCGCAGCGCGAATTTCCACCGAACAAGAAAGGCGTGGCCGTGGCCGAGAAATTACTCGAAGTAAAAGACATGGTGAAGCACTTCCCGGTTCGTGGGGGTGTATTCTCCCGGGTTCGCAACTACGTGCGCGCCGTGGACGGGATCAGCTTCGATCTGGAGCCGGGCGAAACACTCGGGCTCGTCGGGGAGAGCGGGTGCGGGAAATCCACTACCGGCCGGGCCGTCCTGCGCCTCATCGAGCCGACCTCGGGCGAGGTGAGTTTCCAGGGCACGGACGTCTGCTCCCTGAACAGGGAGTCGATGCGCAGGCTGAGACGGGAGATGCAGATCATCTTTCAGGACCCGTATGCCTCCCTGAACCCGCGCATGACGGTGGGCAGCATCGTCGGCGAGCCGCTGACCATCCACGGCATCGCGAAAGGCAAGGAAAAAGAAGAGCAAGTCGCCTCGCTTCTCCACAGGGTGGGCTTGCGCCCCGAGCATATTCGGCGCTATCCGCACGAGTTCTCGGGCGGCCAGCGCCAGCGCATCGGAATCGCCCGCGCGCTGGCGCTCAATCCGAAGCTCATCATCGCGGACGAGCCCGTCAGCGCTCTCGACGTGTCGATCCAGGCGCAGGTGATCAACCTGCTCGAAGACCTGCAAAAAGAATACGGAATCGCGTTCGTGCTCATCGCGCACGATCTGGCCGTCGTCCAGCACGTGAGCGACCGCATCGCCGTCATGTACCTGGGCAAGATTGTGGAGATGGCCGCGGCCGACAAGGTGGTGATGGAGTCGAAGCACCCCTATACCGAAGCGCTGCTCTCCGCCGTGCCGACTCCGGACCCGACGCTCAAGAAGAAACGCATGATCCTGACCGGCGACGTGCCCAGTCCCGTGAACCCGCCCTCGGGGTGCAGGTTCCATACGCGGTGTCCCTACAAGGAAGACAGGTGCGTCGCGGAGGAGCCGTCGATGCGGGAGATCGCCACGGGGCATTTCGCGGCGTGTCACTTCTCGGAAAAACTCTATGGCGTGGGGCCGAAAACGAACGGGGCGCCCGCGGGCTAGGCGGTTCTACGCGTTGCCCGGCGATTTTGGGGCGCATCGCTTTTCCCTGCGCGATGCGCGCTCCGGCGGGCGAGGGCATCGGCCGACGTGTTATGGATGAGAATTCCCGAAGATCAATTTCTCCTCTCCTGGTTTTTGCGATCATCACGGCCCTATTTGCGGCAGGCGCGGCCTATTTCGCCCATCGAACCGTCCGGGATGCGCTCCTGAGCCGATACTCCGAGCGCGACGCGAGCCGTCTGCAGGACTTCAAGGCCGGAATACGCGGCCGCGTCGACTTCCTGCTCGGGAGGATTCAAGGGGCCGAACTCCTGATGGCGGCGGTTCCGGGCGTCGCCGAGAGGGAGGGGAAAGCGCTTTCGTTTCTCCTGGGCGGGGAATCCAGAGCATCCTTCGCCGCTTCGGTGCTGCTCGACGAGCGGGGCGGTATTCTGGATTCGCGCAGGGTAGGGAGCATGCCGCCCCTTGGGGCCGAGGAGAAGGGTCTCTGGGCCGGTGCGAGGCGGTCGCTTCTCTCCGTCTCGGAGCGGGCGCGGGAGGCGAAGCCGCCGAGGCGGGAGTTCGACGTTCAATCGAGCACATTAAACGGCGTACCGATCATGCTGGTGCTGGCGCCCTCGCCGTCGACCAAGGGTTTCTGGGGCGTCATCGTTCCGGCGGAATCGCTGCTGCCCTTGCGCGAGGGCGAGCCGGCTCCCGGCGAAAGCGTTTTCCTGTTGGCGGAGCCCGAACAGAAGGTCCTCTTCGCCAGGCGGGGGGAGAAGTTCCTCTCCGAGAGCATCGACGGAGCCTTCAAGAGAGAACTCGCCCCGGCCATTGATGTTCCGGTTTGCTGCGACCCCGACGCCTTCAACGCCGCGAATGCGGACAAACGCTCGATGACGCAGTCCATCTTCCACCTCGGGGTGAGGCGGCTGCGCCTCGTCCATCTGGCGGAGCGTTCGGGGCTGGATACAGGATTGACGATGACGGCAGGTTTGATGCTGGCGTTCTGGCTCGCCTCGCTCGCCTTGTTTTATTTTCTGAAACCCGGCCAGGGGAAGGAAAGCGAAGCTCTTCGGACGAGAGGAGCGGGGTCGGGTCAGGAAGTCTCGGGGCGGCGGCTCGCTTCGGACCAGCTCGCTACTATCTCCAAGGTGAGCGAATCGGTGGCGGCGGGCGCGCATTTTCGCGACGTCATCCTGACCGTCGTGGGGGAAGTCTCGCGTTTTTTCCCGACCGAGAGGTATTACGCCGCCTTGTACGACGAAGCGGCGGAGCGGTTTCTTGAAGTGTGCTCATCGCGCCTGGGCGGAGACTACCGGCGCGCCGTCGCTTCTTCCGATTCCGGCCTGCCGGAGCGGATCGCCTTGCGGGAAAGGGAGATCGTCGAGGTGGCCTCCACCGATGAATGGTACGGCGCGCCCGAGGCGCTGAGGGCCGAAGAGGTGGGCGGAGCCGTGGTCTTTCCGCTGGTCGCGTTGGGAAAAGTCGTGGGGTTGGCTGCGTTTTACTTCGATGCGCCGCGGGAGATGGATGATGACGAGGTCGACTATTGCGCCGTCCTCTTTCATCAGGCCGCCGCGGCCATATCGAGGGCCTTGGCCGCCTCTGCACATGCCGCCGCCTCCCGAGCGCGCCCGGCGGATTCGACCGAAGGCGCTGGCGAAGATGAGGATGAGGCATAGTGGAAAAGATGAGGGCGGCGAAGCTGCGGCCGAAGGATTTCGAGGCGCTCTATTCGGGCTTTGCGAGTCCGCCCGCGCGGTTCGACTGCGGGAAGAAATGCGCGCCCTTCAACGAGGGGGTTCCTTTTTGCTGCGACTCGGGCTGGGTGGTCCCCGTCGCCCATCGCGAGGAGTGGAAGTTTCTGGAATCGCGCACGCGGCTCTGGCACGAGTTCAGGCCGCGCATGCCCTCTGAACTCGCGATGGTCGAAGAAGTCGATGAGGAGCAGAGCGTTTTCATCGAGTGCCGGGGCGCCGCGCATTGCGAGCGGGAGAACCGCTCCGTCTCGTGCCGCGCGTTTCCCTACGAACCCTATTTCGACGGCGAGGAGAATTTTCTGGGTCTGGTCTACAACCGGGTGTTGGAGGGCAAATGCTACCTCGTGGATCGCCATCGTGCGGCGACGAAGAAGTTCGTCCGTGAATTCCTGCGCTTTTTCGACCGCCTCTTCGAACTGCTGCCCGGCGAGCGCGAACTCTACGTCGCGCAAAGCAGGCGCTATCGCCGGAGGATGAGTCGAAGAAAAAGCCCCCTCGTGGTCTTGACGCCCGATGGCCCCTACGAGGCGGCCTATCGGGGCGGAAAGCTCATCCGGCCCTGGCGCAGGCCCGACCCGCCAGAGAGCGCCTACCGACCCGGAGGTTGATGGAGTTGTGTCTCGTTGGGATGTATGTCGGTTCCGGTGTTGTTCCAGCGAACCACCAGCTTTTTCTTGCCGACCTGTAGGAGACAGGTCGCGACTTGTCTCTACGAAGGCGGAAGTCTTTTCCCTCGCGACCCGAACTGTCGTGCCACGGCGTTCACTCTTGCATTTCATCTGCCATGTCGGCGATGGCGCGGCCTATCATCAGCGACGCCGTAGCGCCCGGCGAGGGGGCGTTGCACACGTGGACGGCCCCCTCGGTATGGATGATGGAGAAATCATCCAGCAGATCGCCGTCCCGGTCCACCGCCTGCGCGCGGACGCCCGCGCCCGCGGGAACGAGGTCCGATTCCCGGATCTCGGGCATGAGCTTTTGCAGCGCGCGCGTGAAGGCGGCCTTGCTGAGGGAGCGGACCATCTCGCCCAGTCCCGTCTTCCAGTATTTCATGGCCAGCCTCAGGAAACCGGGATAGGTGAGGGTCTCGAAGAGATCGTAGGGGTCGACCCGCGTTTTCGTGTAGCCCTCCCGCATGCAGGCCAGGACGGCGTTCGGCCCCGCCTCGACGCTCCCGTCCACGCGGCGGGTGAAGTGAACCCCGAGAAAGGGGAACGCCGGGTCGGGCGCCGGGTAGATCAAGCTCTTCACGAGCGAGCGCCGCTCGGAGGCGAGTTCGTAATACTCGCCCCGAAAGGGTACTATTTTCATCGGCGGCGCCCCGCCCGCGAGTTTCGCGACCCTGTCTGCGTAAAGCCCCGCGCAGTTGACGATGAACTTACCCGCGAAATCCCCCGCCGTCGTCTCGACGCGCTTTTCTCCTTTCAAGACGGCGATGCCGGTGACTTGCGCGGACGTCCGGATGCTCTGCCCCGCCTCGGTGACGATGCGGGCGTAGGCGCGCACGACGCCGCCGTAGTCGATGATGCCCGTGGAGGGCACCCGAAGCGCCTTGACGCCCCGGGCGTGGGGTTCGATTTCCTTCAGTTCCTCTGGCCCCAGAACCGTGATGTTTTCGATTCCGTTCGCGGCGCCCCGGCGGTGGAGTTCCTCCAGGCGGGGGATTTCCGCCTCCTCCGTTGCGACGACCACCTTGCCGCAGATTTCGTGGTTGACCCCGTGTTCTTGTGCGAAGCGCACCATGGCGGCCGCGCCCTCTACGCAGGTCTTCGCCTTGAGCGAGCCGGGGCGGTAGTAGAGCCCCGAGTGAATCACACCGCTGTTGTGGAGCGATTGATGGCGGCCGACGCCGGCTTCTTTCTCGAGGACGAGGACGCGTTTTCGCGGGTGGCGGCGGGTGACCTCCATGGCGGTGGAAAGGCCGAGTATGCCGCCTCCGATGACGATGACGTCCCAAGTTGCCCGGTTCATTGTCCAGCCTCGAAGCAGGATAAGAAAAGACGGGAGATTTCTTCCGACGATGAGAATACCCCAAAGCAATGGAAATGGCTCCCCGGCGTTTAGTTTCCGGTTGACATCGTGTTTTTCGCTCATTATCCTTCAATTGGGCAATCATTCCGAGAACAAAGAATCGGCAAGAGCCGATGTTTATAGGTTTTCCGAAGAACTCGCCATCCGCGAAGAATAGGCGTGGATGCCGTCGGTACGGAGGAAACAATCGGCAGCGATGCTTGGCAAGTCTATTATCCACCTCACTTCACTCAAGGAGAATACGCGATGAAAAGGACAATGAAATTCGTAATCGCTTTCTTAGCGGCGGTTTCGATCGCGGGAACGGTGGTTCCGGCGAGCGCCGCGAAGTTCCTCGTGGTCGGCGGCGGCTCCACCACGGGCGTGTACTACCAGGTGGCTCTCAACGTCTGCAAGCTGGTGAACAAGACCTTGAAGAGCAAGGGCTACAATTGCATCGGCCGTCCCGCGCTGGGTTCGGTGTTCAACATCAACGCCATCAAGCGCGGCCTGTTGAACTTCGGCGTCGCCCAGTCCGACAGGAACTGGCAGGCCTATAACGGCGCGGCCGACTGGAAGGGCAAAGCCTACAAGGGCCTTCGCAGCGTATTCAGCGCTCATGCGGAAACCGTCATGCTCGTGGCGCGCGCGGATTCCGGCATCATGAAGGTATCGGACATCAAGGGCCGCCGGGTCAACATCGGCAACCCCGGCTCCGGCCAGCGCGGAAACGCGACGGACATCCTGAGAATCTACGGCATCGACATGAAAAAGGACATCAAGGCCGAGGGTCTGCAGCAGGGTGGAGCGAGCCGCGCGCTGGTGGACAAGAAGATCGACGCGTTCTTCTACACCGTGGGCAACCCCTGGGGCGGCGGTCTCGAGATATCCAACAGCACGGCGATCCGCATGGTTCCCATCAACGCTCCGGGCATCATGAAGCTGGTGGCCGGCAAGCCCTACTACGTCATGACGAACATCCCGGGCGGCATCTACAAGGGCGTCAAGAAGGACGTGCCGACCTACGCGGTGAAGGCCACCTTCGTCACCAGCAACAAACAGCCCAACGACGTGGTCTACAACGTCGTGAAAACCATCTTCGATAATCTCGATCAGTTCCGCGCCACGCATGCGGCGTTCAAGTACTTGCAGAAAAAAGACATGCTCGGGGGGCTCTCGGCTCCCTTCCATCCGGGCGCCACGCGTTATTACAAAGAAGCAGGCCTGATGAAGAAGTAATTCAGACGAACGTCCACCGCACGGGCCGGGGGGCCGCGCGCCCCCCGGCTTCGCGCGGCGATTCGGGTTCGATTTTTTCACGAAGCGAGGCAATGATTCGAGGGGCGAATATATGAGCGAACCGGGTGATTCCGCAGACGTTTTGGGCGCAGAGATAGACGAAGAATCGAAACGGGCGGCGGAGGAGATCGCCGCCGAGGCGGAATCCGGCGGGAGGCAGCCCAAGAACCTGACGGCCTGGCTGGTCTCTGTTCTCGCAATCTCCTGGTCTTGTTTTCAGCTCTATATCGCCTACACCCCGCTTAACTCCATCATCGCCAGAAGCATCCACCTGACCTTCGCCATCACGATGGTCTATCTGGCCTTCCCGGGGACGAAGAAGCCCGGCGAAAGCTGGATTCAGCGCGCGTCGATCCAGCTTTTTCCCGGCTTCATGCGGCCCCAGCGCTCCACGCGGGAGGTCATCCCCTGGTACGACTACGCGCTCGCGATTCTCGCGGGGATGGGCGCGTTCTACATGGCGTGGGACTACGCGAACATCATCCAGCGCTCGGGGCTTCCCATCCGGCAAGACGTCATCGTGGGGATGATTCTCGTCGTTCTTCTCTTGGAGGCCGCGCGCCGCGCGCTCGGCCCCGCGCTCCCGATTCTCGCCATGGTATTCCTGCTCTATTGTTTCGTAGGCCCCTACATGCCCTCGTTTATCGCGCATCCGGGCGTTCCGCTCGAATTCGTCGTGGACCACATGTATCTGAGCGACAGCGGCATCTGGGGCGTGCCCATCGGGGTGTCGACGAGTTTCGTGTTCCTCTTCGTGCTGTTCGGCTCCCTGCTCGACAAGGCGGGGGCGGCGAACTACTTCGTGCAGGTGGCCTTCGCGGCGCTGGGCCGCTTCCGGGGCGGACCCGCCAAGGCGGCGGTGGTGGCCTCGGGCATGACGGGTCTGGTCTCGGGTTCTTCCATCGCGAACGTGGCGACGACGGGAACCTTCACGATTCCGCTCATGAAGAAGGTGGGACTGCCCGCCTACAAGGCGGGCGCCGTGGAGGTGGGCGCGAGCACGAACGGACAGCTCATGCCGCCGGTCATGGGCGCCGCCGCGTTCATCATGGCGGAATTCCTGGGTCTGGCGTATCTCGACGTGGTGCGCGCCGCCATATTGCCGGCTCTGCTCTCTTACATCGCTCTGTTCTACGTCGTTCATCTGGAAGCGCTGAAGCTCAACTTAAGGCCGCTCGAGGCGGATGAGCTGCCCTCGTTCTGGAGCACGCTGATAGGCGGCATCCACTACGTCGTCCCCATCCTGGCGCTGATCTACACGCTGGTCATCCTGCGCATGTCGGCCGTGGCGTCGGCCTTCAACGCGATCCTGTTGACCATGGCGATCATCGTCGTCCAGCGTCCCATGCAGAACACGATCGCCGTCTTGGGCGACATGAAGCGGGAGAAGGGCGCCGCCCGCCTGCGCGAGTTGTTCGGCGAGGCGCATTTCAAGGAATTGGAGGATCGCCTGTGGCGCGGGGTGCTCTCCGGTTTCGGCCAGAGCTTCGGCGACGTGTGGCAGGGGATGATGGCCGGGGCCAAGAACATGATGGGCATCGGCGTGGCGACCGCGGCGGCGGGCATCATCGTCGGCACGGTGACGCTCACGGGTCTCAGCGGCCGCTTCATCGAACTCATCGAAATCGTTTCTCTCGGCAACGTGGTGCTCATGCTCCTGCTCACGGCGTTGTGCTCGCTCGTGCTGGGCATGGGCCTGCCCACGACGGCGAACTACATCGTCATGGCGACGCTCACCGCGCCGGTCATCGTGAGCCTGGGCGGCAAGGCGGGCCTCGTGGTTCCGCTGCTCGCGGCCCATCTGTTCGTCTTTTATTTCGGCATCCTTGCGGACGACACGCCGCCGGTGGGCCTCGCCGCGTTCGCAGCATCCGCGATAGCCAAGTCCGACCCTATCCAGACGGGCGTGCAGGGCTTCGTCTACGACCTGCGGACCGCCGTTCTGCCGTTCGTCTTCATCTACAACCTGGAGCTCTTGATGATGCAGGGGGTCGGCCCCAAGGGCGAGATCATCTGGATCAACGATTTCCTGAAAATCGCCTGGGTGTGCGTGGTCTCCCTTGTGGCGATGTTCGCCTTCGCCTCCGCGCTTCAGGGCTATTTCGCCGATAATTGCAACTGGGGCGAGCGGGCGGTCTTGATTGTGGTGTGCATCGCAGCGTTCAGGCCCTCGCTCATCACGGATTTCACGAGCGGCCCGCGCCCCGTGGTGCAACTGATTGCCGTGGCGATTTTCGCGGCCCTGTACTGGTATCAGCGAAGCAGGCGCAACGGACGCACGCCGCAGCCCGCGCCCGCCTGATCCACTCGGTCCGGCCGGCTCCGCCTCATTCGGTTCCAGTGCAAGATTGGGTTGTGCTACGCTTGGCGGCCTCACCGGGGCGTGGCGCAGCCTGGTAGCGCGCCTGCTTTGGGAGCAGGAAGTCGGAGGTTCAAATCCTCTCGCCCCGACCAGTAAAGCATATCCTCTACACGCTCCTCTCTGATCGAGAGGTATTCGCGCCCTGAAATCGTGAAATTCACCCCCTCACGCACTGCGCAAAGCCGCTCGATTCTGCTACCTTATGGCCGGATGCATCTCCCTTGTTCATGAATCGTCGTATTTTTACAGGAGCGCGTTCGTGCAGAATCATTCTCTACCCCTGTCCCGCTTCAAGGTTTTGGATCTCACCCGCGCGCGGGCCGGCCCCACGGCGGTTCGCCAGTTCGCGGACTGGGGGGCGGACGTCATCAAGATAGAAGCGCCCGCAGGAAGCGGCTTTTCGGACAACATGGCCCAGCCCCGGGGCGGCTATGAGGCGCAGAACCTGCACCGCAACAAGCGAGGCATGACGCTCAACCTGCGCGAGGAGAAGGGCCGCGAGATATTCTTCCGCATGGTGGAAGGCGCCGACGTCGTCATCGAAAACTACAGGCCCGACGTGAAGCGCCGCCTGGGCGTGGACTATGAGGCGTGCCGCGCGGTGAACCCGCGTATCGTTTACGGGAGCATCTCCGGCTTCGGCCAGGAGGGACCCTACCGCGGACGACCGGGGCTGGACATGATAGCCCAGGGGCTGAGCGGCCTTATGTCCGTCACGGGCAAGCCGGGGGGCGGTCCCATGCGGGTGGGCATTCCGCTCGCCGACCTCTCGGCGGGCTTCATGCTCGCGCAGGGGATTATGATCGCCCTGCTCGAGCGCGAAGTATCGGGCGAGGGGCAATGGGTGCACACCTCGCTCCTCGAAGCCCAGATTCAGATGATGGACTTCCAGGCCGCCCGCTATCTGCGATTCGAGGAAGTGCCCACCCAGCAGGGGAACAACCACCCCACGTTTCTGCCGGCGGGCGTATTCGAGACGGCGGACGGGCGGATCATCATCCAGTCCGGCCCCCAGCATCTCTGGGAGCGCCTCGTGCGCGCGCTGGAAATGCCCGAACTGCTCGATAATCCCGACTATGCGGACATCACCAGGCGCTTTGAGAACAAGGTGGCGCTGCAGGAGACCATCACCAATCGGACGCGCACGAAACCGGGCGCCGAGTGGATCGGGATATTGAACGAGGCGGGAATCCCCTGCGGGCCCATCTACGCGGTGGATGAAACGTTCGCCGATCCCCAGGTCAAGGGGCTGAACATGGCGCCCGAGGTGGATCATCCCGAGATGGGGCCGATCAGGATCGTCGGCCAGGCGGTCAAGCTCGCGCGAACGCCGCAGAAGATGCGGGGCGCAGCACCCGAGATGGGCGCGCACACGGAGGAGATTCTAGGGGAGTTGGGCTACGATGCGGACGTGATACGCCAATTGCGCGATGAGGGCATCGTCTAGGAACATTCCTGCCCCCTCGGGGGCGCAGCATATGGAGCAAGGAATGCGGTTATCGACGGAAAAGATGGCTTTCGAGGTGGACGGCGGCATCGGCTGGATGATCTTCAACAACCCCGAGCGGAGGAACGCGCTCTCGCTCGAGATGTGGGGGGCCATCGCCGAGATACTGAACTCTTACGAGGCCGACGACGCCATCCGCGTCGTGGTGATGAAGGGCGCGGGCGATAAGGCGTTCGTATCGGGCGCGGACATCTCGCAGTTCGCCAAGAACAGGAGCAACGCCGAGCAGGCCGCCGAGTACACGCGGATTTCGGAAGAAGCCAAGAAAATCATGGCGGACATGAAAAAGCCCCTGATCGCCATGATCCGCGGCTATTGCCTGGGCGGCGGGCTGGGAATCGCGCTGAACGCCGACATCCGGGTCGCGGCGGATGATTCGCAGTTCGGAATCCCCGCCGGGCGTCTGGGCATCGCATACGGTTTCGACAACCTGAAACAACTCGTCGACCTCGTGGGACCCGCCAAGGCGAAGGAGATTCTCTTCACGGCCCGGCGCATCCCGGCGGCGAAGGCGCTCGAAATCGGACTGGTGAACGAGGTGGCGCCAGTGGACGAGTTAGAGGACTATGTCGTGGACATGGCCTCCGCCATCGCGAACAACGCGCCGCTTTCGGTCAAGGCGTCGAAGCTCACCATCGGCGAAGTGGTGAAAGACGGCTCAGAGCGCGATTTCGAGATGATAGCGAGGCTCTCCGAGGAATGTTTCAACAGCGCCGATTACAAGGAAGGCCGCACCGCGTTCATGGAGAAGAGAAAGCCCGTCTTTACGGGCAGATAGAATGCTGCATCGTGAGAATCCGATGAACGATGAGGTATTCACCGACGTCATCTCCCCCGCGGGCATCCCCAGGATACCGGATGAGGCGCTGAATATAAGACCCGAGACGCTGGCGGGTGCCACTCTCGGGATTCTCGAGAACAACAAGGAGTTCTCCGACTGGGTGCTGGAGAGGGTGCGCGACCGGCTTTGGGCCTCGGTTGGCATCAAGGAAGTCGTCCAGCGCCGTAAGCATCACCTCGCCCAGCCTGCGGCCCCAGAAATTTTCGAAGAATTGAACGCGCGCTGCGGCGCCATTCTCGTCGGCGTGGGGCACTGAGGTTCCTCCACGTCGTGGAGTGTCCGCGACGCGGTTCGTCTTGAAAGGCTGGGGCGTCCCGCCTGCGTCATCGTGAGCCGGGGTTTCAGCCACAGCGCCCGCGCCATAGCGCGAAGGCAGGGATACGGCGGCCTGCCCATCGTGGAGATGGACCATCCCTTGGCCGCTCCCGGGAGGGAAGCGCTTTACCCCAAGGCGGACGCCGTCGTGGCCGAGGTCGTCCACGCGCTCACGGGGGATGCGGAGAAACTCCGGGCCGAATACGTGGAGAAGAAATTCAAAGGCCCCCGGAATCTTTGCCCCAAATAGGGAGAGGCGGACTTGGCTGGAAACGTCGAAAACCCATCGCCGAAGGCCGGCAGGCGGGTTTTGCAGATTAACGGCTCTCTCGATGAGGTGAACGCCTATTTCTACGAGCGTGGCTGGACGGACGGGTTGCCGGTCGTTCCGCCCACGCGCGAGCGCGTGGAGGGTCTGCTCACCGGCTGGCCGGGGGAGCCGGATGAGGAAATCGCCGAGGTGCCTCCCCTCATGGGAGTGGCGACGGCCCGCGCCGTTGCGGTGAACGCCGTGATGGCGGGCTGCGCGCCCGAATACCTGCCCGTCGTCGTCGCGGCCCTAAGTGCTGTCACCAAGCCGCGTTATGGACTCAGCCACCGCCAGACGACGACGCACCCCGCCACCGCGCTCGTCATCGTGAACGGCCCCATTGCGCAACGGCTCAAGATCAACTGCGGCTCGGGCCTTTTCGGTCCCGGCTGGCGGGCGAACGCGACGATAGGCCGTGCGCTCAGGCTTTGCCTCATCAATTTGGGAGGGGCCGTCCCTGGCGAGGTGGACCGCGCCCAGCACGCTCATCCGGGGAAATACACGTATTGCATCGCGGAGAACGAAGACGCGAACCCCTGGGAGCCTTATCACGTGGAGCGCGGCTTCGCGCCGGATGAGAGCACGGTGACGCTCGCCTGCGGGGAGGCGCCGCACTGCATCACGGACAACTACAACACCGAGCCTCACGCGCTTCTGTTCGGCTACGCGGATTCGATGGCGACGCTGGGCGGGAACAACCTCTCCTCCCAGGGAGAGCCCGTCCTCGTCATGGCCCCCGAGCACGCCGCCTACGTCGCCCGAGCGGGCTGGAGCAAGTCGGACGTGAAGCGCTATCTCTTCGAGAAGGCGAGAAAACCCTGGAAGCAAGTGGGCGTCCGGGGAAAATCGAAAGGCCCGACCTTTCCCGTCTGGGTCGACAGGACGGACCCCGAAGCCTCCGTGCCCGTCCTCACGCACGCGGACGCCCTCATCCTCATCGTGGGCGGCGGCGAGGGCCAGAAATCCATGTGGATCCCCACCCCCGGCGCGCAGACGCTCAGCGTCATCGAGAAAATCCGGGAGTAGGGGGTGGAAAAGCCCCGTCTGCGACCCCCGCAAACCGCCAGTGTCTCTTTCTTCACCCTGAGTAGCCGCCGAAGGCGGCGTATCGAAGGGGCCTGTCCTGAGCTTGTCGAAGGGCGAGGGGAGTCGAGCGCCTCGCGCCGGGCGAGAGGGCATCCGTCGATACGCGGCTTCGCCGCTACTCAGGATGAGGCGGAGAGGACTTTTTCAACAACCCCCTGGAGGAGTTTGTGGTAGCATCCCGTCTTCGTGCGTGAAAACGATGGGAGAAAGTGAGCATGACAAACCAAACCAGGCCGTGGGACGCGGCGGAGCACCTCATGACGAAAGAGGACATCGCTCTCTACCTCGAAGCGGTTTTCGAGGACGGCGACCCGGCGCTCATCGCGGCGGCGTTGGGGGGATGTGGCGAGGGTCAAGGGGATGACGAAGGTCGCCGCCGAGACCGGTCTCGGCAGGGAGGGCCTCTACAAGGCGCTCTCGCCCGAGGGGAATCCCGGGTTCGCCACCGTTCTCAAGGTCATGCGCGCCCTGGGTATTCGGCTTCGCCCATCCGCATGAGAGCCCGGCAACGATGCCGGACGTATTCATGGAAACTCCGCTGGTGTGCTTCTCGCTCATCTTTCCCTGCCGTTGCTGAAAAATCCCCTATTTCCAGTTCTTAGGATTTGGAAAAAAAGTTGTGAGAACGTCCCCATCGTGATATTTTTGACTTGCGCAGTGCAATAGAATATATCTGAGGATGTTTCTTTGGTTCTATAATGCCTACAAGGGAGGGAATTGAGATGAAAAAGCGCCTGATCACCTTATTTTGCATGTTCGCCGCCGTTGCGATAATGGCAAACGCCGCCCACGCCGCCAGCCCGACGCTGGAGACGGTGAAAAAGCGCGGCAATCTCATTTGCGGCGTCAACACCGGCCTCACGGGTTTCTCCGCACCCGACGACAAGGGCGTCTGGAGGGGTTTCGACGTCGATTATTGCCGCGGTATGAGCGCCGCCATTTTCGGCAATCCCGACAAGGTGACCTACAAGCCGCTGACCGGCAAGACGCGCTTTCCGGCGCTTCAATCGGGTGAGATCGACGTTCTCTCGCGCAACACGACCTGGACCTTCAAGCGCGACGTGAACTTGGGCTTCGAGTTCGTGGGCGTGCTGTATTACGACGGGCAGGGCTTCATCACCCGCAAGTCCCTCGGCGTCAAGAGCGCCAAGGAACTCGGCGGCGCTTCGGTCTGCATTCAGACGGGCACGACGACCGAGCTCAACCTGGCGGACTTCTTCCGCAGCAACAAGATGAAGTTCAAATCGGTCGTCGTCGAGGACGCGGCCGAGGCGCGCCAGAACTACGCCGCCAACCGCTGCGACGCCTACACGACGGACCGCTCCGGCCTCGCGGCCCAGCGCTCTGTGCTCAAGAACCCCGACGCGCACGTGATTCTGCCCGAAATCATCTCCAAGGAACCTCTTGGTCCCGTCGTGCGCCACGGCGACAACGTGTGGGGCGACATCGCCCGTTGGGTGCGCAACGCGCTCATCGTCGCCGAGGAACTCGGCATCACCTCGAAGAACGTCGACGCCATGAAGAAATCGAACAACCCCGAGATCAAGCGACTGCTCGGCCAGGAAGGGGACTTCGGCAGCATGCTCGGTCTGCCCAAGGACTGGGCCTACAACGTCATCAAGAGCGTGGGCAACTATTCCGAGATATACGAGCGCCACATCGGCCCCAAGACGGCCATCGGCCTCGCGCGCGGCTACAACCAGCTCTGGACGAAGGGCGGAATTCTCTACTCGCCTCCGTTCCGCTAAGCCGGTCTGACCGATAACGTGAACCCGCTCCGGTTCCGGGGGTCTCCCCGGGGCCGGGCGGCGCGTTGGAGCGAAGATACCGCGCAGGCGATGTCGCACCCCGGGGGTTCGAGATGGCGGTAGACTCTCAAGCAAGCGGAGGACGCCAAGGCGCCGCAAGCTGGTGGTACGATCCCAAAGTCCGGGCGATAGCGTTCCAGGTCGCCTTCGTGCTGACTCTCGTCGGCCTTGGCATCTACCTGATACACAATACGATCATCAATCTCGAAAAACGCAACATCAAGGCGGGGTTCGATTTCCTCTACAACCCGGCGGGTTTCGAGATTCCGCTCACGCTCATCCCCTATTCCGTCGAAGCGGGCTCGACCCACGGCGCGGTATTCATCGTCGGACTCCTCAATACGCTTCTCATCTCCGCCATGGGCATCGTGCTGGCGACGATTCTCGGCTTCATCCTCGGCGTGCTCAGGCTCTCGAACAACTGGCTGGTTTCGCGTCTGGTGGGCGTCTATATCGAGTCCGTGCGCAACGTGCCGCTGCTGTTGCAGTTTCTGTTCTGGCACTTTGCCGTCTTCCAATCGCTCCCCTTGGTGCGCCGGGCGATACCGATCTTCGATACCATCTATATCCACAACCGAGGCCTCACGGTGCCGAAGCCCATCCCGCAGCCGGGTTTCTCGGCGGTCGTGATATCTTTCTTCCTCGCGGTCACGGCGATCATCTGGCTCAAGAAATGGGCGCGCAGGCGCCAGGACGCGACCGGCGAGCAGTTCCCCGTCTTCTGGGCGTCGCTCGGCGTCCTCATCGGCGTTCCGTTGCTCGCCTCCGTCGTGACCGGTTTTCCGCTCACCTGGGAATATGCCGAACTGGGCCGGTTCCGCTTCACAGGCGGCCTGGAGATACAGATAGAGTTGTTCTCCGCGTTGACCGCGCTCACGGTCTACACCTCCTCATTCATCGCCGAGATCGTGCGCGCGGGCATTCTCGCCGTCTCGCGCGGCCAGCGCGAAGCCTCCTATTCGCTGGGGGTGCGGCCGGAGCCTACCTTAAGGCTCGTCATCATTCCCCAGGCGCTCCGGGTTATCGTGCCGCCGCTGGTGAGCCAGTACTTGAACCTGACGAAAAACTCCTCGCTCGGCATCGCCATCGGCTATCCCGATCTGTTCAACGTCTTCGGCGGCATTTCGTTGAACCAGAGCGGCCAGGCCATCGAGATTATCTTTATGTGCGTGGTGGTGTATCTCACCTTCAGCCTGCTGATCTCGCTCTACATGAACTGGTACAACAGGCGCATTTCGCTGGTGGAGAGATGAGGCCATGAGCGATATCTCCAAAAACGCGGGCGGCGGCTTCGTGCGCACTGAGCACATCCCGCAGTCGCCGCCGCCGGTCTCGACCGTAGGCGTCCTGGGCTGGATGCGGCAGAACCTGTTCTCCTCGCCGCTCAACACGGCGCTCACGCTGCTTACCTTTTATCTCCTCTATACGATCGTGCCGCCGATTTTCGAGTGGGCTTTCATCGACTCGCTCTGGGAGGGGGAGTCCAACAAGGACTGCCGGGGCATCGAAGGCGCCTGCTGGGTTCTGGTGCCGAAGCGATTCTGGCAGTACATCTACGGCTTCTACCCCGAGGCCGAGCGCTGGCGGGTGAACCTGACCTTCATCCTGTTCTGCGTCAACTTGTTCCCGGTGCTCTCCGACAGGGTGCCGGGCCGCACCTTCGCCGCGCTTTTCCTCGTCTTCGGCTTTCCCGTCATCGCCTACGTCCTGCT
Source organism: bacterium (assembly GCA_963692865.2). Classification (GTDB taxonomy): domain Bacteria; phylum UBA8248; class UBA8248; order UBA8248; family UBA8248; genus Bin107. The sequence goes on along the minus strand of OY843592.1, from coordinate 141,784 downwards.
CAACGGCGCTTTCGGCCTGGAAGTGGTGCCGACGCACAAATGGGGCGGCCTGACGCTCACGCTCGTGTTCGCCTCGGTCGCCATCCTGTTCTCCCTGCCGATCGGGGTTCTGCTGGCCCTCGGGCGGAGGTCTGAGATGCCCGTGGTGCGCACCATCTGCATCGCCTTCATCGAGCTTTGGCGCGCGGTGCCGCTCATCACCGTGCTCTTCATGGCGTCTTTCGTGCTGCCGCTCTTCACGCCCGAAGGGGTGAACGCCAACGAACTGCTGCGCGCCCTGATCGGCTTCACCATGTTCTCATCCGCCTATATGGCCGAGGTCGTGCGCGGCGGGCTGCAGGCCCTGCCGAAGGGCCAGACGGAAGCCGCACAGGCGCTGGGCTTGAACTACTGGAAGTCGATGCAGCTGATCATCCTGCCGCAGGCCTTGAAAATCGTGATCCCGGGCATCGTCAACACCTTCATCGCCCTTTTCAAGGATACGGCGCTGGTATCGATCATCGGGCTTTTCGATCTCCTGCTCGTGGCCCGCTCCGCCGTGACGGACCCCAAATGGCTGGGCTTGGAGCATGAGTCCTACATCTTCGCCGGCGTCATCTATTTCATCTTCTGTTTCAGCATGTCGCGTTACAGCCTGTGGCTCGAGCGCAAGCTCGACACGGGCCACAGAACCTGAGGGAGGAGAATGCGCCCATGAGTGAGCCGATTATCCGAATCGAGGGCATGAACAAGTGGTTCGGCCAGTTCCACGTCCTGCGCGACATCGACCTGACCGTCAACCGGGGGGAGCGCATCGTCATCTGCGGGCCCTCGGGGTCGGGCAAATCGACGCTCATCCGCTGCATCAACCGCCTGGAGGAACACCAGAAGGGCACCATCGTGGTGGAGGGCATCGAGTTGACGGGCGACCTCAAGCAGATCGACAACGTGCGCAGAGAAGTCGGCATGGTGTTCCAGCAGTTCAACCTCTTCCCGCACCTGACGGTTCTGGAGAACTGCACGCTCGCGCCCATCTGGGTGCGCAAGACGCCGAAGGCCGAGGCCGAGGAGCTCGCGATGGAATACCTGACCCGCGTCAAGATTCCCGAGCAGGCCATGAAATACCCCGGCCAGCTCTCGGGCGGCCAACAGCAGCGCGTGGCGATTGCGCGCTCGCTGTGCATGCGGCCCAAGATCATGCTGTTCGACGAGCCGACCTCGGCGCTGGATCCAGAGATGATAAAGGAGGTGCTCGACGTGATGGTCGAACTCGCCGAGACCGGGATGACGATGCTCGTCGTCACCCACGAGATGGGCTTCGCGCGCCAGGTCGCCCACTGCGTCATCTTCATGGACGAGGGCCAGATCGTCGAGCGGAACGACCCCGAGACGTTCTTCTACCACCCCCAGTCCGAGAGGACGAAACTCTTCCTCAACCAGATACTCTCGCATTAGGATGTGTTGAAAAATCCGCCATGGGCAGAGGATGAATTTCTCCATCGACGTACGCTTGTGAAACGGCTCCTCCCTTGCGAGTCGTGGCCGGCGCGCGAGGGAGAAGAAACGCTCCTTGGGGGTTCCGGCCGGCATACGAGGGAGAAGAATCACGCCCCCTCGGGGGTTGCCGGGAAAGTCCTTGCGGGCCGGGTTCGCCGCGCGGGCGGGGCGCCTGCGCGCGCGCTTTCGGCCCGATTTTCCCGGCTCTGACGAGGCGCGCCGGCGGGTGGACGGTTTCGTCAAAAAAAGGGCGGACGCCTTTTCGGCGCGATCCCTCCCCTTGGGCGCCGTTTCGCGCGAAAACGACTGAACGCCTTTATTTTCAGATACTTGGCCTCAAAAAATTTATCTTTATTTATCCAATTTTATCCGAATTTATCTTATTTTACGGGAATTCGCCCGTTTTTCTGAAACGGACGGCCCACGGTATCGGAGGGCGATCCTGCCACGCGCCGCCGCCGCGCCCATGACGCGAAATGCGGGGAAATGCGCGGCGCCGCCTCGCCTCGTCCTGAGCAGCGGCGAAGCCGCGTATCGAAGGGCGAGGAGGGCGCGTCGTCATTCGGATCAGAGGGCCGTAGGGGCGGTTCGCGAACGGCCCTCCCCGGAGGAGAAACGGGCGCTTCACGAAGCGCCCCTGCGCCCGCCCGTCGATCATATTCACCACGACATCGGACAGGCGCGGAGGCCTGTCCCTGCCAAATCCCCAACCTCGTCCCGAGCAGCCCCGAGCTTGCGAGGGGCGTATTGAAAGCCTGTCCTGGGCCTGTCGAGGGGGACGGGGGGAGCCGACCCCCCGCGTCGTGGCGAGAGCGCCGTCCTTCGATACGCGGCTTCGCCGCTGCTCAGGATGAGGCGGTGGGGTAGGTGTGCGCAGGATGAGGCGGGTTGGATTGCCGCGAACCCCCCCTTCTCGTTCAAGCGGCGGTGTAGCAGGACGACCCCGAAGAGGGGTTGTCCCGCATATCATGCGGCCCGTTGCCGGAGAGGCGAAAAAGGCCGGGTCGCATGATATGTGTAGGGCGCTCCCGAGGAGTCGGTTCCGAACGAAGAGGGAGGTCGATTCCGACCCATGCGAGAGGAATCGCCGCCTGCCGGCTTCTGCGAAACGAAGCGCAGGCGCAGGGGCCTCGGACAGGCGCGGGGGCCTGCCCCTGCACCCCCCCCCTCGTCCCGAGCCGGGTATTTTCGCATGAGGGTAGAGGATTCGTCGTGCTTGTTTTTGGGTAATTTTTGGGATAGAACTTGATGATAACAGAGGGTTTGCCGATGCTGATATCTCCGTCCGATGGTTCACGAGGCTTCGGAGCAGGCGGGTAAGGGCGTCTCGTAGCTTCGCATTGACTGCGGACTCGGCTGTCGCGTTTGTTTCCCACAGGAAGGCAAATTATATTACCCTTGGGAAGACCCCAAGCGAAGGCTTCGGTATTTTAGACATTGCCCATCGCCCGAAAGCATAGGTGGACTGCATGATCGGCAGTTTCTATGAGTTTTTCGCAGGCGCAGGCATGGCTCGCGCCGGGCTGGGGGATGAATGGCAATGTCTGTTCGCGAACGACTTTGATCCGAAGAAAGCCGCAACGTACGGACTCAACTGGGGCGCCGGCCATCTTCTATGCGATGATATCCGGAACGTAACATCGAACGACCTGATTGATTCCGCCAATCTCGTTTGGGCCTCTTTTCCCTGTCAGGACTTGTCTCTTGCCGGAGTGGGCGCCGGCTTGAAAGGCGAGCGCTCGAGCGCTTTCTGGTCCTTCTGGCGTCTGATGATGGAGCTCGCGTACGAGTCAAGAGCGCCCGGCGTCATCGTTCTGGAAAATGTTCGCGGGACTTTGACCTCCCACGATGGCAAGGATTTTCAGGCGATTTGCAGTGCGCTGAACGCCGGCAACTATAGATTCGGCGCTTTGATTATTGATGCCGCGTTGTTCCTTCCCCAATCGCGACCCCGGCTTCTGCTCCTTGCGGTTAGAGACGATATTGATGTTCCTGAAATGCTTTCTCAGGAGTATCCGAGCGACACGTTTCATCCCCGCACGCTGAGGACCGCTTTCGACAAATTGCCGATCCACTTGAAAGAAAACTGGATATGGTGGAGTCTCACTGCGCCGCCGACTCGCAGCATCGGATTTTCCGACCTGGTCGAAGACGATCCCGAAGACGTTTCCTGGCACGCGCCTGAAGAAACGCAAAAGCTTCTCGGCATGATGAGCGACGTGAACCTCGATAAAGTTCATTCGGCGAAACGGGAAGGACGGCGAATAATCGGCACGATCTACAAGCGTACGCGGCGAGACGAGTCCGGCCGCAAAGTGCAGCGCGCCGAAGTGCGTTTCGACGATATTGCCGGTTGCCTGCGGACTCCGGTTGGCGGCTCCAGCAGGCAACTGGTTATTTTTGTTGAAGGCGATAGGGTGCGGACGCGCCTCATTTCGAGCCGTGAAACCGCAAGGCTCATGGGACTTCCCGATGATTACATCCTGCCCGACAACTATAACGAGGCCTACCACCTGACAGGGGACGGAGTCGCCGTGCCTGTCGTGCGTTTTTTGGCGAACGAGATTATAGAACCAATTTTGTTGCATATGCCTAAGGCGCAAGAAGCCGCATGACTGTCATCCCATGTGAACGAAATACGGATCTTCAGGAGAAAATAGAGGCATTTGCGGAAGTTCTCAAAACCGAGGCTCATACGCTTGGCGATCACGGTTTTGATGAAACGGAATTTTACGGCAGCGGCTTGTTCCGGGGCGCGATTGAACGCATTCGCGGGCAATTCTCGGCTACCATGCGCGAGAAGAAGGAGTTCGTTAAGCATATTCTCGACCATATGCGGGATGGGGGCTTCATCGGCAAATGGGAGTCTGCGGGAGAAGCCAATCGCCATGACTATGCCGTAAGGCTCAATTCAGGCCGCACGGCCGTTATCGAGTTGAAAGGGTGTCTCGACGGCAACAACACCAACATTTTCGAACGGCCCGCGCATGCGGATGAGTTTATAATCTGGAGCGTCTGCACGAACGTGGGCGCCGACCCTCGCCACAATGCCTGGTCCGGCATTCATACTCGACTGAGCGCCGAGATTATCTCACGAAATCAACGCATCGACGGGATTGTCATCTGGGACATGATATGCGGCGCCATAGGGAGGCCGTGTCCGAAGTTGCTGACCGGCTCTTCCCGAAAAACCGTTGTGGGGCCGTTCAGTTTGCCGCCGCCTTGCCTTTACGTCTTGCCGTCAACGATTCCGAGTCCCCGCAATAATCCCGACCCCCGGCCGCAAGCGCTTTCTGATGTTCAAATACTTCAGGCCTTTAACGACTGCTTCCGTTGCGAGCCGGAAGAAATCAACTACGTTGGTTTCAGCGTGGCCCATCGAGGCGCTGAAACCGTTCGAACGACGCGCATCGACCGCAGCGGACAATTGCAACAAGAGTCGAAACCAACGCCCATTCGCCGGTCATGACGATGACTTCCGAGCAACGCAGCCGGACGATGCGGGCGGTCAAGGGCCGCGACACCAAACCCGAGATGAAAGTTCGGCGGATATTGCATCGCATGGGGTATCGTTACCGGCTGCACAGGAAGGATTTGCCGGGCAAGCCCGATATCGTGTTCGGCCCGCGCCGGAGGGTCATCTTCGTGAACGGGTGCTTTTGGCACGGTCATTCGTGCAAGCGCGGGAACCGCCTGCCGAAAACCAACGCCGAATACTGGGAATCGAAGATTGCGCGCAACGTCGAGCGTCATGCGAAGCAACTGGACGAACTTGCAACCGCCGGCTGGAATTCGCTTACGCTGTGGGAGTGTGAACTTGTCGATGAGGATGCCTTGGCGCGGCGTCTGCGCGCTTTCCTGGAGGCAACGCATTGCCGGTGAGCCGGGCATGGACGAGGGCCGGGTCGTCGAGCGGAACGAACCCGAAGAATTCTTCAACAACCCCCAATCCGACCGCACGAAACTCTTCCTGAATCAGATACTTTCGCATTAGAACATCCGTGCAGACTTGGGTGTAAAGTGTGCTTGCTGACTCTAATCGTGCGAGTGTTTTAGGGGGTAAGTAATGATGGAGATTCTGTATCCAAACGAAGTGTTGTTGGAACTTTGAAAACTTTTCTTGTTACTCAGTGATGTGGTAATTTCACGATATGAAAAATGACCCTCATAAGATGATCGAGCACCTTAAAATGGTTCAATCCATTGTTTCCCGTATGGCGGGCAATAGCACCCAAATGAAAACTTGGACCGTATCGCTGGTTACTGCAATTTTCGCCTTCTCAGGTTTATCGGAAGAACCGCACTGGCTAATTGGTGTGGGTGGCTGCATCCCTGTCATCGCTTTTTGGTTCATGGATACCCGATATCTTCACCTAGAAAAATGTTATAGAGCACTCCATGAGGCTATCGTGGCTGGAAAGGAAATAGTTCCCTTTGATCTGGATTACCGCCCATATGCCAAGTCGGTCGATTCCGTTTGGAAAATTGCTTGGTCTTGGTCCGTCCTCTGGTTTTATTTATTTCTTTTAATTTTAATGCTCGTACTTCTGACAATCCTCTTTATTAGGTGTGTATGATGACAAGGAGAGTTTTCTACAGTTTTCACTATCAACCAGATAATTGGCGCGTGGCTACAGTTCGTAACATAGGCGTAATCGTTGGTAATCGACCTGCTACGGACAATGTTTGGGAAGTTGTAAAGAAAGGTGGAGAGACAGCCATTAAAAAATGGATCGGCGAACAAATGGAAGGACGCACCTGTGCGGTTGTTCTTGTAGGCTCAAACACGGCAGGACGTAAGTGGATCAACCACGAGATTATTAAAGCGTGGGACGATGAAATGGGCGTTGTGGGCATTCACATTCACGGGTTGAAAAATGCCGACGGGAAAGTATCAACCAAAGGGGGAAATCCCTTTGACTATATCAAGCATGGCAAAACTGGCAAGAAACTTTCTTCAATTGTGAAATGTTACAATCCGGCAGGAAGTAACAGTCAGGAGCGATACAATTGGATTAAAAAACATCTAGCCAATGCTGTTGAAGAAGCAATCTCGATACGTAGGAATAATTGAACTTGAGAATGGAGCGTGTAGGTAATGAAAAGAGCGTTTATCAGTTTTGATTTTGATGAGGATCAAGTATTGAAACATTTCTTTGCGGGGCAATTTAGACTTCCTGAATCCCCGTTTTCTGCTGCGGATTGGTCGATGAAAGAAGAAGCCCCTCAGGCTAATTGGGAACGGGAGGCGAAAAGTAGAATTAATCGATCAGATATCGTAATCGTACTTGTAGGTACTAAAACACACCGTGCTTCTGGTGTGAGAAAAGAAGTTGCGATAGCGCGTGAGTTGCGGAAACCGATTGTCCAGATAATTGGCTACAAGGATTCTCATCCGACTCCTGTACCAAATGCTGGTCGACTGATTCGTTGGTCTTGGGCGAACCTCAAGAAAATTTTAGAGGTTTGACAATAAATGTCGTGAATTGGAGAGGCTTATGTATCAATTTTGCTTTGCCTGCACTCTCTTGTTATCCGACGCTTAGCTTTCTGATCATTCTACCCCTCAGGCCCGTAGGCGCCCGGCGCGAGGGCCTCGATGTCGGTTACGACGTCGAGGACCACGGGGCCGTCCTTCATGCTGAAGGCCTGATCGAGGGCGGAGCCGAGCTCATTCGGTTTTTCCACGCGGACGCTCGCGGCGCCCATCGACTTTGCGATTTCCGTGAAGTTCGTCTGGTTGAAGTGCCAGAGTTCGTAGGCCTTGCCGTGCTGCGCCCCGCCGTAGGCGTCGTCGAAAATCTTGGTCTCCTGGTTCTGGGAGCCGTTGTTGTTGACGAGGATGACGGCGTTGATCCCCCAGCGCACGGCGGTTTCGACTTCGCCGATGTGATACCAGAATCCCGCATCGCCCGTGAAGAGGATAACGGGCCGCTCGGGCGCGCCGCACTTCGCCCCGAGCGCCGCCGGGAACCCCCAGCCCAGGTGGCCCGCCGCGCGCATGAAGCCGATATCGGGGCTTTTGAGGTCCAGATAGCCGCCCGTCCACATGCCCGAATGCCCGGTGTCGGCGAGCACGATGGCGTCAGGCGGCAGGCGCTCGCTCAGCGTCTTACAAACCCTCTCGGGCCGCATGGGCGAGGCGTCCGAGTTCAGGAGCGGGGCGAACTCGGCCCGCCACGCCGCGCATACCGTCTCCACGCGCGAGAGCCACGCCCCGCGTTCGGGCACCTCTTCCGCCGCTTCGGTGAGCTTGCCGAGGGCGATTTTCGCATCCCCGATAATTGAGGCCTCGAGCGGGTAGTTGCGCCCGAGTTCCTCGGGGTCGATGTCGAGCTGGACCGCCTTGACGCCGATTTTCGGCACGCGCCAGAAGTGGGTGGTCATGCCGCCCGTCTGGGTGCCGATGAAAAAGACGAGGTCGGCTTCCGATACCAGTTCGTTGGCGCATCTCCTCGAATACGTGCCCACCACGCCGACCGAGAGCGGGTGATCGCCCCGAATCGTTTCCTTGCCGTTCATGGAGGTGGCGACGGGAATCTGGAGTTTCTCGGCGAAGGCCACGAGTTCCGCGTTGGCCTGGGAAGTTCTGACGCCGCCGCCCGCGACGATGATGGGCCGCTCGGCTCCCGCGATGACCTCCAGCGCCCGTTTGATGCTCGCAGGCTCCGGTTCCGGCCTGTAGGCGGGGACTTCTTTGAAATTCTCCTCGACGATGAGTTCCAGGTCCGCCACGTCCTGCTCCACCTGGCCCAGGTTCCCGCCGAAGCGCAGGTGCACGGGGCCGGGCGTTCCCGAGGTGGCGACGCGGAAGGCCTGGCGGATCATGTCCGGGAAGCGCTCGACGGTATCCACGGTGGCGTTGAACTTGGTGATCGGGTCGAACGCGCTGATGTCCTCTATTTCCTGGTAGGCGTTCCGGTAGCGGATCTGCGGCGTGGTGCCGCCCGTGAAGGCGATGATGGGCGCGCAGGCCAGGTGGGCGTCGCGAAGCCCCGCCGCAAGGTTCACGCCGCCCACGATCTGCGCCATGCAGACGCCGGGGCGGCCCGAGGCGCGCGCGTAGCCGTCCGCCATGTAGGCCGCCGCCTTCTCCCCGTGGGTGAGGACGCGGGCGATGCCCGTGCCGCGCTCCTCCATCTGGGCGAGGGAGTGGCTCAGAATCGTCGGCACGAAGAAAATGTGGGTGACGCCGTAGGCGTGGAGGGCGTCAGCCATGAACTGCGCCCCGCTCATCTTGGGCATGTTATCCGTCCTTAAGAGTATGGGTGGAGAAATTGTGAAATTTTTGAATGATGTTTACCTATCAGTCTCATCATTACGGGGCTGTTGAAAAAGTCCCCCAATCGAGAGTGTTCACCGACATTCCGGCGTTCAGCGATCTGCGAAGAGTCATCCCCCGTGTGTAGGTCGGACATATATGTCCGACATACATGCGGCCCTGCCTTTTTGCCTTCACAACACGGGTCGCATGTATGCGACCCCTACACTCCCTCCGGCAAGGCGGTATCCCGTCACCGTTATTCTGGATGGGGAGTGGTTCCTCCTCTTCAATTAGTTGCCAATGGCCTTCAAGGGGGGAATGAATCCATCCATTCCTTTTCGAATCCAAAGCCCGGAATCCCGCTATCGACAATCCCCTTTGAAATCTTTTACGCGATCCCTATCAGTGTTTTCGCCTCATCCACGTTCGCGATCTCGCGGCCCATTTCGCCCGCGATTCGCGCGATGCGCGCGACGTGATCCGCGTTGTCGCCGAGTTCGCCGGGGTGGAGATACGGCTCATCCTCGGTGCCCACGCGCACGTGGCCGCCGTGCATGACCGCCATCGTCTGCATGTGGACGTGGGTGGGGCCGGTGGCGCTCGTGATGTAGACCGAATCGGCGGGCAGGTTCGATACGCGGTGCAGGAACTCGCTTAAGGAAGGCGGCGACCACGCCCCGCCCGGACGCCCGAAGAAGCACGTCATCAATATCGGCGGCTCCACGAGTCCTTTCTGGAGCAGGTCGTCGATCATCCAGGTCTCGCCCAGCGTGAAGACCTCGAACTCGGGCTTGACGCCATAGTCCTTGCAGAGCCGCATCATCTCGGCCAGTTCCTCGCGGGGGTGGAGCATCATCACGTCGCGCGCGATGAAGGCCATGTTGTGTGCGCCCACCGCGACGGACATCATCTCGGGATGGTTCTTGACCACCTCTTTCCGCTGATCGACCGTCTGGGTCGAGATGCCGTACTGAAGCATGACCCCGCACCTGTCGCGGATGGCCCTGGAGTGAGACGCCCAGGCCTCGTAGTTCGTGGGCGGCGCGTGGATGTGCGCGATGCACGCGCCCGCCTCGTATGCTTTTTCGACCGAGTCGGCGAGGACTTCCGAATCCGCGAAGCGCTGCGGCACGCCCTCGTGCATCGAGGTGTCCGCCGCGCAGTTGACGATCATCATCTTTTCCATTCATTGCTCCTCTCGCGTTGCCGGGCCAAAGTCTAGTCCATGCCGAGTATCTTCTTCGCCTCATCGACCGTGGCCGGGTCGCGCCCGAGTTCGTGGCCGATGCGCGTGATGCGCGCGACGAGCTGCGCGTTGTTCTCGCACAGCACGCCTTCGGCGTAGTAGGGCTCATCCTCGGTGCCTACGCGCACGTGGCCGCCCTGGATGATGGTGACGGTTTCGAGCGCGTTGGAAGTGGGGCCCGCCGAACTGCACGAGAACACGCAGCCCTCGGGCAGGTGGTCGATGCGGTGGAGAAGCTCCTTGAGCGTGGCGGGAGCGTAGAAGCCGCCCGGCCAGCCGAAGAAGATGGTGATGACGACCGGGTCTTCCACCAGCCCCTTGTCGAGCAGCCATTCGAGGTTCCAGAGATGCCCCAGGTTGAAGCACTCGAACTCGGGCTTGACACCATGGTCGTTGAACAGGCGCACCTGGTCCTCAATCTCCTGGCGGGAGTGCTCGACGAGCAGATCGGCGTCCACGAAGGCGAAGTCATGGGAGCCCAGGGCGATGGAGGCCATGTCCGGCTTCAGATGGATGATCTTCTGCCGGCCCGGAAGGCCCATCGCGGCGATTCCGAACTGGATCAGCACCTCGGGGCAGGCCTCGCGGATAGCGTTCGTGAGCGGCTCCCAGCTTTCGAGCTTCATCGGGATGCCGTGGATGTGGGCGATGGCCGCGCCCGCCTCGTAGCTTTCCCTGACTTCCTTGGCGACGGCGTCGGGCGTCTGGAGCCGCTTGGGGACGCCCGCGTGCTTCCGGCTGTCCGCCGCGCAGTTGGTGATGATGAGTTTCTCCATACGTTGCGCTCCTGAGAATGGCTATTCAGTGTTTTCCCTAATCCAGGGAACCTTCCACGTAGAGGAGGTTTCGGATCTTCTGCGTGAGTTCGACGAACATCTCGTCCCCCATGGTGGAGAGCGAGCGCGGGCGGGGGATGTCGACCGTGATGATCTCGGAGATGCGGCCCGGCCTCGGCGTCATGACGATCACCCTGTCGCCCAGGAACACGGCCTCGGGGATCGAGTGGGTGATGAAGAAGACGGTCTTCTTGCTCTCCAGCCAGATTCGCTGGAGCTCCAGGTTCATCTGCTCGCGCGTCATGGCGTCGAGCGCGCCGAAGGGCTCGTCCATGAGCAGGACGTTCGGGTCGTGGATGAGCGCGCGGATGATGGCGTTTCGCTGGCGCATGCCGCCCGAGAGCTCGTGGGGGTATTTGTCCTCGAAGCCGTCCAGGCCCACGAGGCGGATGAGGTCGTGCGCGCGCGGGAGCGTTTTCTTGGCATCCAGCCCCAGAATCTCGGCGGGCAGCATGGTGTTCTGGAGCACGTTCCGCCACAGGAGCAGAACCGGGTCCTGAAACACGATGCCGACGTCGTTGCGCGGGCCGTCGATGGGCGTGTTCTTGAGCGTGCATTCGCCCGACGTCCTGGAGAGCAGGCCGCCCAGGATTTTGAGGAGCGTGCTCTTGCCGCAGCCGCTCGGCCCGACGACGGAGACGAACTCGCCCTCGGCGATCTCGAAGTTGATCTCCGTCAAGGCGTGGACGATCTCGCGGCTCGCGGTGACGTATTCCTTCTCCAGGTTCGATACCGATATGTATCCGTTCATCTTTCCCCGAAACCCCCGGCGAAAGAACCGCCGGGGGCGGTTTCCATGAAAATTCCGACTATCAGGCGCCCATCGTCTTGTCCGTCTCGGGCGCCCAGAAGAGCACTTTTTTCTTCACGAAGCGCACCACCTGGTGCATTCCCAGCCCCATGCACGAGAGGATGACCAGGATGGCGAACGTGCCCGTGGTGTCGCTGCTGAAGCTCATCTGCATGAGCAGTATCCCCAGACCGCACTGGCCGCGGCCGCCCCACATGCACTGGCCGGCGCCCACGAACTCGCCCAGAATCGCGCCGAGCAGGCTGAACACCACCGCTATCTCGAAGCCCGCGAAGATGAAGGGCAGGGCGTTCGGGAACTGCATCTTCCAGAACATCTGCCAGCGCGAGGCGGAGAGCGAGCGCATGAGGTCTATCTGGTCGGACGCGGCGGACTTGAGCCCGACCATCGTGTTCACCAGCAGCGGGAAGAACGCCACGAGACCGGCCAGGAATATCTTCGACTTCACCTCGTAGCCGAACCAGATGATGAACAGGGGCGCGATGGCGAGCTTGGGGAGGGTCTGGAACGCCACCACGTAGGGCATGATGATCGCCTCGACCCATTTGGACTGCATGAACACCAGCCCCAGGCCCAGCCCGATGATGCTGCCCATGAAAAAGCCCATGACGGCCTCGAACAGCGTGTGGCTGATGTGGTTGTAGAAGCTCGTCTTCATCAGTCCCATGAAGTCTGCCGCGCCGCCCACGCCGCTGCCCACGTCGTAGAAGAACAGCCCGCGCATGAGCGCCGTCGCCACGCCCGAGGGCGCCGGGAAGATGAAGTCGTCCACCTCGAAGTAGGTAACCGTCCACTCCCATACGACCAGCAACACCACGAAGGATACGCCGAAGAGCAGATACGGCCTCTGGAGCAGCGTCTCCGAAAGCGAGGGACCGCCCGCGCTCTTTGATGTTTCGTTCTTCTGATCTGTGGTCGCCATTTCGCCTGCCTTTTATTTCTGCATCTTCATCATCGCCTTGAAGCGCTTGAGCTCCTTGGCGAAGTCGAAGTTCTTGGCGCGGTTGATCACCTCGTTCCGGTCGAAGTTGTTGACCTCATCGATCAGTTCGTTCGTGTAGAGCGATTTCACCTGCGCGTCGGTGAGCTTCTTGTCCAGACCCACGAACTTCACGTACTCGGCCCATTCGCCGTCGTGGTGCGCGCCGAACTTCTTGATCTTCTCGTCATCGAGCTTGAGCTTCGGCGCGCGCGCCTTCAGCACCTTGATCATCAAGGCGGTGGCCTCCGCGTCGCTCATGCCCTTGGGCTTGGACTCGGGGTAGAGCACCCAGTGCACCTGGAGCGCGGCCTCGGGGTTCGTGTAGAAGAAGAGGCTTCCCTTGGCCAGGCCGCGCAGGAAGCCCACCACGGTCGCGCGGTTGTCCGCCAGGAACTTCTTGTTGATCCACACCACGTTTCCGAACAGGTTCTGCGTCCAGTCCTTCTGGTAGGGAATCATGTCGAACTTGAATCCGCGCGCCGCCGCCAGGGTGTACTGGATGTCCACGTTCGCCCAGGCGTCCACGCGGCCGAGCTTCATCGCCGTGGCGGCCTTCGAGACCGGCCCGACGGGCAGATACGTCACCTCCTGCTTGGCGGCGGGGATGCCGCAGGTCTCGAGCGCCTTTCTCACGAAGATGGGGCCCGAGTCGCGCTGGCTCATCACGCCCACCTTCTTGCCCTGCAAGTCGCAGACGGACTTGATCTTGCTGCCCGGCGGCACGGCCACGCCGTCGGCGTAGATGGCGTCGCGGTTCAGGATGTAGACGCCCTTGACGGGGGGCATCTTCTTGCCGCGCGCGGCGCGGAAGAGGATCGGGATGGGCCTCGGCAGGCCGACGTGCGTGCGGCCCGAGAGCACCCAGCCCATCGCCTGGGCGCCGCCCTGTGCGGCGACGAACTGCGCGTCCACGCCGTTTTCCTGGTAGTAGCCGAGGAAGTTACCGATCCACAGAAACGATATGCCCGGGTTGAACAGCGGGTTCGCCATCGTCACCTTGATGTTCTTGAGTTTCTTGGCCGCTTCGGCCGGGGCCGGCGCCGCGGCGAGGAGCGCGAACAGCGCCGCGACGGCGATGATGAGCCTGAACTTTTTCATGAGAGTTCTCCTCCTTGGGAATTATGAGTCAGCAAAAATCCTCGTCCTGATCCTCCACTATCGCGACCGGCCGCACCCATGCGCCGCTCGCGTCCTTCACGTTGATCGGAAAACAGCAGATCTTGAAGCCGTGCGGCTTCGGTATCGCGCCGATGTTGGTGATCTGCTCGATCTGGAAATACTCGCGCCGCCTGCCCAGGATGTGGTGGCAGGGCATGAGCGATTCGCGCTTGCCCGCCTTGAACTCGGGCACCTGGAAGCTGAAGGGCCTGTCGAAGCCGAAGGCGTCGATGCCGATGACGCGCACGCCCCGATCCAGCAGATACTCCGTCGCCGGGATGCTCATGCCCGGGTGGAGTTCGGGATAGTCGGGGCTGTCGCGGTGCTCGTCCGTGCCCGTCCAGAGGAGCACGATGTCGCCCGCCTTGACCTCGTAGTCGATCCTGGCGAGGCACTCTTTTATATCCTCTTCGGTGATCCAGTCCCCCGTCTTCTTGCGCCTCAAGTCCAGCACCACGCCGTCGCCGTAGCACCACTCCAGCGGCACCTTGTCGATCTTGCGCGAGGGCTCGCCCGCCACGGTGGGGCCGTAGTGCCAGGGGGCGTCCATGTGGGTGGCCGAGTGGGTGGATACGGTGACGAACTCCGCCGCCCCGCCCACGCCGTCGTGGAGCTCCTCCATCGGGATGTCCCAGGTCTTGGCCGAGCGCGCGCCGAACTCCTGGTGATCGAGATAGGTGACCTCGGGCGGACGCGGCTCGTTCGAGCCGTTCATGATGGGGGTGCTCAAGTCGATGAACCTGGTCGCGCACATTCGTTGTCCCTCATCCGGGTTGAAATCAGTTCGTTCAAATAACGAAAAAGCAATCACATGCGAAAGCGCCGCCGTCATTCCGGAATGTTTCCATCCGAAATCCAGAGAATTCGCCTTTCATCGTCGTCCCGGCTCATCGGCCGGGCCGCCCACGCGCGATCCCTACGAAATCACCACGTCATCCGTAGTGGCAGCCCCTCCTCGGGGCTGCCCCACAGGCCTCTGTGCCTGTTCGACAAAGGACAACCACGGAGGGCAGGACAACCCCGAGGAGGGGTTGTCCCCACCGTTCGAATGAATGCGCCCACGCAAGTTCTGAAATTCCCTGGATTCCGGCAATCCCTCCCTTCTCGGTCGGCATTGATTGCCGGAATGACGAGAAAACGCGACAACGCGCAGTAAACATCGTATCGTTCATAAAAGCCTAGGCGACCCAGAGTTTCCTCTCCTGCGGGTAGACGGGCTCATACCCGGTTTCGGTGACGACGACGGTCTTCTCTATCTGGGTTCCGCCCATGCCGAATATCTGGCAGGGGTTCTCGACGCAAATCGTGGTGCCCGCCTCGAGCGGGAAGTCGCTCGACTCCGGCAGGAAGGGGCTGCCCTGCGGCGCGGGTTCGGCGAGAACGTAGGGCACCTCGCGCTGCTCCAGGCCGATGGCGTGGCCGGCGAAGTTGCCGTTGTGATCGGGAAGCCCCGCCGCGCGGGTGGCTTCGAGCATGGTGCGGTGAATCGTGGAGCCGAGCACGCCCGCCTTGACCTTGGCCATCGCGGCCTCGAAGCCCTCTTCCGTCGCCTTCCACAAATCGAGCTGCGCTTTCGTCGGCTCGCCGAGCACGCCGCCCCAGCCGGTGTCCCCCTGGTAGTTGTTCAGGACGACGCCGGCGTCGAACTTCCACATCTCGCCTCTGGCGATCTTCTTGTCCGTGGGCGGGAAGATGCCCGTCGCCCGGCGGCCCGAGCAGAAGTGGAACCACTGCCACTTGCCGCCCATCCGCCCCACTTCCGCCGCGAAGACCGACGCCACCTCGCGCTCGGTCGCGCCCTCGGCGACGGCGTTCGAGGCGGCGGTCGCCGCCTTCTCGTTCACCTCGGCGGCGGCGGCGAGCGCGGCTATCTCGTCCGGCGTCTTGACCATGCGGATCAGGCGGAAGAAATCCGCCGCGTTCACGATCTCCGCATCCGGCAGCGCCGCCTCTATCTGGGCGCGCACGTTGGGCATGACGCGCTCCTGATCGAGGGCGAGCCGAGCCTTGGTCAACCCGCGCGCTCTGAGCGCAAGCCCCAGGGCCTCGCCCGGGTTCTTGCCGCGTTTCGCGTCGTCGTTGTAAAGGCCGAGGTAGGTTTCCTCCTCGGGCGTCCGGGCTTCTGATCCCGGCGGCTGGATGAGCGCGCTCTTGCCGCCGAAGGTGTAGAGGTCTTTTATCCAGGACTGCTGGGCCGAGACGTAGGTGACCTCCTGGCCCGGCACGATGAGGGCGGGGGCGGCGCCTTCGTCGCGCGCGAAGACGGCGAACATGTGGACGGAGTAGGCGTAGACCTTGTTCGACCAGCCCACGGTGCCGGCCAGATAGGTGACGTTCTCCGGCGTGGAGGCGATGATGGCGTCAAAGCCGAAGTCGGCCATCAGCCCGCGCGCGCGCTCTTCGTTCAGATACATGGTGCATTCCTCAAGGCAGGGGGATCCGGAGGGGCCGAAATGCCCCCTCCGGCCTCGGCGCTCCTGAGCGATCCGCGTTATCTCGATTGCGGGAAGATTATCAAATCGACCGGAGCCTGAAAAGGGAGGCGGGGGTTCGAATAGCGATAATTCGTTCCGCATATCGGGCCAAAAGGAAATGATTGGTGAAATCAAGGCAGGAGCAGGGACGGGTCGAGGCTTGCGCGGCGGCCTCCGGGGAGAGGCCGCCATTACGAGAATGGTCTTGTCTTTCTCGGTCGAAACCAGTCCTGGAGAACCACTCCTCCCCTGAGGGTCGGACCCGACTGGGGCGGGGTCGTTGAAAAAGCCTGATTTCGCGATTCGGCGCATGAAACCGATTGGGGCAGGAGGGGTTCGACAAACCCCTCATCCCGAGTAGGCGCGCTTGTCCGCCGTATCGAGGGATTGCCCTTCGATACGCTGGCTCACGGCTGCTCGGGGTGAGGAGAGAGGAGCTTTCGCCCTTCATCCGGCGCGGGCTGTATGTACGGGGTTGAAATCCGTTCCCTGTTTTTCAGGGGCTTTTTCAACAACCCCTCATCGCTCGGAATGGACCTTTCCTTCCCGGTTGGGTTTGATTTCGTTTGTCTCGCCCATGCGGTTGCCCTATCATCCCCGGAAGAGCGTTTACGCATTGTCAGGAGGAGAGCGATGCCCAAGACGGCTGTTGGTTTCGTGGGTCTGGGATTGATGGGAAAGCCCATGGCGCGGCGGTTTCTGGCGGCGGGCTATCCGCTGGCGGTATCGAGCCGCAGCCGCCCGCCGGTGGATGAGATCGCGGCGGAGGGCGCGAGGGCGTGCGATTCGCCCGCCGAGGTGGCGGCGCATTCGGAAATCGTCTTCACCATGCTGCCCGACGCGCCGAACCTGAAAGACGTGGTATACGCGGAAAACGGCCTCTTCGGCGCCATGGAACCGGGCGGCGTCCTGGTCGATTGCACGAGCAACGACCCGGCCTTCTCCGCCGAGGTGGCAGCGGCTCTTTTCGAGAAGGGCGTCGGGATGCTCGACGCGCCGGTATCGGGTGCGCCCGAGGGGGCTGCGGGCGGCACGCTCGCCATCATGGCCGGAGGCCCCGGGGACGTCTTCGCGCGCTGCAAGCCCCTGCTCGACGTTTTGGGAGCGAAGGTGGTGCACGTAGGCGAGCCTGCGGGTTCGGGGTGCATCGCCAAGCTCGCGAACCAGATTCTGGTAGCCGTCACTTTCCTGGGGGTGGGCGAGGCGCTCGTGTTCGGGGCCAAGGCCGGCCTCGACCCCGCGGCGCTCGTGGACGTGATGGGGGCGGGACTCGCGCGCTGCGGGGGGCTGGAGGTCAAGGCGCCGAAAATCCTCTCGGGCGATTTCTCCCCCGGCGGGAAGATAACGAGCCACGTCAAGGATTTGCGCTACGCTTTGGAGCAGGCCCGAGAGCGCGAAGTGGCGCTTCCGGGCGCATCGCTCGTCGCGCAGATTTTCAACTCCCTGGTGGCGAACGGGGAGGGGGAACTCGACCACATCGCCATCGTCAAGGCGCTCGAGCGCATGGCGGGCGTGGAGGCGCGGGCGTTTTAATATGGCCTTCGAAACCGGCCTCATGAAATCTTCGCGGGGAATCTGCGCTTCGCCTGAATGATGAGGCAATTTTGATATGGTTTGCGCGGAAACCTATGATGGGAACCCGTCTCGCCGGGAACGAGGGGCTGTTTTCATAACTCCCCTGGTAGTTTTATCTGAAACGCATATAAAACGCCGCTTGCTCGAGCAGGATGAGGGAATAAGGAGACGCCGTTGAAGCACGAACCCGTTTTGGCGAAGCTGAACGAACTCAGAAAAGACGCGCAGGGCGAGGGCGGCGTCGAGGAAAAGGCGCTCTATCACATGTTCTGCTTCATCTCCTACGAGGTGGGCCCGTTCGCGGACTTCGTGGAGAAGGAGGCGGCTCCTGCGGAGAAAAAAGACGCCGCCGCAGGCCCCCGGGCCGAGGAATATCTGGGCGTCCTCACGGAGCTCAGGGACGAGGTGGACGACGACCCGGAGGACATGGAGTTCATCGCCCTCGATTACGCCGCGTCCTTCATCTCGCGGATCAGCGGAGATTTTCAGGCTTACCTCGACGAAGCGGGGGAGTGATATCGAAGGCCTCGCCGTTGCCTCTCATCGTCATTCAGGTGTCATTTCCGACCGAGCCGAGAGGGAATGCGGAATTAGAGTTGCGGTGGTTCCCGCAACAATCTCCTCTGTTTGTTTCCCCTGTTCGGTTTGTCTTATCATCGAGCAGGGAACGCATGGCCATGAGGGTGAGAGAATGAACTCGCAAGTTTCCATACCGAAAGAACGACTCGCTGAGTTTTGCCGGACGAATGACGTGAGGAAGTTCGCCATCTTCGGCTCGGCATTGCGCGAGGATTTCGGCCCCGAGAGCGACATCGACGTGCTGGTCGAGTTCGAGCCGGGCCACACGCCGGGACTTTTGGGCGTAGCCAGGATGGAGCGGGAATTGTCGTGCATGTTCGGCGGGCGAAAAGTGGACTTGCGCACGCCTGAGGATTTGAGCCGCTATTTTCGCCAAGACGTGCTGGACGCGGCGGAAGTTCAATATGCGCAGGGAGGATGAGATTCGTCTGCGGCACATGCTGGACGCCGCGCAAGAGGCGGTGTCTTTCGCGCGCGGCCGAACGCGAGACGATCTGAATACGAATCGGCAGTTGGTCTTGTCGTTGGTAATGGATATCGCGATCTTGGGAGAGGCCGCGACCCGCGTATCGGAAGCCGCCCGCGAGCAGTTGTTCGCCATTCCGTGGGATGAAATCATCGCCATGCGCCATCGGCTCATTCATGCGTATTTCGACGTAAACCTCGATATCGTGTGGCGGACAGTACAGGAAGACTTGCCGCGATTGATCTCCCTCATTGAGCCGCTCATTCCGCCGGAGACGACGTAGGGAAGAAGATGAAGGCAAGTTCGGTCGAGACTACTCCCCCCTTGAGGGGGAGTCGGTGGGCAAAAGGCGCAAGTCCGCAGGCAAACCGGTGGGGGGTGATGAATCGGGATATGGTTTCTGGAGAAATAGCTGGCTCAATCCCTTGTTGGAATTATCCCGAGTCCTTTCTTCAAGGTTTCGATAAGGTCATCAACGTCACCAGGCCCGGGGGTAAGTCGTGTAAATCTTGCCGACCAGAGCCGATGGCTTCTCCGACTGCGTCGAAATACATTGGCAAGTCGTTTTCAAAAAACTTTCTCATTTCTTTTTCTGTGTGTTTCCCAAGTGGTCCTTAGGAAAAATACGTTTCACGATCCTTATGCGCAATTATTTTGTTTCGTGCAGGTGTTAAATGCGCTCTGTAAGACATGATTCCATTTGTTAGAGTTTCGATTTCCGAGTTCCAAGAGTTTTTTTCGCTTAGCAGTTTGTTCATGCGTGGAATTGTGAGGTTGGGCTTGCCGGGTGTTTCTGGCGGGTCGGTGAGACGACAAACCAACAATATAATATGTTCCCGTATTATGCTTTGGAGACCCCCGAAGAACCACCCTGCTGATTTTTTAAGATTTCAAGGTTATCGAATTTGAACAAATCATTATAAATGCGGAAAATTACGAGCAGGTCAATCGCTTCATTGCAAAGCGCTTCAAACTCTTTATGTAATTCTTCTCGCGTCATCATTTCTTCCTCTCTGGTTATCTTTTTGCGTTCTCTCCGCCTGTTGATATCCTAACCGAATATCACCCGATATTTCAGGTTCCCTGCCCCAAATCGCCTTGTCATCCCCAAAATCGATGGTGTATTGTCATGTCTCCTTTCGTGGTTTCGCATGGACCCATTCGTCGGGAAACCGCATGAGTCGCGAGGGCATGGGATCGGCAGTCGCCGAGCCTGTCGCCTCGTTTGAAGAGGTATGATTTTCCGGGGAGTCATAAAATGGCGCTTCCGCTCGACGGCGTTCGAATCGTTTCGCTGGGGGTATCCATCAGCGGGCCGGTGGGGCTGCGCCATCTGGCCGATTTCGGCGCGGAGGTACTGAAAGTGGAAGTCCCCGGCACGGGCGACATGGTCCGTCTCTGGGACGACGCGGTCTTCGGCGAGGGGGCGGTGCACTTCTGGGTGAACCCCAACAAGAAGAGCGTGACGCTGAACCTGAAAGACGAACGCGGCAAGAAGATTTTACGCGAGATGCTCGGGAGCGCCGACGTTTTTCTCGAAAACTTCAGCCCCGGCGCCGTCGACAGGCTCGGCTTCGGGTACGAGGAGGTGAAGAAGATAAAGCCCGACATCATCTACGTCCACACCTCGGGCTACGGGCAGGACGGCCCCTACCGCGACATGAAGGCGTTCGACGGCCTCATCCAGGCCGAAGCGGGCATCATGGAGATGACGGGGCCGCCCGAATCCCCCGCGAAGATGGCCCATTCCATCTGCGACGGGGTGACGGGGCTTTTCGTGGCCCTGGGCGCGATGATGGCGCTCAGGCAGCGCGACAGGACGGGCGAGGGCCAGGAGCTCGACGTCTCGATGTTCGACTGCATGGTGAGCATGCAGGGCTATTTCCACTTTCACTACTTCCTCCACGGCGCCAAGCCGGGCCGCGTGGGCGTGGGGCATCACTTTCTGGCGCCTTACGGGGCCTATCCCGCCAAGGGGGGAAAGCTCATCGGCGTCGCATGCGGAAACGAGAACACCTGGCGGCTGTTCGCAGGTGTCCTCGGACATCCCGAATGGGTGGACGACCCGCGTTTCGCGACCAACGCCGACAGGCACGAGAACAAAGACGCGCTGCTCGAACAGGTGCTGCCGATCCTCGCCACGAAAGAACGCGAGGAATGGCGGAAGATTTTTCTCGAAGCCGGCGTACCCTGCGGGGCGGTGAACGATCTGGGCGAGGTGTGCGATCATCCCCAGACGGCGCACCGGGAGATTTTCCCCGAGGTGGCTGGCGAATACGGAAACTTGAAAATGTGCCGCTTTCCGGTCAAATTCAGCGAGATGACGCCAAAGCTCGAACAACCGCCCGGGCTGAGCGCCCATACCGAAGAGGTGCTGGAGAGTCTCGGCTACTCCCCGGACGACGTGGCGGACTTGCGCGCCGACGGTGTGATTTAATACTTGGCGAAAATTCCGGTTATTCAATTTCAGGAGGGAACATCCCTTGCATTTCCAGTTCACCGAACTACAGACGAGCGTTCAGCGGATGATGAAGGAATTCGTGGATCGCGAGGTCATGCCCATCGCCATGGAATACGAGCTCGCCGACAAGTACCCCACGCCCGTCGTGGAGAAGATGCAGGAACTCGGCTTTTTCGGCTTCACGATACCCGAGGAATACGGCGGGAGCGGCATGGACGAGGTGTGCTACGCCATCGCCATGGAGGAGTTATCCGTGGGCTGGATGAGCGTGGCGGGCATTCTCGGCACGCACATGATGACCGCCTGGATGATCCTGAACTACGGGACGGATGAGCAGAAAAAGACCTACCTGCCCAAGATGGCCACCGGCGAGTGGCACTCGGGCATGGCGCTCACCGAGCCGGGATCGGGTTCGGACGCCGCCGCTCTCAAGACGCGCGCCGTCAGAGAAGACGACCAGTGGGTGATGAATGGTTCCAAGATGTTCATCTCGAACGCCGAGCACGGCACGATGTTCAGCGTGTTCGCGCGCACCGATCCGGAAAAACCCAAGGCGAAGGGCATCTCCTGCATCCTCGTCCACAAGGGAACGCCCGGCTTTCAGGTGAGCAGGCACTTGAAGAAGATGGGCTACCGGGGCATCCGCACGAGCGAACTGGTGTTCGAGGATGCGCGCGTGCCGCTCGAGAATCTCTTAGGTGATGAGAACGAGGGTTTCCCGATGATCATGAGCGGGCTCGAGGGCGGCCGCGTCAACGTGGCGGCGCGCAGCGTGGGCCTCGCGCGCGCGGCCTTTGAGGATTCGATGCGCTATTCCCAGCAGCGCGAGACCTTCGGCAAGCCGCTGGCGGGCCATCAGTTGATACAGGCGAAACTCGCCGAGATGGGAACGCGCATCCACGCGGCGAAGCTCATGACGTATCACGCGGCGAACCTGAAGGCCCAGGGCAAGCGGTGCGACCTGGAAGCCGGCATGGCCAAGTTCTTCGCTTCCGAGACGGCGGAGTTCTGCGCGAGCGAGGCCATTCAGGTGCACGGCGGCATGGGCTACATCCAGGAGTTGCCCGTGGAGCGTTATTTCAGGGACTCGAAGCTCCTGGTGGTGGGCGAGGGCTCGAACGAGATTCAGCGCCTCATCATCGCCAAGAGGCTTCTGGAGCAATACCCCGCTTAGAGAGGTTGTTGAAAAAGCCTTGCCTCTGTGATTTGGTGTAAGTAGCCGGCCTGAAAGGGAAGAGACATCACAATCACCTTGTAGAGCACTCAACAACCACTCCCCCCTTGAGGGGGAGTCGAAGAGGCCGAGTCCTTTGGACGAAGGCCGATTCGGTGGGGGGACATGCCACAGAAAAAATCTCCCCCCACCAGCTCGCTTGCGGGCTAACGCCCTTACCTCGCTGACTCCCCCTCAAGGGGGGAGTGATTCATTACTCCTCGGGGTTTTTCAACAGCCCCCTAAAAGGGGGGACGGGGAAAAAGAGGCGTCCGCATCGCCGCGAGGGGACGCATTGCCGGACAGCGCGCCTTGATTGTGGACGGGAGCATAACGAGGAGAACGAATATGCCGAACTTTCAGATGGGACGCTGGTATGAGGATTTCGTGGTGGGCGAGGTCATCAAGCACAGGCCGGGGCGCACCATACTCGAATCGGACAACACCTGGTTCACCCTGCTGACGAACAACACCCACCCGATTCACTTCGACGCCCACTATGCGTCGAAGACCCAGTTCGGAAAACCGCTCGTCAATTCCGCCCTCACGCTGGCCGTCGTGGCCGGCATGACGGTCACCGACACCTCCTACCGCTCGGTGGCGAACCTGGAGTGGACCTACATCAAGATGCCCGCCCCCGTCTTCGCGGGCGATACGCTCTATTCGGAATCGGAAATTCTCGACAAGCGCGAGTCGAAGAGCAGGCCCGATCGGGGGGTCGTCACCATCAAGACGCGCGCCTACAACCAGCGCGGAGAACTGGTGATGGAATACGAGCGAAAATCCATGGCCGCCAGGAAGGGCATGGGCGCCATACCCGATTACGACAACATCGAGTTGGACGGGGAATAGGACGAGGCGATCGCCTGAGTTTTCGGTTGGTCGATATAGTCGGTTCTACTTGCTCGTTCGCTCGATGAGGGTTCGCAGCGCGAGGCTGTCTTCCTCCGCTCGTCTCATAAGTATGTCCAGCGCCTTGTCCCGCGCGATCGCTGCGCGGCGCATGAACAAAAGCCCCACGCCGATGAGCGCGCATCCCGCAAAATAGACTGCGCCCGCCACCCATACGATGGGGTGTTGCACCAAAAGCATTGATTGTTGCAGAAAATGAGCCACCATCTCGAATTTTGTCATGGTTTTTTTCCCAGATTGTATGCCAATCCCCGACTCCACAGTAGATTCTTGTGAGAATGCTTGTCAAACTATTCCCTGGAATGTGCTCTAGCATGTTTTCTTGATGATGATTGTGTGGCGACACTAAGCGCTAGAATTCAATGAGAACGAGCATGAGTATATTCGCGGTCTGTTAACTTTCATCTTCGTTTTGAGCCTATGGCGAGTTTTCAAGAAAATATAAAGCCATTTTGGGGTCTTCATGAATCAACTTCTCGGCTATCAGCCCCCTCTTCAGTGTTTTGCGGAGGTCGAGCGCGTCCCCGCTACCGTGAGTAACCAGGTCGCCTAAGGGGGAGACGCCGATGGCTTCTGCGACTTTTTCGAAATACTGCAATAAATCGTTCTCGAAAAACTTGTTCATATCTTCTTTAGAATGACCGCCAAGAGCCAAGTCTTGAATATATGTGTCGCGATCCATGTGAGCGACAATTTTGTTCCGTACGGGTTCCAAGAGTTTTCTGTAGGCCATGATGCTATCGCTTAGCATTTCGATCTCAGGACTCAAACAATCGTTTTCACGCAACAGTTTGTTCATGTGTTGAATTGTCAGGTTCGTTTTGCCGGATGTTCCTGGAGGGTCAGTGAGACGGCAAACAACAATGATGATGTATTCGATCATCATCATGTTGAGGTCTCCAAAAAACATTTCTGCCGATTTTCTCAAGATACGCTCGACCTCATCGCCGGCCTCGAATAAATCATTGTAGGTGTTGAACGTCGTAATCAGGTAGATTCCCTGGTTGCGAAGCGTCTCGAACTCGCCCTGCAATTTTTCTCTCGTCATTCGTGTTGTTCCCATATATGCGATGGGTCTGGGAAGAGTAGTTTTTGCTACTTTACTGTAAATCTAGCAAGTGGTGGAATTCTATATTTATAGATAGAAATTGCGATGCCCCTTTCACCCCCATCCCCCTTTGCGGTGGTTGGGGCGTGTGGTAGTATCTCGCGGTCGTATTTCGGAACGAGGGGCCAAGTGCGAAGGCCGGAGTTTCTCATCCATTCCAAACACCTGATTCGAGCGAGGGAAAAGTCTTGTCTGAAGAGCTGAATCCGCATCTGCGTTTGCTGCTGGGGCCGGGGCCCAGCCCGGTTCATCCCAGAATCCTGAAGGCCATGAGCACCCACGTGGTGGGGCACCTGGACCCCGATTTCCTGTCCGTCATGGACGACTGCCAGTCGATGCTGCGCGATCTGTTCAACACGGAGAACCAGGTGACGTTCCCCGTATCGGGCACGGGAAGCGCTGCGATGGAGGCTTCCGTTTGCAACATCATCGAGCCGGGCGATAAGGCCGTCATCTGCGTGAACGGCGTGTTCGGCGGACGGATGAGCGACGTGGCCGCTCGCTACGGAGCGGATGTCGTTACGGTGGAAGCCCCCTGGGGGCAGCCCATCGACCCCCACGACGTGAAGGCCGCCCTCGACGCCAATCCCGACGCCGTGATGGTCGGCATCGTCCACGCCGAGACCAGCACGGGCGTTTTACAGCCGATGGAGGAAATCGGCGCGATGTGCCGCGAACACGGCGCGCTCTTGCTGCTCGATTGCGTCACCTCCCTGGGCGGCGTGCCCGTGGAACTCGATAAATGGGGGGTGGAGGTCGCTTACAGCGGCACGCAGAAGTGCCTGGCCTGTCCGCCGGGCGTTGCGCCCATCACCTTCAGCGAGCGCGCGCTCGGCAAGGTGCGCGAGCGTAAATCCAAGGTCACGAGCTGGTATTTCGACGTGAGCATGGTGGAGAAATACTGGGGCAACGAGCGCGTCTATCACCACACGGGCCCCATCTCCATGAACTACGCGATCAGAGAAGCGCTGCGCATCATCTTCGATGAGGGTTTGGAAGCCCGCTTTGCGAGGCACGCCCTGGCGAGCAAGGCGCTCCAGGCGGGCGTTGAGGCGCTCGGCCTTTCCATGTTCGCCCGGGAGGGCGCGCGTACGCCCACGCTCAACACCGTCGCTCTTCAAGAGGGGATGGACGACGCCGCGGTGCGCAAGAGCCTGCTGGGCGATTTCAACATCGAGATCGGCGGCGGATTGGGCGCGGTGGCCGGCAAGATATGGCGGATCGGGATGATGGGTCACGGAGCCACCCAGGCGAACGTGGTCTACCTTCTCTCGGCGCTGGAGGTAATTTTCTCGAAATTGGGGTATATTAAAAAGTCTGGAGATGGTGTCGGAGCCGCGACGCAGGTTTACGCGGACGCGGTTTCCTGATCGTTCGTCCATAGGAGTTTTTCGATGTTTCCGATGAATATGGGCATTCCCGAGCTTCTGGTCATCCTCGCGATATGCGTGCTGGTCTTCGGCGCGAAGCGTCTGCCCGAGATCGGCTCGGGCCTCGCCCGCGGAATCAAGAGCTTCAAGAAGGGGATGAGCGACGAGCCGGAACTGCCCGAGAAGAAAGAGGCGTCCGCCGCCGGAGAGGGCGAGAAGGGCTGAAGAGCCGGCTCGCCGCTGTCCGCGCTTGAGTTTCGAGGCTTGGCGCTCCTCGTCGCGGCCGGTCGTTTCTCATGGAAGGCGATTACGCGGCCGCGCCTTTACATCGTTGTGGGAAACAGGCCGTGAGGGGCAGCGCGGTCTTTCGCCTTACAGGGGATGCCGGGCGAACTCCCCTGAACGACTCCGAATTTTGCGGCCAGCCCTGCGCGCGCAGCGGTTGGTTTTTTCATTTTGAAGGCGGAGAGGTCCGATGGAATTCTTCAAGGTCGTATCCCCCGAAGAAGCGAAAGAGGCGCTTCGGGGTTTCCGCGCTTTGGGGACGGAGCGTCTTTCTTCTTTTGGCGCAGTGGGCCGCGTTCTGGCCGAAGATGTTCACTCGCCCGTAGACCTGCCCGATTTCCCGCGAGCCACGATGGACGGTTATGCGCTTAGGGCTTCTGATTCCTTCGGCGCGAGCGAGGCCGTTCCGGCATATCTCGACGTAGTCGGCCAGGTGCCCATGGGAGCGGCGCCCGGCTTTTCGGTGGGGCGTGGCGAGGCGGCGCGCATCCTGACGGGCGGCATGGCGCCGGAAGGCGCCGACGCGGTGGTGATGGAGGAGTTCACCTCGGCTCCCGACCCGGAGACTCTGGAGGTCAGGCGCCCCGCCGCCGTGGGCGAGAACGTCCTTGGAGTAGGCGATGATCTCAAAAAGGACGAGTTGATTCTGGGAGCGGGTTCCCGTCTCAGGAGTCAGGACGTGGGCGCGCTCGCGGGCGTGGGGGTCACGTCGGTAGAGGTCCATCGCCGCCCCCGGGTGGCGATACTGCCCACGGGGGATGAATTGGTCGACCCGCGCGAGACGCCCCGCGCCGGTCAGGTGCGCGACATCAACCGTTTTTCCCTCGCGGCGGGGGTGATCGAGGCGGGCGGCGAACCCGAGACCGAAGAGATCCTCCCCGACGATCTTGACGTCATCAAGGAGCGCCTCAACCAGGCGGTGGCCCGCGCGGACGTCGTGCTCATCTCGGGCGGTAGCTCCATGGGCCTTCGCGACTACACGGTCGAGGCCATCGACTCACTGGGCGAGCCGGGCGTTCTGGTGCACGGGATATCGATCAAGCCCGGCAAGCCGACCATCATCGGGCGCGTCGTACGTGACGGGGAGGACAAAGCCGTCATCGGAATTCCGGGGCATCCGGTTTCTGCGCTCATGATCTTTCACGCTTTCGTCCGGCCCGTCATCAGGCAGTTGAGCGGGGAGATAGCCCGTACCGATGTGGAGAGGCAAGGTCTTGCAGCCACCCTGTCGAGAAACGTGGCCTCCGCTCCCGGGCGCGAGGATATGGTCCGCGTCGCGCTGGAAGAGGGCGAGAGCGGGCGCGTCGCCCATCCCCTCATGGGCAATTCCGCGATGATATCCACCATGACGAAAGCGGACGGCTACATCGCGATTCCGCTGGAAGCCGAGGGGCTGCGCGAGGGAGCGCAGGTGCGCGTGCATCTGTATTGAGTGCGGCTGTAGGCTGTTTATACTCATTGAATCAGGCGTGAGCGAATGAACGATTTGCCCCTGGCCCGGGGGGGCCGGAAAATCTATCTCGAAAACATCCCGCGCGAAGAGGCGCTATCGCGTCTTCTGGAGAAGGTGGGCGACTTCCGCTTGGGTGAAGAGGAAACCCCGACCCCGGAAGCGCTCGGGCGCGTGACCTCGCGCGCGGCCTACGCGCGGATTTCGAGCCCGCACTTTCACGCCGCCGCCATGGACGGCTACGCCCTCGTCTCGGCGGAAACTTCCGGCGCCACGCCCGTGAGTCCCAAGGAGTTTCTCCTGGGCGAAGAAGCCCAGCCTCTCGACACGGGCGACCCCATGCCCGAGGGGATGGATTGCGTCGTCATGATCGAACACGTGCACGAGGCGAGTCCCGGCGCCATTCGCATCGAGGCGGCGCTCTCGCCCTGGCAGAACGTGCGCGTGGCGGGAGAGGACGTCGTCGAGGGCCAGCTCATCCTTACGGCGGGGCACGTTTTGAGACCCTACGATCTGGGCGCGCTGCTCGCGGCGGGAATCACCCGGGTGCGGGTGCGGCGGCGTCCGCGCGTCGCCATCATCCCCACCGGGGATGAACTCGTGGAAGCGGGCGCTGCTCTCAAGCCCGGTGATCTGGTGGAGTTCAATTCGAGCGTTTTGTCCGCCTTCATCGCCGAGTGGGGGGGAGAGGCGCTGCCGGGTCCGATTCTCGAAGACAGGTTCGAGGCCATCGAGGCTGCGGTTCGAGACGCGCTAGAGAATGCGGACGTCGTTCTGGTGAACGCGGGTTCCTCCGCAGGACGCGAGGATCACACCGCCGCCGTCGTGGAGAAGCTGGGCGAACTCCTCGTGCACGGCGTGGCCATCTTCCCCGGCAAGCCCACCATCCTGGGCGTTTGTGAAGCGGATTCGGGCGCGCGCAAGCCCGTGCTCGGGATTCCGGGCTATCCGGTCTCGGCGGTGCTGGCGCTTCAGGAGTTCGTGCGTCCGCTCATGGCGCACATGGCGGGCGCGGCGCCGGGTGAGGAGGAGCGCATCAGGGCCTCCATGAGCCGCAAGAGCGCCTCGCGGCTCGGCATGGAGGAGTTCTTGCGCGTGAAGCTCGGCCAGGTGGGCGAGCGGATGGTCTGCCTGCCCGCCAAGCGCGGGGCCAGCGTCATCAGTTCGCTCGTGGAGGCGGACGGCGTGGTGCGCGTGCCCGCCCACTCGGAGGGGGTCGAGACGGGCGAGGAGGTCACGGTGGAGCTCTTGAGGCCGCTCGCCGATATCCGGGGCAACCTGCTCATGGCGGGCAGCCACGACAACGCGCTGGATCTCTTGGCGGACGAATTGAGAGCGCGCCACCACGACGCGCGCCTTTCCGCCTCGGCGGTGGGTTCGCTGGCGGGCCTCATCGCCGTGCGCGACGGGGAGGCGCACATCGCGGGCAGCCACCTGCTCGATCCGGAAACCGGGGAGTACAACTGGTACTACATCAAGCGCTATCTCAAGGGACGCGAGGTCGTGGTGGTGAATTTCGTGCAAAGAGAACAGGGCATCCTGACGCCGAAGGGAAACCCAAAGGGAATAGCGGGTGTGTCCGACCTGAGCCGTGAGGATGTCGCCATCGTCAACCGCCAGAACGGGGCGGGCACGCGGGTGCTGCTCGATCACCTCATGGCGCGCGAGGGCCTCTCGCCAGGCGACGTACGGGGCTACGAGCGGGTGGAGACCACGCACATGGCGGTGGCCATGGCGGTGGCGGCGGGGCGTGCGGACTGCGGGCTGGGGATTTTCGCCGCCGCCCAGATGTTGAACCTCGATTTCATCCCGCTGGAGCGCGAGCGGTTCGATTTCATCGTGCCCGAAGAGCACCGGGAGACGCCCGCCATCCAGAAGGTGATGGATATTCTGAACGATAAGGCTTTTCGGGATGCCGTGGAGGCGCTCGGCGGGTATAATACCGCGTTGACCGGCCAGGTGATGGCTCCACCCCCAAGGGAAGGTTAGGGCAATGGCGTTATTCGATCGCTACGGGCGCGCGCACGATGATTTGAGAATCTCGGTGACGGACAGGTGCAACTTCCGGTGTTTCTACTGCATGCCCGAAGAGGGCATGACGTGGCTGCCGCACGAGGAGGTTCTCAACTACGAGGAGATCACCCGCGTCGTGCGCATCACCACCGAACTGGGCTTCACGAGCTATCACCTGACCGGCGGCGAGCCGCTCCTGCGCAAGGACTTGCACCGCCTCGTCGGGCAGATGGTGGAAGTCCAGCCCGGAATGGACCTGGCCTTGACGACGAACGGCGTCTTCCTCCCGAAGATGGCGAGGGATCTCTACGCGGCGGGCCTGAGGCGGGTGAACATCAGCCTGGATTCCATGGACGCGGGCAAATTCCTGTTCATGACGCGCCGGGACGTGTTCGGTCAGGTGATGGAGGGGATCGAGGCGGCGGCGGCGGCGGGATTTTCTCCCATCAAGATCAACGCGGTGGCGGTCAAGGGGTTGAGCGAGGAGGAGTTGCCGCGCTTCGCCAGGTGGTCGCGCGAGACGGGCCACGTCGTGCGCTTCATCGAATACATGCCGCTCGATGCGGACCGCACCTGGGCGCATGAGAAGGTCTTGACGGCGGAGGAGATTCTGGAGGGCCTCTCCGTCGAGGGCGAATTAGAACTCGTGAGCGGCCACCCCTCCGACCCCGCGACGCGATACCGCTACAAGGACGGCAAGGGCGAGGTGGGCGTCATCGCCTCGGTCACGCGGCCTTTCTGCCAGGACTGCAACCGCATCCGCCTGACGGCGGACGGCATGGTGCGGACCTGCCTGTTCTCCACGGTCGAGCACGACGTCAAGAGGCTGCTCAGGGGCGGCGCGCCGGACGATGAGATAAAGGCCTGGCTCGCCGAGGTGGTGCTCACCAAGACGCCGGGCCACCTCATCGGCCAGGAAGAGTTCGTCCAGCCCGAGCGCACCATGAGCGCAATCGGCGGCTAATCTTTTCATATTTCGACTAAAATTCCACTACTTAAGGGATGAAGCGGTGCAGGTATTCAGGGGCCAGAGTCTTTGAGATTCGTTGATTATAATCAAATTAACCATCTTATAAGAAAATCATAAACTCTCTAATTTTGTTATAAACTCGCATCATCGACCTGATGCGCAGCACGTATTCGCTCGGTTAGGTTGGTCGTTTCTGTTTTTTGTGAATCGCGCGCATGGGCATAGCGCGAGTGTCTGAACGAGTAAGTTGAAGGAGATCCGCCGTGTCAGGGATTGAGAAGAAACGCCTGGAAGTGCTCGGCCGCCCCATGGCCTACGTCGAGACCGGCGAGGGCGACCCAATCGTTTTGCTGCACGGAAACCCGACTTCCTCATTTCTTTGGCGAGGCATTATTCCTCACCTTACTCCGCTGGGCCGATGCATCGCGCCGGACCTGATCGGCATGGGCGATTCCGACAAGCTGGAGGGCAGCGGCCCGGGCCGCTACCGCTTCGTGGAGCACCGCCGCTATCTCGATGCGTTACTGAACGCTCTCGGCGTCGCCGAGCGCGTCACCCTCATCATGCACGACTGGGGTTCGGCGCTCGGCTTCGACTGGGCCAACCGGCATCGGGACGCCGTGAAGGGGCTGGCCTACATGGAGGCCATCGTGCAGCCGCTAACATGGGCGCAATGGCCCGAAGCGTCGCGGCGGGTTTTTCAAGGATTCCGCTCGGAGAGCGGTGAGTCCATGATTCTCGATAAGAACGTGTTCGTCGAGCGCGTGCTGCCGGGGTCGATCAGGCGCGAGCTCAGCGAGGAGGAGATGGATGAGTACCGGCGTCCCTTCTCGGAACCCGGAGAGGGCCGCCGCCCGACCCTCGCGTGGCCGCGCGAGATTCCCATCGAGGGCGAGCCTGCGGATGTAACCGAGATTGTCGGTAGTTACGCCGCCTGGCTTCGCGAATCCTCCGTACCCAAGCTGTTCGTGAACGCAGAGCCGGGCGCCATCCTTGTAGGCGAACAGCGCGCGTTCTGCCGAACCTGGCCGAACCAGACAGAAGTCACCGTACCGGGGATTCACTTCATCCAGGAGGACTCCCCCGACGAGGTCGGCCGCGCCATCGCCGAGTGGTTCGGTACACTGAACTGAAGCCTTGCCGCCCTTAAATGTCATCGACTGTTGTTTGTCCCTTATGCAAGTTATTCTGAATTAACGAATTTTTTCGATTATAGCCAAATTAGGCATCTTATAAGAAAATAATAAACTTCCTAATTTTGCTATAAACTCTTTCTGTGGGACTGAATCGCAAATCGTTTACCCGTATCGGAACCGGGCGCTCGATTTGGAAGATCAGCCATCTCGGCGCCCGGATTTCTTGATTTATAGCGATATTAGCTATCTTATAAATAAATTGTAAACTGGCTAATTTTAATATAAACTACTTTCATTATGGATCCGATACGCAACCCATATGCGCCTGGAGCGGGCACTCAACCGCCCGAGTTGGCTGGTCGGGGCGAGGTTTGCGAATCCGCGCGAATCGCACTGGAGCGGACCAGAATCGGACGCTCGACCAAAAGCTGCATGTTGGTCGGGTTGCGAGGGGTCGGCAAAACCGTCCTGTTGAATCTAATTCGGGAACAGGCCGAGGCGAGCGGTATCTACGTTCTGTCGATAGAAGCACCCGAAAGCCAATCGTTGCCCTCTATTTTGGCGCCTCGATTATATACGGCATTGCTGAAACTCTCGCGTAGGCGTGCGGCGAAAGAATTGGCGCAAAGAGCCTTGAGAGGACTCGCGGGATTCGTGAAGGCCCTGAAAGTGACATACCGGGACATAGAGGTGGGTTTGGATGTCAGCCCCGAACCCGGACTGGCGGACAATGGAAACCTCGAAAGCGACTTGCAGGAATTGTTCGAGGCCGTCGGCGCCGCCGCCCATGCGGATGCTGCCTGCGTGGCGTTTCTCTTCGATGAGCTCCAGTACGTGCCGGAAGAGCAACTGGAGGCCTTGATCATTTCGTTGCACCGGGTATCCCAGCGGCGGCTTCCGGTGACCATGCTGGGGGCGGGGCTGCCGCAGGTGCGAGGCCGCATGGGAAAGGCGAAATCCTACGCCGAACGGCTTTTTGAATTTTCCGAAATAGGGCCATTGTCTCCTGAAGACGCCAGACTCGCGATTGAAAAGCCTGCCAAAGATGAAGGTGTGGAGATAGAATCCCGCGCCCTTGAAGAGATCGTTTCAAAAACGCAATGTTATCCCTACTTTCTTCAGGAATGGGGCAAACACTTGTGGGACGTCGCCGAGCGTTCTCCCATCACGGTTTCCGATGTAGATATCGCGTCGAAGCAGGTCATCGCCGCTCTGGATCAGAGTTTCTTTTTGGTCAGGTTCGACCGGTTGTCTCCTGCGGAGAAAAAGTATCTGCGAGCGATGGCCGAACTCGGTAAGGGCCCCCATCGTTCGGGTGACATCGCCAGGGAAATGAACCGCCGGGTAACCTCTCTGGCGCCCATCCGCAGCCAATTAATTAACAAAGGGATGGTCTGGAGTCCGAGTCACGGTGATACGGCTTTCACCGTGCCCATGTTCGATGAATTCATGCTGCGCATCATGCCCGGAGATGAATGGCTGTCGTCTTTTTGAGGAACAACGGCTGTTTATGCCGACAACGTGCCGCTTTCACATTGCATCTCCCCTCCAGGAACCGTCTGGCGTCCAAAAGAGAAGACCCGTTGTTTGTGATAAGATCGCTTGCGTCGCGTATTAGCATCCGTCGCGCGAGTGGTTCGCCGCCGGGTTTCTCTTTCGGGAGTTGCGGGAAGATGTCTGCGAGAATGGCCGCTGTGCTCATCATGGTGTTTTTCGTTGCGGGTGAGTTCACCTGCGCCTACGCGGGCCGCCCCAGGGGGCGGAGAAACCGCATTGTCACGGTGCAGGTGCAAAAAGTCGCGGTGGGCCGTCTGGGCAGGCGCGTGGCGGCCACGGGAACCCTTCTGGCCAGAAGCGAGGTGAAGCTCATGTCCCGCGCAGAGGGTCAGGTTCGAGAGGTTTTAGCGCGCGAGGGCGCTCAGGTAAGGAAGGGACAAATCCTCGCGCGTCTTGATTCCACCATCAAGCGGATAGACTTGAGGCTGGCGCAGAGCGAACTCGCCGCCGCGCGGGCGAACCTCGGAAAACTGAAAGCCGGGAGCCGCCCCGAAGAAATCGCCGCCGCCGCGGCCGCCGTCACCCAGGCGGAGGCGACGCGCAAGCGAAGTGAAGCGGAAATCACCTCCGCCATCGCCAGACGCGAGGAGGCGGAGGCCAACGCGCGTTCTCTGGGCGCCTTGCACAAAAAGGGCGTCATCAGCGAACGGGAGTGGCGCAGGGTGACGACGGAGGCGAACCGCGCCCGAGCGGACGTTGCCGAACGCCGGGCGCGCCTCGCGGAGGACGCCGCCCGCGTTCAGGTTGCAAGGGAAAAGCTCAAGCTGGTGAAAATCGGCGCGCGCGTGGAAGAAGTCGACATGGCGCGCGCGCAGGTCGGACAGCGTATGCAGCGGGTAAGGCGGCTCAAGGTGGAACTCGAATACTTCACCATTCGCTCGCCGATATCGGGCGTCGTCACCGAGAGAAGAATCGAGCCCGGAGACCTGGCGGTGAACCGGGCGCATCTGTTCACCATCGCCCAGACGGATACGCTGCGCGCCCGGGTGCGAGTGAGCGAGCTGGATCTGCCGCTCATCAGGAAAGGCCAGGGCGCACGGGTCGAACTCGACGCGTACCGGGGGCGCTCGTTCTCGGGGAAATTGACGCGAATTTTCCCGAGCGTGGACCCGAGTTCGCGCCAGCTCATCGTGGAGGTGGACGTTCAAAACTCCGATTCTTCCTTGAGACCGGGCCTTCTCGCCCGCGTGAAGTTCGACCCCCTGCTGGGAAGGCAGGCGATCAACCTGCCGGTTCACGCCGTGATCTGGGACGGGGACTTGCGCACGAAGACGGGCGCGGTCTTCGTGGTGAAAAGGTTGCAAAAGGGAGCGGGGATCGGCGGTTCCGGGCGAGGCGGTCCCGGTATGAGAGGCGAGGCGGGCAGAGGGATGGCCGAGGCGAGCGGGCGCGGAGCGAGACGCGGCCCCCCGGGGAGGCGCGGGCCGCGGTTCATTGCGCTGCGCCGCGAAGTCCGCCTCGGCGAGATGATCGACGGGCGAATCGAGATTCTGGAAGGCCTTCGCGTGGGCGAGCGGGTGGTCGTTAGCGCCATCAGCCAATTAAGGGACAGGCGGCCCATCCGGGTCGTTGGGCCGTAAAGGAGAGGCTCCATGCTGAGCCGGAGTTGCATCCGGAGGCCCGTGGGAACCATCATGGGCGTGGTCTGCGCGCTGGTGCTCGGCTTTTTCGCGCTCACGCGGCTGCCGGTCGATTTTCTGCCCAGGATCGTTTATCCGCGGATATTCATCGGCATCGATTTCGAGGGGGCCGATCCCAAGGTGGTCGAGGAGCAGGTCACCAAGGTGGTGGAGCGCGAACTCGCGACCACGCAGGGGGTGGTGCGCATCTTCTCGATCAGCCGCGAGGGCGCCGCGCGCCTGTGGATGTTCTTCGACTTCGACCGCGACATCGATCTCGCGCTCCAGGACGCCATCACCAAATTCAACGTCGCCAGAAGAAACCTGCCGCAAGAGATACAGGATCAACTCCAGAACACGCGAATCTTCAAGTCCGACCCGGCGCAGGTGCCCATCATCGAATACGCGCTTTCTTCCAAGACCCTGAAAGGACCGCAGCTTCAGACCTGGGCGCGGAAGGTGCTCATCCCCCAGCTTATGACCGTCCCCGGAATCGCCTCGGTGGAGGCGTTCGGCGGCCAGGACGAGGAGGTGCAGGTGCTCGTCGATCTGCCGAGGATGCAGGGTCTGGGGCTCGACCTGCCCGCCGTCCTGAGAAGGATGCGCGCCGAGAACATGGACCTGGCCGCCGGACGGGTGAAGACCCCCCACCGGGAGTATTCGAGCCGTACGGCGGGCAAGCTCAAGAGCGCGGGCGAGCTTTCGCGCCTGATCTTCCCCACGAAGGACGGCCGCCGGGTCTATCTGCGCGATTTCGCCAAGGTTCAGGACGCCGGCAAGGAGAGGCGCATCTTCGTGTGGCTGAACGGCGATGAGAGCGTCAAGGTGGTGGCTTTGAAGCAGCCGGACGCGAACACGGTCTCCGTCGTGGACGGGCTGCGCGACAGACTCGCCTTCCTGACGCGCTACGGAATCGTGCCGCCCGACGTCACCCTCGTCCCGATTTCGGATCAGAGTTTCTTCATACGCGCCTCGATCAGGAACGTCCTCTCCTCCGCCCTGGTGGGCGGCGCCTTGGCGATCCTGGTGGTGCTCTGCTTCCTGGGGAGTCTCAGGCGCACGCTCATCATCGGCCTGGCGATCCCGGTCGCTTCCGTCTTCACGTTTTTCCTCATGTGGGTGCTCGGCTTTACCTTCAATATATTCAGCCTGGGCGGGGTGGCGCTCGGCGTGGGCATGCTCGTGGACAACGCCATCGTCATGCTCGAGAACATTTCGCGCCATCAGGCGGAAGGAGGCGACCCCGTGGAGGCGGCGGAGCGCGGTTCCGCCGAGGTGGAGAGCGCAATGGTGGCCTCCACGCTCACGAACGTGGCCGCCGTCATGCCGTTTCTGCTGGTATCGGGCTACGTGGCGCTACTGTTCCGCGAGTTGATACTCACCATCACCCTGGCGTTCATATGCAGCCTCATGGTCGGCCTTACGGTCGTGGCCATGCTATCCGCCCGTCTCCTGCAGATCCCGATGAGCAGCGGCTTCAGCCGCTTTCCGCTCTTCCGCCTTTTCATCTGGCTCGTCAATCTGGTCAACCGGTTCTACCGCTTTCTCTTGAGGCCGGTTCTCACTCTCCGCTGGGTCGTCATCATCCTCGCCCTCGCCGTCTGCGCGAGTAGCTACACGCTCATCGGCAGGTTGGGCAACGAACTCCTGCCCCAGGTGGACGACGGGCGCATCTCGGTCGACATCCGCTTCTCTCCGGGCGGCACCCTGGAATACACCAAGCAGGTGACGCGAGAGATTCACGACATGCTCGTGCGCGACCCTGCCGTCGACAAGGTGTTCGCCACGGCGGGGGGGCGTCTTTTCGGGCGCAACTTCTCGCCCTCCGCCTCCCGGGGGAGAATCGACGTGACGCTCAAAGACGGCGTGAGCGTGTTCGAATACCTCGGAAAGTTAAGGCCCCGGCTCGCGCGGATGACGTATCCCGATGCTCGGATTTACGCCTTCAAGAGCCGGGTGCGCGGCCTTCGCACTTCCAACACCCGGCACAACAAGAGCTTCTCCCTGGGCGTTCGGGGAGAGGATCTGACCACGCTCAACCGCATCGCGGAAGAAGTCGTCGAGAAGCTCCAGGGGGTGGAGGGGCTGCACAACGTGCAGATGACCGAGGACAGGCCCCGGCCCGAGTTCCGCATCCAGGTGAACAGGGAGCGCGCGGCGGAACTCGGCCTCTCCGTCGAGGATGTGGGCGACACCGTGGCCACGGCGGTGGATGGCTCCATCGCCACGTTCATCAACCGGGTGGATACGCGCGTGCCGGTGCGGGTCAAGTTCTCGGACACCGAGATCAAGAGCGAGCAGGATCTGGCGCAACTGCCCCTGTTTCCCCAGAACCGGAACGGACGCTCCACGCGCTTGCACCACGTGGCGCATATCCGCTACGGGCAGGGTAGTTCGGTCATCCCACGCACGGACCAGAACCGCCTCATCCAGATAACGGGCGACATACAGGGCCGCTCGCTGGGTGACGTGGGCGCGGACGTGCGCACGCGCCTGAAAGAAGTCAACGTGCCGAGGGGCTACTTCATCCTGCCGGGCGAGGATGAGGAGAACCTGAAGAAATCGAACCGCGAACTCTTTATCCTGGCGCTTCTCGCCATTTTCCTGGTCTACACGGTGCTTGCCGTTCAGTACGACTCGCTCGTAAACCCCTTGGTCATCATCTTCGCCGTGCCGCCCGCGCTCACCGGCGCGCTCCTGGGTCTCTACCTCACCGGTACGCCTTTCGGCTCGACGGTGCTCATCGGCGTCATCCTCTTGGTGGGCATCGTGGTGAACAACTCCATCGTGATGATCGACTACGTCGAACGCTTGAGAGAGCGCGGGATGGAGATAAGGGAAGCCATCATCGAGGGGGCATCGACGAGACTGCGCCCGATTCTCATGACCACGCTCACCACCATCATCGCGCTGACGCCTCTGGCGAGCGGCTGGGGAAAGGGCTCGGAGATGCTCAAGCCCTTGGGGCTGGTCGTGCTGAGCGGACTCTCGCTTTCCACCTTGTTCACGCTCTTCCTGGTGCCGTGCATCTATCTCGCGGCCCAGAACTTCGTCCGGAGTTTAAGGCGCGCCGTTGGTTTGCGCGAGACGAAATACACGGCGCCCGCCGCGTAAGACCGCTGGCGGGATTCATCCTTTTCCTCTGGATTCGCGCATCGAATCCCCGTAGTATCCTCTGCGTCTGAAAAGTGGTTCGTTTTCGATATGGAGAAAGCATGGCGAGAAAAATGATGGGCGATAAGGTGCGCGCGGACGGGAGGCTTCCCGATGAGAACCGGAAAATCCGTGTCGAGCCCGACTACGTGAAAACCTGCGCCGGAAGTTGCCTCATCTCCGTGGGCGACACCCGGGTATTGTGCGCCGCCTCGGTGGAGAGGCGCGTGCCGCCCCACAAGCGCGATTCGGGCGAGGGATGGGTGACGGCGGAATATGCCATGCTTCCGGGCAGCTCCCCCTGGCGCGTGGACAGAAAACGCGCGCGCGCGGGCCGCAGCCAGGAAATTCAAAGGCTTATCGGCCGTTCGATGCGATCGGTCGTCGACCTCTCGAAAATCGACGGGCTTACGATCTATATCGACTGCGACGTCATTCAGGCCGACGGCGGCACGCGGTGCGCCGCCATCACGGGAGGCTACGTGGCGCTCGCGCGCGCGGTGAACGCCCTGCTGGCGGAGGGGCGCATCGCCGAATCGCCGGTCCGCGAGGCGGTGGCCGCCGTGAGCGTCGGCGTGGTCGGGGGCGCGCCCATGCTGGATCTGGATTATTCGGAGGACTCAACCGCCGAGGTGGATATGAACGTCGTGATGACCGCCGGGGGCCGCTTCGTGGAGCTTCAGGGAACGGCGGAGCAGACCCCGTTCCGCAAGAGCGATCTGAACCGAATGATTGCCCTGGCGGAAAAGGGCATACGGGAGCTTCTGGAGATTCAGGCGAAACACGTCGGCGTGAAATGAGAATCGTCCTCGCAAGCGGAAATCCCGGAAAGGCGCGCGAGGTGCGCGCCGCCCTCGAGGGGATGAAGGTAGAGCTGCTTCTCCCCGATGAGGCGGGGTTCCGGTTCGAGGTCGAAGAAACCGGCTCCACCTACGCGGAAAACGCGCTCATCAAGGCGCGGGCCGCGTGCGAGGCGAGCGGCCTTCCCGCGCTCGCCGATGATTCCGGCGTGGAGGTGGACGCGCTGCCGGGCGAGTTGGGCGTTCGCTCCGCGCGCTTCGGCGGCGAGGGGCTGGACGATTCGGGGCGAAACGCGCTCTTGCTCGAAAGGATGCGCGACGTGCCCGAGGCAGAGCGAGGCGCGCGCTATGTATGCGTGCTGGCATACGTTAAGCCGGATGGATGGTTCGGTTTTTTCGAGGGCGCGCTGGGCGGGCGGATACTTCGCACCCCCGGAGGAGAGGGTGGTTTCGGCTACGACCCGCTCATGTATCTGCCCGAGCAGGGCTGCGCCGTCTCGGAGCTTGCGCTCGAAGTCAAGAACCGCGTCAGCCACCGGGGGCTGGCCCTTGCGGAGTTCCGCGCGTGGCTGGCCCGCGAGGCGGCGGATGAGTCATAATAGAGGGATTGAAAGCGAATGCGGCTGCTTTTCACCGAACGATGAAGGCGGCCGATGATGAACAAGGCGCCCATGCTTTCATGGGAGGTGCGAAACAGGAGAGTTCCGATATGTCCAGAATAGAAATGATTCAGCCCGAGGAGGCGGACGCCGACGTGGGCCGCTTCTATGAGGCCACCACCGCCATGCTGGGCCGCGTGCCGCATTCGATGCGGGTGCTGGCCAAAACCCCCCACGTCGCCAAGGCCATGCTGCCCTTCGTGGCGACGCTCCAGCGCGAGGGCGGGGGCAGCGTGCTCACGTCCAAGGTCAAGGAGATGGTGGTCATCAAGACGAGCCATCTCAACGGGTGCGCCTACTGATACGCGCACAACACGTCGCTTGGTCAAGCGGCCGGCATCAGCGAAGAACAGGTGGAGGTCATCGGCACCGACGCCTACATGGAATCGGATCTGTTCACCCCGCGCGAGAAGGCGGCCATCCTGTGGGCGGAGCACGTTACGCTCAACACCGCGCGTTCGAGAGACGATGTGTTCGAGGAGGTGCGCAAGCATTTCTCCGAAGCCGAGATCGTCGAACTCACGATGGTGAGCGGGCTGTTCAACCTCTTCAACCGCTACATGGATTCGCTCGGCATCCCGCTCGAGGAACAGCGCGAGGTCGACAAGATCAAGAAATCCCTTCACCTCGACGGCGGGAAGGTCAAGACCTACTACAAGACGATGGTCGACCACTGGCCGGATGAATACCCCGAACCCGACGCCCAGGACCCGAACAAAAACGCTTGAAGCATCTCACAGGACGAACCGCCCCGGAGTCAAAATCCCGGGGCGATTTTGTTAAAAGAGGGGGGTACCATTAGTTGAGGAAAGATAGAGAACTCATCGGGCGCGAAAGTCTCTCATCGGTAAGACGCTTCGGATTTCTTTACCTCCACCCCTTGATCAGGACCATTCCTTAAAGGGTATCCGAATTTGTTTAGAACGCTTTTAACAATATCTTTTGGAGTTTGGTTCTTTGGTCCCAGGACAACCTCGCTAATTGTTTCACGGTCAAATCTGAATGGCCGATAAGGTACGATGCGATTACCGACGGTTCGGAACTTGACATCGCTAGGATCGAGCTTGTGAAAAATTGACAGAATTCTCCATTCTTTCTCTTCTTGGAAAGCCGGATTCTTCTGTCGAAAAACTTCTGAAAGGATCTTTGTAACTTCCAATCCTATTGTTCCCGATAAATGATCTGGCCCGATAGGTTCTTCTCCACTTTCAATGATTTCCTTGATTTTTTGATAGGCTGGCTTGAGGTTTTTTTGTTGGCGTGTAATATCATAGTTCACTTCAAATAAAGTAAAGCTAGGTTCGTTATCCTCATTATCGTCACGTGTTTTCTCTTTTAGTTCCTTTAGCTTTTCTTTGGAAAAACCTATGCAAAAGCCCTCGGCATCTTGCGCATAGCCTCTCCACTGGCTCAGTGAATCAGGATGTTTTGAAAGGCAGAACCCAAGACCTTCACAATAGACCTCCCAACTACCAAGCATTTTTAGTACCCGGTTTTTATTGTGTTCCTCTAGGCCATTTTTATCTTTATCACAAATATCGGAGAATATTTTGCGTATCCACCTTCCCTCCATCGTGTCGTTCGACAACGAAAGCGCTGAACACCAAAATGTGCGTGTGCGGATGATCGAGAGAAACGCTTCCTGTGAGCAGTAGTGGTAGAGATTCAATTTCAACTCCTTTTCGGTTCACTTGGTAATCAAAAGGCCGTAGCCTCTTTTGGAGTTATTCCATGGTGTGTGCCGATGGCTATTATGCGACATTGAGTAGCGGGGAGTGAACGCCCCCTCTGGAAATCATCCCCTTGAATCGTTCATAATACGACCTGTTCGCTGTCGCAGGATGTGCCCTCTCCATTTCCGAGGTTTCAGGATGAAGCGCATCGCCTGTGTCATTGCAGTGCTCGCCTCTTGTGTTTCCGCCGCAGCGGAGACGAACGTGGAAAGCGTGTTCAACTGCCGGGTGAGCTACACCATCCTGAACGGCTACAAGGTGGAGCAGAAAGTTCGCATCACGCTGCCGGCCAAGGGGCGCGACCTGGCCGTCTGGCTGGTGGAGCGCAAAAAGGGCGAGTTCAAGAAGCTGGCCTACCCCATCGGGGGCGAGGGGGAACTCCTCATCTCGCGGCCATTCA
The DNA here is from genome assembly GCA_963692865.2 of bacterium. Lineage (GTDB taxonomy): Bacteria > UBA8248 > UBA8248 > UBA8248 > UBA8248 > Bin107. The sequence continues at coordinate 100,078 of OY843592.1, read as the reverse complement.
ACAAGGAGAAATCCGTGGCCTACCCCTTCATCCTCACCTGGCAGCCCTTCGGGCGATTCCGCCTCACCGGGTTTTTCCTGTCGCGTAGGCATTCCCACACCGTCGTCGTGCGCGACGAGAAGGAGAAGCGAGTCATCGAGATTTTCCCCGCTTTTCCGGCCCACATCGCCACCAAACTAGCGAAAGGCGAGTGCGAGAAGTAGGGGGGTGGATGCGCCTCAGACGCATAGTCTATTTACCCTTGACGTCCATCGTCAATTATCTATAATGAGTTTCCATGATCCTTGGTTACCGGGACAGGAAATCAGAGCGATTCGCCAGTGGCCGATTCGTAAAAGACTTCCAAGGCTTCGAGCAGCAAGCCACCAAGCGGCTCTCGATCTTGAACGCGGCCCCTTCTCTCGAAACCTTGAGGACCTTGCCGAGCAATAGGCTGGAAGCCTTGAGTGGAGACCGGAAAGGACAGTATTCCATCCGCATCAACCGGCAATGGCGGATCTGTTTCGAATGGCCGGACGGAGAGTCAGGACCGAGCAGGGTCGAGATTGTGGACTATCATTCATGAGAGGAGAGATGCAGGTGTTGAAGCGAACCGTTCATCCCGGCGAGATATTGAAGGACGAATTGGCCGAATTCGGCATTACGCCCACAGAATTCGCGCGCCGGATCGACGTACCGCCCAACAGGGTGAGTCAGATCATCAACGGCAAGAGATCGATCACCGGCGATACGGCCCTGCGTCTGGGCCACTGGTTCGGCGTCGAACCCGAGTTCTGGCTCAACCTGCAGGCGCATTTTGAACTCGCCCGCGCCGAGAAAGAATCAGGCGATAATATCCGCCTTCTGCCCACGAGGGAAGATCCACCGCCCCAATCCGCATTGCCGCGTGCGATTTAGAAGAGAAGGGTGGTGCGGGTTCACCCCGGTATCTGCCTCGGGGGGTACACGCCGTCTCCTCCGTTACCTGATTCCTGTCCGAAAACCTCGCTTCACAAATAACACCTTAGCAGCCTGATGCTCCGCTCCGCCGCGACCCGGAAGGCGGGTTTCTGGTCGATCTGCACCGAGAGCACGCCTTCGTAGCCGATTTCCCTGAGCGCGCGGATGAAGTCGCCGAAGTGGATGTGGGCCGAACCCGGATAGCCGCGCGTGGAATCGGCCACGTGCACGTATTCTATCCACTCGCGCGCGGCGAAGACGGCTCCGGGTATGGAGGCGTCCTCGGAATTCATCCAGCAGCTGTCTATCATCAGCGCGAGGCCTGCGTGGTTCTCCTCCTTCACGTATTCCATCCCCTGGCGCACGGTGTTGATGAAGTTCGTCTCGTAGCGGTTGTAGGGCTCGATGTATATCTTCATGCCCCGCGCGGCGGCGTAGTCGGCTCCTGCGGTCATCGCGTCTGGAGCAAAGTGCCTCCGTTGCCGGTAGAGTGGAAGTCACATATCATAATGACACATAGCAAGCGGGGGGACGCGCGTTTGAACGACAATAAATCGAATGAGATTAGTCAGCCATTTCGGCCAAGAGGCAGACTGTTGCAACTGCTCGGAGACGAACTGATTGGAAGCGCGCGCTTAGCTGTCTTCGAACTTGTAAAGAATGCTTATGACGCAGATGCCAACAAAGTTTCGATTTGCCTCGATCTTGAATCTTCGCAAGACCCTACGATCACCGTCACTGACGATGGGGAAGGGATGACGCTTGATACCCTTCAGTCAGTCTGGCTTGTACTTGGTGACAACCATCGCCAGGAGCAACGGCGAGCAGATAAAAGAACGCCGAAACATGGTCGACTTCCACTTGGCGAAAAGGGATTGGGGCGGTTTGCCGTCCATAAACTTGGTAACAACATTACTTTAGTGACGCGGGCTCGAAACACAGACGAATACATTGTCGAAATAGACTGGAATGAGTTGATCACGCGACCATATCTCGACGAAGCTCCTGTAACAATAATAGTTCGCCGCCCAGAAGTATTTCTGGGAGAGAAAACTGGAACCCAAATTCAAATTCGGGAATTACGCACAACCGACTGGTCTCGCGGAGAGGTTCGGCGTCTTCATAATCAGATTACATCCATATGCTCACCATTTGAAGAACCGAGTGGATTTGAGGCCATTCTGCACGTTCCTAGCCGAGAAGAATGGACGACTGACCTGCCGGACGTTTCTGAAATTCTTGATCGAGCCATCTGGAAGTTCTCGTTCTTTCTTAATAAAGGCAAGTTTGACTGGACCTACGAATTCCGCCAAGTACCAGGTTTCAAGCTCGACAGCCGAATTGTTCAAAAATCCGGTGATCAATTGAAGCTTCCGTCTAAGTCGGGCGATGATCGGATGGAAAAGAAAGTCGTGGCCAACGAGGCGGATTTCGAAGGCATTGGTTCTGTGAAGGGAGAGTTCAATGTTTATGACCGGGATCGGGAAGTTCGCCGACGATTACCCAACATTCGATTGCTGGAAGACTATCTCGACGAGGCGGGTGGTGTGCGAGTATATAGAGATGGCATTCGAGTGTACAACTATGGCGAGCGTGGCGATGACTGGCTCGGTCTTGATCTTCGCCGCGTGAACATACCGACGCGCCGAATCAGCAACAACATAATTCTGGGGGCGATCCATCTCTCTCTCAAGGAGTCCACCGGACTAATCGAAAAGACCAACCGCGAGGGCTTTGTGGAAAACGAAGCGTGTCAAGAACTCCGTCGCATTGTTCTGGGTACACTTGCTGCTCTTGAAGAAGAACGTCAATTTGACAAAGAGCGCATCAGAAAATTGACAGATAGGCCCGATGATCCTATCACCGCCAAAATAGAGAAACCAATACAAGAAATGAGGCGCGAACTCGAACGACAGGGAGTTCGGGAGAAATTCGAGAATTACCTTGTCCAAATTGAGAACAATTACAAAAGCATGCAGGAAACGCTGCTTTCTGCTGGCATGTCCGGTTTGAATCTGGCTGTTGTATTTCATGAAATAGAACGTGGCGTGAGGGCACTCCATCGAGTTATTGCAGAAGGAACGGACATGGAGAGTGCTGCTCGTCAGGCCCGTGATCTCATGCATCTTCTCGATGGTTTCGCAACATTACTTCGACGAGACAGCAAGCAACACCACAGCGCAAAGAAGCTAGTGAATGCTGCGCGCCAATTCAACATGCTGCGCTTTCGATATCATAGAATTAAACTCGTCTGCCCTTTGCTGCAAGATAGTGCCGATGGGTTCGAATCCCGATTTGCATTCAGCTTGGTTTTGGGAGCACTGAACAATCTAATAGACAACGCACTCTACTGGCTTCGCGTGAGATGGCCAAACATGTCGGCTAAGAACGAACCGCCTGAGCGAAAGCTTTATATCGATGTTTCACACGATTTCGATGCTGGACCGGCGATTATCGTCGCCGACAATGGTGTCGGTTTTCAAGGAGATGATCCTGAGCATCTTGTGCGACCATTCTTCACGCGAAAGCCGGAAGGCATGGGACTGGGTCTGTATTATGCAATCCTGGCGATGGAATTGAACGGAGGACAACTTGCGTTCCCGGAACCGGGAGAGGTTGAGATTCCTGACGAATTCGACGGTGCGGTTGTTACTTTAATCTTCAAGAAGGAAGTGAAGTGATGTTGCCAGCTCCTCGTATTGTAGCGATTGACGACGAACCCAAACATCTTGATGGTTTGACGAGGGGCCTCAACACCTATGGCGTTGCGTGTCTCCCCATTCATTTCACTGGGGAAACAGAGAGTGTTTGCGAATGCCCGCATGTCAGAGTCATCTTTGCTGACCTCCATCTCAATGATGGCTCTGCAACTGACCACGCTAGGGACTTCAGTACGATTGGCGGATTGATAGAGGATACTCTTAAACCATCTGGACCTTATTTTATTATTCTTTGGACTAAGTATCCGGAGCAAGCTGATAAACTCTGTGATTTCCTAACAAATCGTCTGAAGGATGATGTGGCAAAGCCGTTTGTTGTTCAAGCGCTTGACAAGAACGACCATCTGGATGGTGCTGGAAATGTGAAGAGTATTGAAGAACTCATTAAAGCTGTTAGAGAATTGGTTGCCACTCAACCGCAAATCCAGGCGCTTTTCAATTGGGAAGAGCGAGTGACTGATGCTGGAGCTGATACAGTTTCATCCATTCTTGAACTGGCGAAGTCTGAGACACAGGTTCAGGACCACACTAAAACCCTTGGCAAGTTGCTTGCAAATTTCGCTGTTGCCGCAGTTGGAAAGGAACATGTCGAAGAGGATCGATTTCGAGCGGTGAATGAGGCACTTCTGCCTATTCTAGCTGACCGTATCGCGTCAATGCGATCACGGGAAGTCGACAACGAACAATGGGAGGCGGCATTTGATGAAACCGATGTCGGGCAAAACCTGTCTCAGGATAAAGCCGCAAAGCTCAACAAACTGATTCATGTTGCACTTTCGACTTCTGATAAGGATGGGTCTGAGCGTGGTGACGTGCTCTCTCTTCCAAAAGAGTTTTCTGGCGATATGTTCGAATCTACATTTAACATTAAGGAAGCCATGGCAGCTGAAAAACAGTTCTGGCGTAAAAATAACCAGAAAGACCATAACGGTGATCTATGGGTATTGGTACAGACTCAAGCGGCCTGCGACTATGCTCAAAAACAGCCAGGACCCTCACCTTTCTATCTCGGTCTGCTCCTGCCCGCAGACCAAGTGCGAAAAAATAGACCTCCTGCTGCTCTTTGGCGCAGTCCACACTTCGTATGTAACAATGAGAATTGTTTTTTGCACGTAAACGCGCGTTTTCAGGTGTCATTACCGAGCGCGAATGTTAAGAAGGCAAAATTTCTTTTTCGCTTGCGTGAGCAGCTTCTCAATGACCTGATATATTGGATTCATAGCTATGGTGCCCGCCCGGGAATCATTTCGTTTCCCTGAAACCATAAATAAAGTGCTTTCAAGATTCTGAAAGCGAACCTAGCCACTCCCGAATACGATGCAAGTCACCAATCTTTGTCTTCAGAATAGAAACGATGTCTTTCCCGGATATAATTATTATAGGATGTTGGTCATTGGTAATTTCTTGATAGGCTTGTCCGCTCAGATACGAAGTTGTGACGAGTATCCCAAATTGCCTGTGGCGAAGCCTTGATATTAATCGAGAAAGAAGTTTCACCCCGACACCATGGGAAGTGCTATAACACTTGGCTTCCAACGAGAATTCTACTTTGATAGCTGAGCGCTCTTGACCGATTTGATAAGTCCCTAAAGCATCGCGCCCGCCATCGCGCCAAGGCCTAGTTAGATCGACCCGAGCAATAGACGGCATGGATAGTTTCGCAATCTCAACAGCGCACCTTTCAAAGTCAATGGGAGCATTTTTATAGCGTTCATATACCAATGACAGAATACGGATGTCTTCCAAGTTATGTGGTAACTGTTCATTTTTGGACCGAGTCTTGATAATTTGCTCTGCCTCGATGGGGGCGTATTTTCTTAATTTCACCCAATCAAGCCAGGGTTTTGGTGCAAGTCGTGATGGTAGAGCGCAGCCGTCTTGAATATCAGAAATCCAAGCTCTGCTGATTACAGGAACATTTAGTATCGTAAATCTCGCCCTGTAGTTCTGGTATCGAATCCCTTGATCACCGCTACTTCGCCATACGGCCACGAGATCTTCATCCTGAGTCATGCCTTCTGCCCCGGGTACAGCCAAGCCATAAAATCTTACATCACGAAATCTCCCGGCATTTCCGAATATCAATATCGGGGGAAATTTCGATATATCTCCATGTCGGGCCTCGAATAGATTTGCCAGAATTTGATTGCCGCTTCTGGGAGTTTCATGTAGTGGCCCTGGCGTTCGACGATCCCCATAATACGTAAATATACCCGTTTCAGGATCCATCGAATCCGGCCAGTTTGGGTCACGTAAATTGGTATACAGAACCAATAATTTTAGGGTGTTAACTCTGGGCCGCTTGCCGAGATGTCTAAATCCCGCGCTATTGGAAACACCCAAAAGATGAGGAAGTGGGTCATCTGATGCGTTACCTTTTCGACCGCCCTCGTAGATTTGATCGATGATCAAGTCGGCCGATTTCAGGACATTGAAGTGGGTCATCTGATACGTTACCTTTTCGACCGTCCTCGTAAATTTGATCGATGATCAAATCGGTCGATTTCAGGACTTTTTTGCCCTGTCCATCTCAGGCTGCCGTGTCGAGTGTCCGGAAGATTGTTTCCAGTACAGGGGCGCATACTCCATTACCGCAGAGTCTGATTTTTTCTCGCCGATTTCCAACTTCTAGTTTTAGCCCATCTGCCCCCATGGCTCTCGTGAGCTCCTCTGGCTGTAACATTCTCAAAAACGGTTCTCCATGTTGCCATGTAACAAGTCCAAATCTATCTATTGTTGTGACAGTGCGGAGAGGCGCATCAAGCGCCTGCCAGCCACCCGCGTAGTCTGAACCATAGTACACAATAAGAAACGGTACTTCCTTGCCGAGTTCCTCAATTGCTCTTTCCGCTCTCTCAATTGTCGCCTCGGCTCTGTTTTTCTTGAGCAGCGGGGAGGACTGAAACTTGTTTTCAGGAGCAAGAATATCTTTGGCAGTCATTTGTTTTTTGCTCTGCTGATCAAGCAGTAGTTCCCGGCTGAGCAACGTCCCGTCCCGGTCACATACTAGGAATAGCCGCTTTCTTGCTTGAGGGGTGCCGAAATCGGCAGAATTCAAGTATAGATCACTGACCTTATATCCAGCAGACTCTATTGTCGTTATCAGTTCATCATGTCTGTTCCAGCGTTTCATTCGATTAACATTTTCAATAATCAGCCATCTAGGTTGCATAGCTGTTAACCAAGGAATAATTCCAAGTGCGACCTCCCGGCTTCTCTCACATCCAGGATTCGCACCCCTCGCGATGGAGTGTGCGGTACATTCTGGCGATGTTAGCAAGACGTCAGGTTGGTAGCGATTTGATAATGTACAGGGATCTAAATCTTCGATTCTGGCACAAATCACATCCGCTTGAGGGTAATTGTGTTTGTATGTCTTGACAGCGGTCTTCCAAGAATCGATCCCCAAGAGCGGCTTGCCCCCACCCCTAATCGCTCCCCAGGCACCAAATCCCCCTCCACAGAACAAGTCAACAAAAGTCAGCATCTATTTCTCATTCAATGGTTGTTGAGAAGTTTCGGAATACAAATCAGGATCGTCACGATTAATATACTTAGCAAGATTTTGTTTGACAGACCCCTCATTTTTCGTTTCGCATTCCCAGATTACCAGAACTCGCCAGCCGAGGTTTCGTAACGCTTCTTCATTGCGCCGGTCACGCGCGACATTGCTTGCGAACTTTTCCGTCCAAAATTCTATTCGAGACTTGGGTTTATATGCGTACTGGCATCCTTCATGCCGATGCCAAAAGCATCCATGTACGAACACGACTAGACGATATTTTGGAAAAACTAAGTCGGGGCAACCGGGAAGGTCTTTCCGGTGAAGACGGAAACGGAGACCCAACTTGTGTGCAATACGACGAACGACGAGCTCGGGCACAGTATTGCGCCCTCGAATCTTGGACATCATCTTGCTTCGCCGCTGTTTGTCCACAATATCAGTCATGTTGTGTGCCCTTCATTTCCACCTCTACAAAAAACACCTGAGCAGCGTGATGCTCCGCTCCGCCGCGACCCGGAAGGCGGGTTTCTGGTCGATCTGCACCGATAGCACGCCCTCGTAACCGATCTCGCGGAGCGCGCGGATGAAGTCGCCGAAGTGGATGTGGGCCGAACCCGGATAGCCGCGCGTGGAATCGGCCACGTGCACGTATTCTATCCACTCGCGCGCGGCGAAGACGGCTCCGGGTATGGAGGCGTCCTCGGAATTCATCCAGCAGCTGTCTATCATCAGCGCGAGGCCTGCGTGGTTCTCCTCCTTCACGTATTCCATCCCCTGGCGCACGGTGTTGATGAAGTTCGTCTCGTAGCGGTTGTAGGGCTCGATGTATATCTTCATGCCCCGCGCGGCGGCGTAGTCGGCTCCTGCGGTCATCGCGTCGCGCATCCATCCGTTCGAGGTCTCCCACATCTCGCCCGGGATGCACGTGCCGCGGAAGCGGCCGATGTTCACGCCCAAGGCGCCGAGTTTCTCGCCCGCATCGATCAGAGAGCGCAGCCGGGCCGCGCCTGCTTCTCGAACTTGGGCATCGGGGTGGCACATCATCACCCCGTCCTGAAGTTCGCTGGGGGCCGAGCCTATCATCGTCACCGAAAGGCCCGAGCGGGCGATTTCCGCCCCCACCCCCTGGGCGTCTGGGTCCTCCGGGTCGCGCATGGCGACTTCGAGCGTGTCGTAGCCCAGATCCTTGAGGACGCCCAGATTCTCGCCGAAATCCCCGCGTACGCCCGGCATCAGGGGCGAGCGCACCTCGGGCGTGGTGATGACGTAGCCCACGCTCATGCGGCTGGGTTCGGAGTATTCAGCGGCGTGAAGGGATATCGGCATTTTCGCATGTCTCCAGGGTGAGGTTGTTTCATAAATTTTCCCGGAGGTTACGACTGCGCGCGCATCTTGTCGAGAGGCGCAGGGGGATTTCCCGGGAGGAGATGCGCAGACCCCCGAGGCCGGGGGCCTTGAATCTTATAACCGGACGAGAAACTGGAAAGCGTATCCCGCAACCAGCGAACCCAGTATGCCGCCCGCCAGGTAGATGGCAAGAATTTTTCGTTTCACCAGCGCCCACACGCCGGCCATGGCGGGGACGCACGTGACGGGACCCGCGATGAGAAACGCCATCGCCGCGCCCCCGCCCATGCCTGCGGCGATGAGCCCCTTGGTGATGGGAATCGCGGCGACGCCCGAGGTGTAGAGCGGTATTCCCACCGCACTCGCCAGGGGAATCGACCAGGGGTTGTCCGAGCCGAGTATCGCGCCTATCCACGCGGGGTCGACGTAGTGGACGATGAGCGCTTCCAGGAAAAACGCCACGGCCAGCCATTTGGCGAGGTAAAGTCCAACGCTCCTCGCCTGGATGGCGAAGCCGCCCAGAGACGGCCTCGGCATTCTGGTGTCATTCTGGTTTTCTCGATTTCTAGGCGCGACGATGCTCCTCAGTTCGCCATCGAGCCTGCCGCCCCGTCCGATGAGATAGGTGGCGTAGCCCGCGCCTGCGCCCAGGACGACCGCGCTGACGAGCCGCGCGACGGCGTAGTCCGTGCCCAGAACGCCCGCCGTCAGCACGAATTTTTCGGGGCTCATGAGGGGCGAACTCATCCAGAAGGCCATCACGGGCCCCAGGGGCACGCCGCTTGCCAGCATGGCGGCTATCAGGGGGATGACGCCGCAGGAGCAGAACGGAACCACGGCGCCCACGGCCGATGCGCCGACGATGGCCATGCCCTGGCGCTTGTCGAACACCGTTTTTATCTTGTCCGCGTATCCGGCGACGGTGACCCACGCCGAGACCCCCACGCTCAACAGGAAAAAGGGCGCGATGCCCCGGAAGCTGTTCAGCATAAAGAGGAGATTCCGTTTGATCTCGACGGCGAGGATCTCGGCGGAAATCTCTCGTTCCGCTCCCGCCCACAGGATGAGCGCCAACAGCACACTCAAGGAAATGGAGCTCCACAGGTAGGGGGAAGTCCACCTGAATTTTGGCGCAGGCTCGCAACAAGAAGCGTCCTCGGCCGGGGATGCGGGGCCGTCGGAAGCAGGGGCCGTTTTCACTTCGGTGATCATGAAGATAACTCCTTGGCGGCGCGCGCGAGTTTTTCTATCGCGCGAACTATCTCTTCTTGTTCCTCGGGGGGAAAAGCGTCCAGAAGCGCGCCGTCCTCGATCGCGCAGTCTTGCGAGATGGTGGCATGAAGCGCCGCGCCGGCCTCGCTCAGTACCAGACAGCATACGCGGCGGTCTCCTTCCTTCATGCAGCGCTCGATCAGCCCGCGCTCGACGAGGGGGTCCGCGCAGCGCGTCACCCCGCTCGGAGTGAGCCGCATTCGCCTGGCGATGACCCCCATGGGGAGGGGCCCCGCTTCCGCGTCCGCGAGCATGTGGAGGAGCGTCCATTGATTGTGGGTGATGTCGTGGCAGCACACCGCCTCTCTATCGGCGGGTTTTTTCTGGTGAAAGAGATTATCGAGCGCCACGTGAAGACGCGCGCCGAGGTCGTGGGTTTCCAGCGCTGCGCCTTCGCAGCAGGTTTGTGGTGTGGTGTTCATTCCGTTCTCAACTCCTCTATGTTTTTGTTCCCGAATCCTCTTGGCTGATTCCTTGCGCCAAGCGATGTTTTTGTAATGTTCGTCAAATATGTCGAATATCAATATTTGAATAAATCAAATATATTGCCATTCAATTTTTCTGTCAAGGGTTTTTTCTGCTTTCTTGAAGACAACGGGTTTCGGGGCGAGACCGGCTTGTTCCATCCCATCGCCACCCCTATACTCTGGGCGGTTATTTCAGCGCCTCACCGGGCCGCTGCCCTGTTTTTCGTCTTGGAGGCCTTGAAGAGGAAATTATGAAGCCCATCGCTCTTGATGAGATCACCGAAGATCGCGCCGCGGGAAGAGTCGCGGCGATTTATGAAGACATGCGCCGGGTGCTCCGCAGCACGCAGGTGAACCTGATCTACCGCACCCTCGCGGTGCATGAGGATTACTTCTGCGCGGCCTGGGACGCGCTCAGACCCAACGCCTCCATCGCCTATTTCGAGCGCTGCGCGGACAACCTCAGGATGCGGATGGCCCCGCCCCTGCCACCCGACGTGCCCGACGTGGGCGAAGAACTGGAAGACGACTGCGGCTACTCACCCGAGGACATCGACGCGGTCGATGGCGTCCTGGACGTATACAACGACGCGAATCCCAAGAACCTCATTCTCGCGGCGGCGCTCAAGGGCGCGCTCAACGGCATGAAGATAGGCGGCGTCCGCCCGGGTTCTGAGGCGGACACCGATGCGCTGCCCACCGGGCCGCCCGCCTCGATGCGCGCCGGGAGCCTGGTCGACCCGGCGGCCGTCGATGATTCTCTGGCCGCCCTCTATCGAGAGATTAGCGAGGCGACCGGAGGGCTGGGCAGCGTCTGGCGCGCCCTCGGGCATCATCCCGCCTTCCTGGAGCGCGTGTGGCCGTTCTTGAAAGAAGAGATGGCGAAGGCGGGCTACCGGATCACCGTCACCCAGGCGCAAGGAGCGGCGGCGGCGGCCGCGCAGGAGTTTCCCTTCGCCGTCGAACTGGGCAGGGAGCGCGCGGCGGCGCTGGGGCTTTCCGAGGGCGAGATCGACGTGATCGATCAGAAACTCGATCGCTTCATCCACCTCATTCCCCGGACCAACACGCTGGTTCTCCTCATGAAGGCGGCCCTGGTGGGCGAGGGCAGGGTGCGCAGGAAACCCTTCGAGGGGGAGTAGGTTCCCGCTTCGCCGGTGGTCGCTCCCGATGCGTGTTGTCGGGGCGTCTCCCGAGGGTGCTGGACATTTCCGGTGGTTTCCTTATACTGAACCGCTCAATCTAAAAAAATGGGGAGAAGGGGGCGCTCGCGGGGCGGGGCCGGGAGGCCCTATGCGCGCGCTTTTCTGGTTTATCCGTCCGCGTAATCGTCCCGGACGTCTCCCCGCACCCGCCGGACGAAGAGCCGTTCTTTTTGAACCGATGCCGCTCGCGCAGGGTGGTGCTCCCTCGACCAAGCGTTGTTGACGATCTCGATTTATGATACTTTCTTTTGCCTTTCAGGCGGAAAATCGGCGCCTGCGAATGGGTCGCCACGGAAAAGTCGCCGAGGCGGGCGCCCGTAGCTCAGCCGGATAGAGCAACGGACTTCTAATCCGTAGGTCGCAGGTTCGAATCCTGCCGGGCGTACCATTTTTGGGAAATCGCGTCGCCCTTCTCCCCGTATGCGAGGCCACCGCGGGGGAGAGGAATGAAGGCATGGTGGGTGTAGCTCAGTGGTTAGAGCGCCGGGTTGTGGCCCCGGAGGTCGGGGGTTCAAATCCCCTCACTCACCCCACGGCGTTTACGCATTCTTGTTCGGAAGCCGGCTTCCGAACAAGACCGACGGATATCGCGCGCCCGTAGCTCAATTGGATAGAGCGTCGGACTTCGGATCCGAAGGTTGTAGGTTCGAGTCCTACCGGGCGTGCCATTCGAAAACCGGGGAGCATCTTCCCTCCACAGGATGCAGGCGCAGGAAGGCGCCGGCCCCGCTCTCCTGCCGTCCTGGTTGTCGTTCCCGCGTTCTGAAGAACGAGCGCTGAAACGGATCCCCTTGAAAATTCCATACGCCTAATACGAAAGAGACAGCAATCCCCCACCCGGTGCGCTCTTCGCGTGAAATCGCTTGCTTATAAGAATTTCATTGATTCTCCGTAAGAATTTCGTCGATTCCCGGATTTGTATTCATGTATAATTTGGTTTCATTCACGTTGAAGGTTAGGAGCGCCGCCATATTCACAACCATGACCCGACCGTATAGGAGACGAGCAATGAAAAAACTACTTGTTGCGATGGCTTTGGTTTTACTCGCAAGTGCGGCGGCCGGCGCGGAAACCGTCAAGTTGGGCGTCCTGTTCGGTTATACGGGCCCCATTGAATCCCTGACGCCGGGTATGGCCAAGGGCGCCGAGTTGGCGATCAAGGAAGTCAGCGACAGCGGCGCCCTCCTGGGCGGCGCCAAGGTGGTTTCGGTGCGCGGCGACACCACCTGCACCGATTCCGCGGCCGCCAGGGCGGCGGCCGAGCGTCTGGTCACGTCCGATAAGGTCAACGCCATCGTCGGCGGGGATTGTTCGGGCGTCACCATCGCCATGCTGAAAAGCGTGGCCCTGCCCAACGGGGTCGTGATGATCTCCCCCTCGGCGACTTCGCCGGCCCTTTCCACCATCAAGGACAACGGCCTGTTTTTCCGCACCGCTCCCTCCGACGCCCGGCAGGGGCAGGTCATCAGCGCCGTTTTGAAGGAACGGGGCGTCAAGTCGGCGGCTCTGACCTACACCAACAACGACTACGGCAAGGGTCTGGCCGACAGCATCAAGACCAACTTCGAGAAGGCCGGCGGCAAGATAACGATTTCCGCCGCGCACGAAGACGGGAAGGGGGACTACACGGCGGAAGTCGGCGCGCTCGCGGCCGCGGGCGGCGACGTTCTGATCGTCGCTGGTTACGTGGACCAGGGCGGCAAGGGCGTCATCCGGGCGGCGGTCGATACCGGCGCGTTCAAGACCTTCGTACTGCCCGACGGCATGATCGGCGAAAGCCTGCCGAAGGCCATCGGCAAAGCGCTCGATGGTTCTTTCGGCACCGTTCCCGGCACGGACAGCCCGGGCGCCGCGAAGCTCGGAGCGTTGGCAAAGAAGGCGGGCTTCAAGGGGGGCACCCCGTTCGTGCCCGAATCCTATGACGCCGCGGCCTTGATTCTACTGGCCATGCAGGCGGCCGGCTCCAGCAAGAGCATGAAACTCAAGGACAAGGTGATGATGGTCGCCAATGCGCCGGGCGAGAAGATTTATCCCGGTGAGCTGGCCAAGGCGCTCAAGATTATCGCCAAGGGCGGCGACGTCGATTACGTGGGCGCTTCGGCGGTCGAACTGATAGGCCCCGGCGAAAGCGCGGGCAACTACCGCGAGATACTCGTGAAGGGCGGGAAGATCACCACCGCGCGGTACCGCTAGCCCGGGTCGTTTTGTCGGTGATTCGCTCCATGGGAGACGACCGGACGATGCGGCCGGGCGTTCTTTGTGGGTTTCATGATCTCGGTTGTTGATCTGCACATGCACTTTGGCGGCATTCGCGCCGTCGATGGCGTTTCCCTCTCCATCGACGGCGGCCGCATCACGGGTCTCATCGGCCCCAACGGTGCGGGCAAGACCACGCTGTTCAACGTCATCGCGGGGGTTTACCGTCCGACGTCGGGCAGCGTCTATCTGGACGGAGCGGACGTCACCGGTCTCAAACCTCATGAATTGTGCGCCATGGGCATGTTGCGCACCTTTCAGATCGCGCAGGAATTCCCCACCCTGACGGTGCGCGAAAACCTCATGATGGCGCCCTCGGGCCAGTCGGGAGAAAACCTGATCGGCGCTTGGCTGCGGCCCGCGCAGGTGCGCTCCGAAGAAGAGCTCGTTCGCGCCAAGGCCGATGAAGTCGTCGAGTTTCTTCAAATCACGCAGGTAGCCGACGAACTGGCCGGGAACCTCTCCGGCGGCCAGAAGAAGCTTCTGGAACTGGGCCGCACCATGATGGCCGACGCCAGGATCGTTCTTCTCGACGAGGTGGGCGCCGGTGTGAACCGCACCCTGCTCAAAACGCTGGGCGATGCGATCCTGCGTTTGCAGCGCGAGCGCAACTATACATTCTGCATGATAGAGCACGACATGGATTTCATCTCGCGCCTTTGCGATCACGTGATCGTCATGGCCGAGGGCGCGATTCTCGCACAGGGCGGCGTCGAGGAGGTGAAGGCCGACGAGCAGGTCATTACGGCTTATCTGGGCGGGCGCCGCAAAGACGAACCGGACCGATCCGACGACGATGAATGATTCGGAAGATTATCTCATCGGCGAGAACATGACCGGCGGCTACGGCGGGCCGGACATTCTGCGCGGGTGCACCATCGGCGCCCGGCGCGGAGAAATCACGGCCATCGTCGGCCCCAACGGCTCGGGCAAATCCACGGCCATGAAGGCGCTCTTCGGCATGTTGCGCGTGCGCGGGGGCGCGGTGCGCCTGGGAGGGGAGGACATCACCGGGCTGACGCCGCAGGATCGCGTCGTCCGCGGCATGAGCCTGGTGCCGCAAACGGGCAACGTCTTCACCTCCATGACGGTGGAGGAAAACCTGGAGATGGGGGCCTTCATCCGCGAGGACGACATTGCGGAGACCATGGAGCAAGTTTTCGACCTCTTCCCGGTACTCAAGGAAAAACGCCGTCAACTCGCCGGCGAGCTTTCCGGCGGCCAGCGCCAGCAGGTGGCGGTGGGCCGCGCGCTCATGACGCGGCCCAAGGTGCTGATGCTCGACGAACCCACGGCGGGAGTCTCGCCCATCGTGATGACCGAGTTGTTCGAGCGGATCCTCTACATCGCGGGCGACGGCGTCGCCATTCTGATGGTGGAGCAGAACGCCCGCCAGGCGCTGAGCATCGCCGACAGGGGCTACGTGCTGGTGCAGGGGCGGAACCGCTATACCGACACCGGCCCGGCCCTGATGATGAACACGGAAGTCCGCCGGGCGTTTCTGGGCGGATGAGGCGATGGACGGCATCCTGAACGCGCTGCTCCTGCTGTCGAATTTCGTTATCGTTCCCGCCATGGCGTACGGCAGCCAGTTGGCGCTCGGCGCTCTGGCCGTCACCCTGATATACGCCATCTTGCGCTTTTCGGACTTCGCCCAGGGCGACACCATGGCCTTCGGGGCCATGGCGACCATCCTGCTCACCTGGGTGTTCCAGCATTGGGGCGTTTCCATTTTCCCGCTGCCGACCGCGCTGCTGGCCCTGCCGTTCGGCGTCCTCTGCACGATCTCCCTTTGCCTGTTGCTCGATCGCTGGGTGTATCGCTTCTATCGCCGGGTGAAGGCGAAGCCCGAGGTGTTGATGATCGTTTCGGTCGGGGTGATGTTCGTCTACAACAGCCTGGTGCGCTTCATCATCGGGCCCGCCGATCGGTGGTTCGTCGATGGGGAGCGCTTCATCATCACGGCGCCGGCTTTCAAGCGCCTGAGCGGTTTGAGCGAAGGCGTCGCCTTCAAGACCACACAGGGGCTGACCATCCTGACGGCCGTCATCGTGGTGGCGGCGCTTTTCTCGTTTCTGAACCGCACGCGCGCAGGCAAATCCATGCGCGCTTATTCCGACAACGAGGACCTGGCCCTGCTCTCGGGGATCGATCCGGAACGGGTCGTGCGGACCACCTGGATCATCGCCGCGGCGCTCGCCACCACCGCCGGCGTCCTGTATGGCCTGGACAAGAGTTTCAAGCCGTTCACCTATTTCCACCTTCTGCTGCCCATCTTCGCCGCCGCCATCGTCGGCGGACTGGGCAACCCGCTGGGCGCGATCGCCGGCGGCTTCACCATCGCCTTCTCCGAAGTCGGGCTTACCTATGCCTACAGGAAATTCGTCGCCTATCTCGCGCCCGGAGACTGGGCGCCGCAAGGGTTGGTGCAACTGTTGTCCACCGATTACAAGTTCGCGGTTTCCTTCGTCATTCTGGTGCTGGTCTTGTTGCTTCGGCCCACCGGCATTTTCGGTAGGAGAGCCCCATGAACCCTGCGGACCGCACGGGAGAGAACGTGCGCGCCGTCTGCATGTTCGGCGCCATGTTCGCGGCCTTGGCCGTGGTCGGCGTGATCCAGAGCTGGTCCCTGGCGCTGGCGATCCTGAACCTCTGCCTCATATCGGCCGTAATGGCGCTGGGCGTCAACATACAATGGGGCTACGCCGGACTCTTCAACATCGGCGTCATGGGGTTTGCGGCTTTGGGCGGGGTGACGGCGGTTCTCGTCTCCGTCGCGCCCGTCCCGGCGGCCTGGAGAGCGGGCGGCAGTGGGATCATCGTCGCCCTGGCGATCTCACTGGCGACGATTCTGGCCGCTGTTTTCGCCGCCAGACGCGCGCCCGCCGGGCTGCCGCGAAAAGTTGTCGTCGCCTGCATCGGCATCGGCGGCTATTTCCTCGCTCGGTCGTTCTTTTTCCCTGCGGTGGAAGCCATCGAGGCCGTTGACCCGACCAAAGCCGGGTTTCTGGGCGGCCTCGGGTTGCCCATCCTGCTGTCATGGATCGCGGGGGGGCTGCTCGCCGCCGCCGTCGCCTGGCTGATCGGAAAAATCGCCTTAGGTTTAAGGGCGGATTATCTGGCGATCGCCACGCTGGGCATTTCGGAGATCATCATCGCCGTGCTGAAAAACGAAGACTGGCTGGCCCGGGGCGTGAAGAACGTGAGCGGGCTGCCGCGTCCCGTGCCGTATGAGGTCGACCTTCAGCAGGCTCTCTGGTTCCGGGATTGGGCCGCCCGTCTGGGCGTATCGCCCGTCGAGTTTTCTTCCATCTTCGTCAAATTATGCTACGCGGGGCTGTTCGCCATTGTGCTCTTCACCCTGTTGTGGCTCTGCGAACGGGCGCTCCATTCCCCGTGGGGCCGGATGATGCGCGCCATCAGGGACAACGAACTCGCCGCCGCCGCCATGGGCAAGGACGTCACGAGCCGCCATCTGCAGGTGTTCGTCCTGGGTTCGGCGGTGGCCGGCGTCGCCGGGGCCATGCTCACTACCCTGGACGGGCAGTTCACGCCCGCTTCCTACCAGCCGCTGCGCTTCACCTTCATCATCTGGGTGATGGTCATCGTCGGCGGTTCGGGGAACAACCGGGGCGCGGTTCTGGGCGGTTTCGTCATCTGGTTCTTCTGGGTGGAAGCCGAACCCATCGGTCTTTGGGTGATGGACCTGCTCACCTCGGGTCTCGGACAGGACAGTCCGTTGCGCCGGCATCTGATGGAAAGCGCGGCCCACATGCGACTGATGGTCATGGGGGTGATCCTGTTGGTGGTTCTGCGCTTCAGCCCCCGCGGACTGATTCCGGAAAGATAGTTGACGCGCCAAAGGGATCAAATTCCGTCACGCCCCGGGATGTTCAAAAGTTGATAGGCCGTAGCGGTTTTGTTATGAGAGTTCCCTGTGCTAACTTCTGATTTGGTTATCGTCGCTCGGCGATGATTCATATATCGGGTCGCTAGCTCAACTAGGCAGAGCAACGGACTCTTAATCCGTGGGTTCGGGGTTCGATTCCCCGGCGACCCACCAGCTATTCGCGTTCATGGGGGAGCCGGTTCTTTATGAAAACGTTCGTGATCGTCGTAGTGGTCCTGGCGGTGCTCATCTTCGCCTGGAAAGTGTTGCTCAAGGATCCTTTCGGGATTTACCCCAAGAGATAAATTTTTCACGCTCTGCAACCGGGGCGTTCCATTCATCTCTCCCCCCTCAACGAGGAACTGCTGCACCTGTGATTTCTTTGATCTGCCGAGCGAAACTCATGCCTGTTTGACTCTCAGCACCAGAATGAAGGGGATGACGAAGATGAAGCCCCACCCCATGAACCAGTAGATGTCGTTGTAGGCGAGCATGGTGGCTTGCTTGTCGATGGTCTGCTCGATGAGGCCCATCGCCTGTGTTTGCGCGGTGTGCGGGTCGATCTGCTTGCGGACGAGCATTTCCGATAGCGTTTCTTTATACGAGAGAAACGTGGCGTTCGACTCGGTGATGTTTCCCACCATGTTTACGCGGTGAAGCGCCGTGCGGCGTTCGAGCAGTATCGCCATGATAGCGAAGCCCAGGTTGCCGCCCAGCCGGCGCGCCAGATTGTATAGACTCGTGGCGGAGTTGATGTCGGCCACGGGCGTGGTGCTGAAGGCGACGGTCGTTAGTGTGACGAAGACGAAGGGCATGCCGAATCCCAGGATGACGAGCCGCGACACCATGCCCCAGTAGTCCGTCTGCAAGGAGAGCCCCGACATCAGGAACATGGAGATAACGGCCAGCGTGACGCCGCCGCACATCAATATCCTGTAATCCACAAGGTTATAGAGGTGTCCCACGATGGGCATCATGCAAAACAGCGCGATGCCCCTCGGCAGCATGACGAGGCCGGTTTCATACGGACCGTGATCGAGCAGGTTCTGCAGGAATTGCGGCAGGATGAAGGTGGTTCCGAACATCACGATCCCGAAGATCAGCACCACGAAGCACGAAGCGCTCAGGTTCAAGTTTCTGAGAACCCTGAAATCGACGATGGGTTCTTCCATCCGCAACTCCCACAGAACCAAAGCCGTGAGCGTTATGACAGTGAGAATCGTCATCACGATGATGAGGTTCGAATCGAACCAGTCCTCGTCCTGTCCGCGCTCCAGGACGACCTGGAGCGCGGTGAGACCGATACCGATCAGGATGATGCCCATCCAGTCCACCCTGTTGATCCCGCGCTTCATGTGGGGCGGGTCGTACACGTAGACGGAGACGAGAGTGAGTCCCACGGCGGCGACGGGCACGTTGATGTAGAAAACCCATGGCCAACTGAGCGTTTCCGTGATCCACCCACCCACCACCGGACCCATCGCGGGCGCAATCACCACGCCGGCTGCGAACATGGCCATCGCCCAGCCTTGCCTGTTTGGCGGATAGGTCTCGCGCAATATCGCCTGCGCTACGGGGATGAGCCCGCCGCCGCCGAGTCCTTGCAGAATGCGGTAGACGAGCATCTGGATGAAGGTTTGCGAGGTGCCGACGAGGATCGACGCCAGGGTGAACAAGATGAAGGAGACAAGGAAGTAGCGCTTTCGTCCCAGCAGGGTGCTCCACCAGGCCGACATGGTGATCGTGATGATCTGGGCGATGGTGTAGATGGTCGCCACCCACGTGATGGTTGACAGGTCAACGTTGAACGAACCGCGCATGTGCGGCATCACCACGTTGACGATGCTGGCGTCCATTACGGAGATGAACGCGGCCGAGACGACCGCAAGCGTTATCATCGCGCGATGGAAGGGAGAGGGATAACTTATAGACGAGGCGGCTTTTCCCCCGCCTTGGGGAGCGGATGAAGTCGTTTGTTCGTTCAAGGTTTCTGGTTTTGCGGGTTTTCGTCCACGGGGTACGCCAGCAGGCGGGGGCCGCGCCGTATCTTGGTGTCTACGGTCACGTAGGCGGACATACCGATCAGAAGGGGGAAGTTCGGGGGTGGCCTTTCGTCCAGCAATATCTTCACGGGAACGCGGCGGGTGACCTTCACCCAGTTGCCTGTGGCGTTCTCGGGCGGCAGGAGGGAGAAGGTCTCACCCGTGCCCGAATACAGGCTTGCGACGCGGCCATTGAACGTTCGGTTCGGGTAGGCGTCGAGAACGATTTCCGCGGGTTGGCCCACGTGGATGCCTTCGAGTTTGATTTCCTTGAAACTCGCCCGGATGTATGCCTTCTCAAGCTGAACGATGAGCAGTAGAGGACGCCCGGGCTGCACGTAGGTTCCCGGATCAACGGATTTCTCCACGTAGCCGGACACGGGCGCGCGAATATCGGTATAGGAAAGTAGAAGCTCCTTCTCCTTATACGCCGCCAGGGCTTCTTCGAGCTCCGCCTTCAGAGAATCGGCGTCATGGCTTTTCACGCGCCGGGAGCGATCCTCGTTTTCGGCCAGCGCCACGGCGGCCTGCGCTTCTTCGATCTGGTTGACGATGGCCGATATCTTGTTCTCCTCCACGTTGAGCGCGGCCTGGGATGCGTCGTAGTTCGCCTTGGCGACGCCGTGCGTGGCGCGAGCGAGGGCGAGTTGCTCGTCCGAGATGATTTTCTGGCCGTGCAGGCGCAGTTTTCTCTTCAAGTCCTCGCGCGCCTGTTTCATCGTGGCCGCATGGGCGCGCGCTTCGTTTTCTCTTTGAACGAGAAGCGCACGGGCCGACCGGAGAGTTCGTTTGAGCGTTTCCAGACGGGCGCGGGCTTCCTGCTGAAGGCCGCTCGCGCGGCCCATCGAATGTGTGATGGATACCTTGCTCGCCTCATACTTCGCGCGGGCGACGGCCACGGCGGCCTCGGCCTTTTGGAGAGCCACCTCGTGACGCCGCTTGTCGAGGACGACGAGGAGGTCCCCTTTCCGGACCGCCTGGTTGTCCTTGACCAGGAGTTTTTTCACCACGCCCGAAATTTCGGTGCTCACCGGCGTCAGCGTGCTATGGACATATGCGTTGTCCGTCGAGACGTATCGCTCCCAGTGCTGCCACCAGAAATATCCCGACTCGGCGGCGAAGAAAAGACCCACGCCGAGGGCCAGAAAAAGGAGGAACTTCCTGACGAATGAGAGTGTAAAGCGCTTTTTCCGAGGCCGGCGTTTTTTTGCGGACGGTGGTCTTTTCTCCTTTTCCGGGGAGCCGGTGCGGGAGGGATTTTCCCGATCTGGCGGTTTTTCCGTCATAACAGAATCCATGAGTCTACGAGAGCGCCGCAGTAATGAAATGCGGCGATATTCAAGCGTAACCTGCTTAAATTACAGCAAATAATGCAGTTTTGTCATTGCGCCAGGGGAAAATAGCATGATGAGTCTTGCCCAGCGTCTTCGCGTGCGACCTTGAGCCTCGGTGTGTTTATAATCTGCAAGAGTGGATGATTGGGAAAAGGGAGGACTTCGGATGTTCGCCGTAGCGGCGGCCCACGAAAAAGCGGTGGAAGCGGGTTTGCGCGTCATGGAAGATGGAGGAGACGCCTGCGATGCGGCGGTGGCCGTTTCCCTGGCTCTGGGGGCGGCGGAGCCTTTCTATTCCGGGCTGGGCGGAGGCGGCGTGGCGCTCATCTGGCGCGAGGACGAGAAAAGAGCGAGATTCGTCGATTTCAGCAACGAATGCCCTCTCGGGATGGAACCGGGTATTTTTACGTGCGATGAAAACGGAAAACACACAGGCGAAGCGCACAGCCGGGGCCATCGCTCCGTCCTGATTCCGGGGTTGTTGCGCGGGCTCGAGGCGATTCACCGCGAATACGGACGCAAGCCTTGGAGCGATCTGTTCGAGAGCGCGATTCGTCTGGCGGATGAGGGTTTTCACGTCGGTTGGTTCTTGTGTCGTCAACAGGAGGGAGTACGCTTTCAGCGTCTTTGTGAGAATTACCCGGAGTTTGCGGGAATTCACTCGGAGAGCGGCGCGCCGCTTTCTGAAGGCGCGCTCTTGCGCCAGCCGGATTTGGCGAGAACGCTTCGCGGGATAGCAGAAAAAGGCGTAAATGCTTTTTATGAGGGTGCCCTCGCCAAGGCTGTTGTGGAAGAGGTGAGAAGCGGCGGGGGTTATCTGGGAGCCTCCGACCTCAAAAACTACCGGGTGCGTTGGATGGCGCCGCTCGCCTCGCGTTACGGGGATCTGCGCTTCCTCACTGCGCCGCCTCCTTCTTCCGGTCTTATCCTGATTCAGATATTGAATTTCCTCGAAGTCCTGCTGCCCGAATGGGATGCTGCGAATGAGACTGTGCGCGGTCTGGCCCTTGCGCGCGCCATGCGCGCGGCGTTTCGAGACAGATTTTCGATCTATGGCGATCCTTACCATTTCGATATGCCGGTGGAGCGACTCCTGAGCAAGGAATACGCCGCCGCCGCGATAGCCGAGGAGCGATCTTCCGGTGTTCACGTCCACGATGCGGAGCCGGGTTCCACCACCCATTTCACGATTGTGGACGCCGAAGGCAACGTGGTCTGCCAGACGCAGACCTTAGGCTTGGGGTGGGGGTCGGCCGTCGTGCCTCCGGGCACGGGCGTTATTCTGAACAACCACACGAACTGGATGGACCCGCGCCCGGGGCGCGGTAATTCCCTCGGCGCGGGCAAGCGGCCCATGGCGGGCTACGCTCCTACCCTCGTCTTCGAGGGGGAGAAATTGCGCCTGGGCCTTGGCAGCCCCGGTTCGTATCGCATCCCCACTGCGGTTGCCCAGGTGATCCTGAACTTCTTTTACCGGAACAAGACGCTTCAAGAAGCGGTGGAAGCCCCCCGCATGCACCTGGATGTCGGTTCCCTGTGCGCCGAAGATGCTGTGGATCGAGTGGTTCTGGAATCTGCGCGCAAGAGCGGTTTCGAGGTTTCTCCCCGCCCGTATCCTCATCATTTTTTCGGTGGCGTGCACGCCGTGGAGGTGGGCGACGAGGTCCGTCTCACGGCCTTCGGCGACCCGCGCCGCGACGGAAAGTCGGGAACGAGGGAGTAAGGCGCAATACTCTTTTGTGAATGCGAACGGGCAAGGGGCGTCTGTCAGATTAACGCGGCGGGCCGGACGAGGGCCGTTAGATGAGTTGCTACTGAAAATCGAGCGTTTTCGCTTCGCGGCCCAAGGCGATTTGCCCGATGGTTTCGAGGCAGCGGTCGTTGGCGGGCGGCATGACGATGCCGGCCACCGCGTCTCTCAAGTGGCGCTCAAGCGGCAGGGAGCGGTGAAGCCCCCGTCCGCCGCACAGGCGAATTCCCTGTTCGGCGAGTTCCTTGGCGGCTTCGGTCGCGAGGTATTTCGCCTGATTCAGGATGAAGGTCAACTCCATCTTGCCGAGATTCCCTCTGAGCGCGCCCAGCTTTTCTGCGGCGCGGCGCGCGTTTTCGAGCAGCATGGCCATCTCGCCGATCTGTCGCTGTGTCCGGTCCAGTTCTCCTAAAGGTATCCCCATGCCCGATTTCGTTTTTTTCACGTAATCCACGGTGAACTGATAGGCCGCCTCCGCGATGCCGATGTAGACGGCGGTGTAGCCCAGTGACCACATGCTCATGTCCTTGCCCAGAATGCTGCCCGGCTCCCCGATGATCTCATCCGGCTTCACGGCGACGTCATGAAACATCAGCGAATTCGACGCGGTTCCCCGCATGCCGATGGTATGCCAGTCATCGAGGATTTCTATGTTTTCTCTCTCCGATGGGATCATCACGTTCAGAAGACCATCCTGCAGAGTTTCCGCGCCGTCGAGGTAGCTCCAGGTGAAGTAATACGTCGCCCCGGTCGAGAGGGAGCAGAAGTGCTTCTTGCCGTGAAGGCGGTAGAGGCCGTTGTCCTCGCGGATGGAGGTGCGCACCGCCAGCTTGTCGCGGAAGGAACTTCCCGGTTCGCTCGTGATGGAGGCGAAGATAGCGCCGTTGTTCACTACTTCCGAGAAATAGCGCTCCATCTGTTCTTTTGAAGCGATTTGCCCCAGAAAATCCACGACGGCGCTGTGCATGTTGAAGGTGAGGCCGGTGGAGGCGCAGCCTTTCGCGATCTTCGAAAGCACCGTGACGTAGGTAAGCGAATCCGCCCCGATGCCGCCGAATTCCCTGGGCACCATGAGGGAGAGAAGGCCGGCGTCGGCCAAATCCTGATAGTTTTCAGCCGGAAAGCGTGATTCCTCGTCGATCGTCTTGGCGCGCGGCGCGAATTTCTCCAGCGCCAGCGATTCTGCGAGATCGACCCATTTTTGGGATTCGGCGCCGAGCGCGCCTGCGGAATTGTTCATCCAAGGTTTCCTTTTCGCGTTGCTTCGTCGATCTGTTGCCTCATCAGTCGTATTCGGCGAGCGCGGGCAACGGTTCTCCCAGGGTAATAGGCTCGGTATCCTCGAGCAGCGGCATGATATCGCGTCCGAATATCTCCACTTCTTCGACGTGCGGCCAGCCGGAGAGGATGAAAGTATGAACGCCCACATCCACGTATTCCTTGAGCGCCTTGGCGATCATGTCGGGCGTTCCTACAAGCGAAGCGCCCGCGCCCGCTCGGACGGTGTTCACGCCCATCCACAAGGTGTCGGTGATCCAGAGCGACTCGCCCTTCGCCAACTCGTTGACCCGCGTCTGACCGGTGCTCTCCGTTTTGGTCTTCATATCGGCCCATGCCTGCACGTTCGAGATGTCGCTTCCCTCGATAAGCGCCTGCGCCGCTCTTCTCGCCTCCGCCTTGGTCTCCCGGCAGAGGATGTGCATTCGTACGCCGAACTGTATCTGCTCCTCACGTCCGAACTCCGCTGCGCGCCGCCTCATATCGAGCACGTCTTTTGCGATGGTGTCCACATCCACGGCGTACATCATGTGAACGTCCGAGAATTTCGCACCCACCCGGCGGCCGGGCTCCGAACTGCCGCCGAGGTAAATGGGCGGCCAGGGCTTGGAGATGTGGATCGGGAAAAAAGCGGCTTCGCGTATATCGAAATGCTTCCCCTTGTAGGTCATGGGAGCATCGGCGCTCCAGATGCGAGTGACGATGTCCAGGAACTCCTCCGTCCTGTCGTAACGTTCATCGTGCGCAAGATGGTCGCCGTAGCGCATTTGCTCCACGTGGCTCGATCCGGTGACGACGTTGAGCGTTAGACGCCCGCCGGTGAGCGCGTCGAGCGTGCTCGCCGTCTGGGCGGCGAAAACGGGACTGGTGAGGCCGGGGCGGAACGCCACGCAGAACTTGATTTTCTCCGTGTGCTGGGCCACGCCTGCGGCCACGAGCCAGGCGTCCATGCAGTGGGTGCCGGTGGGCACCAGAAGATTCACGAAACCGGCCCGCTCGGCGGCGCTCGCAACCTGGGAGAGGTACTCGATGGTGGGTTTTCGCTCCGGCACCCTGGTGTTGATCTTGTGGCCGTCACCCGCCCTGGCCGACGGGAGAAACCAGGCGTATTCTGTCCCCATATTCAGAAGCCTCTAAAGTGAGAGATGGGGCATAGTATAATCCAAAATGATGGGATGTATATGCCTCCCACCCGGTTCTGAAAATACAAACAAGGCGAATGCGCGTCAATCTCAACATCGAGGCCGCGAGGGTCAGACATGAATCTGTCCGTCCAGTCGGCGGCACTGAACCGCCTCCGCCACATGCTGGGGAGAGATGTCTTTTTCTCCGGCCAGATCGCTGATGGTTCGCGCCGCTTTCAGCACGCGATGATAGGGGCGCGCCGATAGCCCCCGCTGTTCCACCGCTACCGCCGAGAGGGCGAGAAGACCGGCGTCGGTCAGGTACTGATAGTTTTCCGCCGGAAAGCGTGATTCCTCGTCGATCATCTTAGTGCGCGGCGCGAATTTCTCCTGCCCCGGGGATTCGGCGACCTCGATCTATTTTTGAGATTCGGCGCAAAGCACACCGGCGGAACTGTTCATCAAAGGTTTTCTGTTTCCGTTGCGTTCTATTATCAATCGTATTCGGAGAGGGCGGGCATGGGAGGCTCCAGGGTGATGGGGTCCGTCTCCTCGAGCAGGGGCATTATCTCGCGTCCGAATATCTCGACTTCCTCGATGTGCGGCCAACCTGAGAGGATGAACGTGTGAACGCCCACGTCCACGTATTCCTTGAGCGCCTTGGCGATCATGTCCGGCGTTCCCACCAGGCAGGCGCCCGGGCCCGCGCGGACGGTGTTCACGCCCATCCACAAGGTGTCCGTGATCCAGAGCGATTCGCCTTTCGCCAGTTCGTTCACGCGCGTCTGGCCTGTGCTCTCCGATTTGGTCTTCAAGTCGGCCCAGACCTGCACGTTCGAGATATCGCTTCCCTCGATGAGCGCCTGCGCGGCTTTTTTTGCCTCCTTCTTTGTCTCCCGGCAAAGGATGTGCATCCGGATGCCGAATTTTATCTTTTCCTCGCGGCCGACCTCCGCGGCGCGCCGCTTCATGTCGAGCGCGTCCTTGGCGATGGTTTCCACATCCACGGCGTACATCATGTGCACGTCCGAGAATTTCGCCCCCACCCGGCGGCCGGGCTCCGAGCTTCCGCCGAGATAGATGGGCGGCCAGGGTTTTGAGACGTGGACCGGGAAAAAGGCGGCTTCTCTGATGTCGAAATACTGCCCCTTGTAGGTGATGGGAGCGTCGGCGCTCCAGATGCGAGTGACGATTTCCAGAAACTCCTCCGTTCTGTTGTAGCGCTCATCGTGTACGAGGTGGTCGCCGTAGCGCATCTGTTCCAAGTGGCTCGAGCCGGTGACGACGTTGAGCGTCAGTCGCCCGCCGGTGAGCGTATCGAGCGTGTTCGCCGTCTGGGCGGCGAAAACGGGGCTTGTGAGTCCCGGGCGAAACGCCACGCAGAATTTGATTCTTTCGGTATGCTGCGCTACGCCCGCGGCCACGAGCCAGGCGTCCAGGCAGTGGGTGCCCGTGGGAACCAGAAGGTTCACAAAACCGGCCCGCTCGGCGGCGCTTGCCACTCGGGATAGGTACTCGATGGTGGGTTTTCGTTCAGGAACCTTGGTGTTGATTTTGTGGCCGTCACCCGCCCTGGCCGAGGGAAGAAACCAAGCGTATTCGGTCACCATATCCCAAATCCTCTGTGATGAGAGATACGCTCAGTATAGCGCGAGATGATCGCACGTGTATTCACCTCGCCTGATTCTGAAAATACAAACAAGGAGAAAGCGCGTCAATCTCAAGACCGAAACCGCGAGGTTCAAACGGGCATTTGCCTGTCCAGTTGCCGGTACTGAACCGCCTCCGCCACGTGCTGGGGTGCGATGTCCCTCTCGCCGGCTAGGTCGCCGATGGTTCGCGCCACTTTCAGCACGCGGTGGTAGGCGCGCGCCGAGAGGCCCAGTTTTTCCACCGCCAGCTTGAGCAGGCGCCTGCCCTCGGCGTCGAGCTTGCAGTGCTCGTTGATGAGGGCCGGCCCCATGTGAGCGTTGGCGTAGACACCCGGATGATCCTTGAAGCGCTCTTTCTGGATTTCCTGCGCCGCGAGAACGCGGCCCCTGATAGTCGCCGAACTCTCGCCTTCGGGGTCTTCGGCGAGTTCTTTCCAGGGCACTCTCGGCACGTTGATGTGGATATCGATGCGATCCAGAATCGGCCCCGAGATACGGGAGCGGTACCGGGCCACTTGCTTGGGCGTACAGGTGCATGATCCGTCCGACCGCAGGCCGCATACGCACGGGTTCATCGCGGCGGTGAGCATGAACCGTGCCGGAAACGAGAGGCTCGCCTGCGCCCTGCTGATGGTGATCTTCCCGTCTTCTAGTGGGCCGCGCAAGGATTCGAGTACGTTTTTCCGAAACTCGGGCAATTCATCGAGGAACAAAACCCCATTGTGCGCGAGCGAGGCTTCACCGGGCAGCGGGAGCGCGCCTCCGCCCACGAGGCCTGCGTCGCTGATGGTGTGGTGCGGAGCGCGAAAGGGCCTTTCCTGAATCAGTGAGTCGTGTTTCGTGAGCTTACCGAGCACGCTCCAGACCTGACTGGTCTCGATGGCCTCATCCAGAGACAGCGGTGGCAGTATGGTGGGGAATCTTTTCGCCAACATGCTTTTTCCGCTGCCGGGCGGGCCTATCATCAAAAGATTGTGCGAGCCTGCCGCCGCTACCTCCACGGCTCGTTTGGCCTGGTGTTGTCCCCGTATGTCCGAGAAATCGATTCTATCGACCTCTTTTTTTTCGATGCCGTTTTTCTGGCGACACGCCAGAGGAATATCGATTTCGTCCCGGATGAATCCCACCACCTGGGGGAGCGTATGGACGGGGTAGACCTCAAGCTTGTCGACGACGGCGGCTTCGGGCGCGTTCTCCGCCGGGAGAACGAGGCCGCGCTTGCCCATCTTCTTGGCGAGAACGGCGATGTTGAGCGCTCCCCGGATGGGCCGCAGGGAGCCATCAAGCGCCAACTCGCCCAGGAACAACAAAGAATCCTCCATTCGAGAGCGAGAATGAAACACGCCGTTCGCGCGCAGCAACGAGAGCGCGATGGGCAAATCGAAGGCGCTGCCCTCCTTCCGGACGTCCGCTGGCGAGAGGCTGACGGTGATGCGTCCCATCGGGTAGATGAAACCCGTATTGACGATGGCGGCGCGAATCCTGTCCTTGCTCTCCTTGACGGCGGCGTCGGGCAGGCCGACGGTGGAGTAATAGGGGAGGCCTGAGGCGAGGTCGACCTCTACTTCGACCGGATAGGCGTCTACGCCCAGTACGGCTGCTGCTTGGGTTTTGGCAAGCATGGCATCTCTCCATGTTGTTTCGCGGGATAGCAAAAATAAAGCGAAATATATAACGAAATAAATACGAAATCAAGTCATGATCGGTAAAATTTTGTATATATACGGTTGTTACACTCG
The DNA here is from genome assembly GCA_963692865.2 of bacterium. GTDB lineage: Bacteria > UBA8248 > UBA8248 > UBA8248 > UBA8248 > Bin107. Next base: position 71,559 of record OY843592.1, on the reverse strand, counting down.
GAGAATTATCGAAAAGGAAGGCGAACAAGAAGATTTGGTTTTTGTGATTATGCCGCCGAAGAGAAGTGGGGCATATATTAGCTTGGAACTTCGGAACCTGAGGTCATAACGGCCCCGGATTCGATGAGTGAGCGGATTTGCTCATCCGACATGAGGAGAACTTCGCTGAGTATTGCCTCGGTGTCGCCTCCATGTAGTGGGGCGGGCTTGGGATCCGGGTTTCCGTTTTCTATGCGGTTTAGGATGGGATTACCCACTATCCGCACGGTTCCGACTTCGGGGTATTCGTATTCGCGTATCAGTCGCCTCGCCTCGACTTGCTCGTTATCGAGCGCGCGATCGAGCGGGTTCACCGGTGCGGAGGGAACGCCCGCCGCCTCGAAGAGCGCGAGCCACTCCTCGCCGGATCGCGTCATCAGGATTTCTTCCATGATGGGGAGGAGGGCGTCCCTGTTCTTGGAGCGCAGGTCGTTTGTGCGAAAGCGCGGGTCGTCCGCGAGTTCGTTCATTTCCATGACTTCGCACATCTTTTTCCAGAATCGCTCCTCACGCGGGGAGAGCACGATGTAGATCGTGGCCGTCGGGAACGCCTGGTAGGGCACCATGTACTCATGGGCGTTGCCGGGCGGTTCTGGAATGTCGCCGTTGTTGAGATACATGGTCGAAATATAGCCGAGCATGGCGAGCTGAACGTCGAACATGGGCACTTCGAGATGCGCACCGCTTCTTCCTTTCGCCTTGGCCAGCAGACCCGCCATGCAGGCGATGGCGGTGTAGAGAGCGGTGGAGATATCCGCCGTGGGCGAGCCGTTTCTGGCTGGCGGGCGGTTCGGCTCGCCCGTGATGGACATATGGCCGCTTACGGCCTGTTCGACCAGATCGAAGGCGGGCTTGTCGCGCCATGGTCCTTGCTCTCCGTATCCGCTCGAGTCGACGAATACGATGTCGGGGTTTCTCCGTCTCATCACGTCGAACCCGAGGCCGAGACGATCCATGGCGCCGGGCCGGAAGTTCACCATCACGGCGTCGGATTTTTCCACCAGAGAGAGAAACACCTCCTTGCCTTCGGGTTTCTTCAAATCGATGGCAAGGCCCTTCTTGTTCCGGTTGAAGGTGAGAAATATGCTCGAAACGGAGCCGATGCCCGCGATGGCGGGGTTGCGCCCGATGTCGCCCTGTGGAGATTCGACCTTGATGACCTCGGCGCCCATGTCCGCGAGTATCATGCCGCCGATGGTCCCGGCGATGACTTGGCCGAGATCGAGAATTCGGTAGCCTTCCAGCATTTGAGTAATCCTGAAATTAGGTTTGAGGGGCGGCGGTCGCCGTGGCCTTGATGAGTACGTCGCCGCGCTGGTTCTCTGCGCTCGCCTCGATTTCCACCAGACGCTCGCCCGCCTCTTCGTATCGGCGCACGACCCCGGCCTTGCATATCACCATGTCGCCCGGCCATGCCTGGGCGCTGAAGCGGAGTTTCAGGTTCTTGAAAGAATCCGGCCCCAGCCATTCGCTGAGAAGGCGAGCAAGATATCCACCCTGGAGCATCCCGTGCGCGAAAGGTTTGTCGAACCCTGCCCGGATCGCGTAAATCTCATCGTGGTGATTGGGGTTGAAATCTCCGCTGGCGCCCGCGTAGCGAACCAGGTCCGTCCGGGTAATGGGGCCTACCGTCAACTCGTGCTCGGCGCCTTCGGTGAGTTCCTCCCATTTCGCGTACTCGATAGTCGTTGTCATGTAGCTCTCCATCAGGCCTCTTTGGGAGGGGCCGCGGTTTCGATCAGGGTGCGCCTCGCCACCTGAACCAGTTCGCCCTCCTCGTCCACGAACCTGGTTTCGATGACGACGAAGGTCATCATCCCGCCCCGGCGCCCTTCTTTCTCACGGGTGGAGACGATGGCGTTTCTTCCCTTCAGGTTCATTCCTGCGACCAGGGGTTTATGATATTCGAATTCCTGCTCCCCATGGAGGCGGCGTTTTGGGTCGTAGCCCAGATGCGGCATGGGGTCGTTCTGGGGATTTTCGTGCCAGAACTGGCGCACGAACGTCGGCGGAGCGAGCAGATCGTCAAAACCCGCCGCCCGGGCGGCCTCCACGTCCGTATGCAGCGCGTCGGTCAGCCCCAGGGCGAGGGCGTATTCCCTGATTTTTCCGCGCTCGACCCGGAACTCGAACTCGGGGAATGTTCTCTCCAGTACGCTTCTATCCAACGGCATGAAATCGTTTCCTTATGAATACCGTTTCATCTTTCGGATTGTTGTCAGTTTCGGCTCTTTCGGCGAAATCATCAAGCGAGGGAAGGGTTAAAGTCCCAGCGCCTTGGCGATGATGTTTCTCTGCACCTCGCTCGTGCCCGCGCCGATGGTGGCCAGCCGCGCGTCGCGGTAGTGGCGTTCCATCGCGTATTCTCCGCTGTAGCCGTACCCGCCCATCACCTGCACGCCCAGGTCGGCCACCCGCTTATATGCCTCTCCGGCGTAGAGCTTGAGCGTCGCCGCCTCGATGCGCCCCGCCTTTCCCTGAGAGACCAGCCACGCGAACCGGTAGACTTGGAGCCGCGCCGTATCGACAAGCATGTGCATTTCGGTGAGCATGTGGCTCACGGCCTGGAATTTCCCGATGGGGCGGCCGAATTGCTTTCTTTCCTTCGCGTGATTGAGAGCCAACTCAAGGGCCGCCGCCGCCGCGCCCGTACGCGCTGCGGACAGGCACAGACGCTCGGTGGTGATGTAGGCCATGAGGCCCTGCCAGCCGTCTCCCACTTCTCCCAGAACATCGGCTTCGCTCGCCTCCACGGCGTCATAATGCACCACGCACGTCCCCATCGCCCGGTGGCCGAGCAAATCGAGCTTCGACCAGGTGACGCCCTCGGCGTCGGCGGGGATGATGAAGTTCGTGATGCCCTCGTGCTTGGCGCCCGAGTTGTCCGTTCGCGCGGCGACGAGAATGTGTGTGGCCGTCGGCATACCGGAAGTGAAGTTTTTTGTGCCCGTGAGGCGGAAGCGGTCTTCTTCCCGGTCCGCGCGGGCGATGATGGCCGCCGCGTCCGAGCCGGCGTCGGGTTCAGTGAGACTGAAGGCGAAATACTTCTCCCCCTGGATGGTGGCGGGGATGAAATCTTTTTTCTGCGCGTTCGTTCCGCTGACCAAGAGAGCGTCCACACCGTAGCAGACGTTTCTGAAGATCATGGTGGCGAGGTCCAGATAGTGCATGCCTGCGGTTTCAAGGACAAGGGCCAGATCGAGCGCGTCGCCTCCCATGCCGCCGTATTCCTCCGGCGTGGACACGCCTATCCAGCCGTCATCGGCCATGGCCTTGTATGCCTCGATGGGGGCTTCGCCCTTTTTATCGCACTCCATTGCGTATTCGGGAGGGCACACTCGTTCCAAAAGCTCGTGCAGCGTACGGCGCATGAGTTCCTGGCGCTCATTGAAGGCAAAATCCAAATTGGTGAACCTCAAAGATGTGAGTGATTTCTCGGCTTCGGGAGGCGATTGAACACCGACACGCGCAAAAAATCAAGCCGAATGCGGGATCGACGCGGAATAGCCCTCATTCCAGGACTTCGGGGTTGTGGATGTTTATCGGCTGCTCATCGGCGAAGGCGTTGATTTGATCGAAGGCGATCCCGAAATATCTCTCGAACGTGCCCCGCGTGACGTAGCCCAGATGCGGCGTGCAAACCGCGTTCTTCATGCTCAAGAGCGGATGTTCTGCACCTCGAACAGGCTCTTTCTCATACACGTCTACGGCGGCGAAACCGGGCCTGCCCGCCTTGAGCGCCGCCTCGAGGGCGCCTTCTTCTATCAGCCCGGCGCGGCTTGTGTTCACCAAGAGGGCGCTCGGTTTCATGAGGCCCAAATCCTTCGCCGTCACGATGCCCCTCGTCTGGGGGATCAAGCGAATATGGAGGCTCACGATGTCGGCCTCTGCGAAGAGCGCCTCCTTGCTATCGGCTATCGGAATGCCGTCCGCCCGGGCGCGCTCGGCGGAACCCGCTCTCCCGTAGGTAATGACGCTCATGCCGAAGGCCTTTCCCACGGCGGCCACCTGGCTGCCGATGTTGCCGTAGGAATATACGCCGAGCGTCTTGCCGTAGAGGTCTTCGCCCAGTGTGGTCTGCCACCCGCCCTCAGCCAGGTTCCTGATCTCCTGGGGGATGGAGCGCATGGCGCAGTGGATGAGGCCCCAGGTGAGTTCGCATGTGGAATGAGTGCCCGCGCCTCCCGCGGCCACGGCCACTTTGTGGCGCGTGCAAGCTTCCAGGTCGACGTGTCCGCCGAAGCCGGCGCCCGTCTGGCTCACGATTTTGAGGTTTGGGAGTCTGACGAGCAATTCTTCCGTGATGTGGGTGCGTTCCCTGATCAGGACGATGGCTTCCGCGTCCCGGAACCGAGCCGCGAGGGCGTCGATGTCATCCAGCGTGTCGTTGTGGATCGTGACGTCGTGTTCCGCCATCTTGGAAAAGCAATCGAGATTGCGGATGCAGTCTTGATAATCGTCTGAAATCACGACTTTCATTCGGGTGTCCTTTCAGGGGCATTGATTGAGAAAGTGGGAAAAGAAATCAGTTTTTTGTCTATCCCCCGGAGATGTATTATTATCCCCCCGGACGGGAATTTTCCCAAGCCGCTTCGGGATTTTGAGGCGAGGATATGGCGACTGCATCGGAGAGAAAGGTACAGCTTACCCGGATGGTCAAGGCGGGCGGGTGAGGTTCGAAGCTGGGTCCGGAGGACCTGCGGGAGGCTTTGAGCCGGTTCGAGCCGTTTTCGGACCCCAACCTGCTCTACGGAACGAACGCCGGTGACGATACGGGCGTGTATCGGCTCAGAGAAGACCTGGCCATCGTCCAGACGGTGGATTTCTTCACGCCCATCGTGGACGACCCCTACGACTACGGCCAGATAGCCGCCGCCAACGCGCTGAGCGATTGCTTCACCATGGGCGCGCAGCCGATTACCGGGCTGAATCTGGTGGGCTTCCCCTGCCACATCGGCTTGGACGTGCTGGGGAGAATCCTCGCCGGCGGCGCGGACAAGATGCGCGAGGCGGGCGGCGTTATCGTGGGCGGCCACAGCGTGGATGACGTGGAGCCCAAATACGGCATCGCCGTCACGGGAACGGTCGACCCCAGGAAGATGGTCACGAACCAGGGGGCGAAACCGGGCGATAAGCTCGTTTTGACGAAGAAAATCGGCACCGGCGTCGTCACCAACGTGACGAAGCAGGTGAACCCGGTGGTGCGGGCCGCGCGCGGCATTTTCGGGAAAAACGGTTCGCTTCGCGACGGCGTGTTCGAAGAGGCCGTGGATTCGATGAAGGCGCTCAACAAAAAGGCGAGCGAACGGATGATGCGCGTGGGCGTAAACGCCTGCACGGACGTGACCGGGTTCGGCCTCTTGGGACATCTGCACAACGTGATGGAGGCCAGCGGCGCGCGGGCGCGGGTCGTTTTTTCCGATGTCCCCCGGTTCGAGGAATTGCTCCCCCACGCCATCGCGGGCACGGCGGGAGGTGGCGAGCGCAACCGCGTGTGGACGAAGCCGTTCGTCGACTCGAAACCGGGCGTCGATGAGGAGATGATCGCGTTGCTCAACGATGCGCAGACATCCGGCGGACTCGTCATCGCCGTGGATGCGGAAAAGGCGAAGGCCCTGTTGGACGAACTGCACGAAGCCGGCGTGGCTCCCGCCGCCGTATTCGGCGAGGTGGTGGAAGGCTTGCCCGGCAGCTTGGAAATAGAGCCGTAGTTCTTCTCTTTTCAGCGAGGAGCGTAATTTATGGAAAAGGCCATGTTCGGCGCAGGTTGTTTCTGGGGGGTGGAGGCGGCGTTCCGCAAAGTGGAAGGCGTGGCGTACACCGCGGTGGGATATTCGGGCGGCGCGAAGAATGAGCCCACCTACCGGGAGGTATGCACGGGCCGCACGGGACATGCGGAAGTCGTCTACCTGGAGTTCGAACCCGAGAAAGTCTCTTACCGCCAACTCTTGGAGTTGTTCTGGCGGATTCACGACCCGTGCACGCTGAACCGCCAGGGTCCCGACGTGGGCGCCCAGTACCGCTCGGCGATTTATTTCTTCTCGCCCGAGCAGGAGGCCGCTGCGCAGTCTTCCAAGCAGGAGGAGGAGAAATCGGGGCGCCACTGGGGGCCGATTGTGACAGAGATTACCCCAGCGTCACGATTCTGGATTGGCGAGGACTATCACCAGCAATACGCCGAGAAAAACGGGATCATCTGCCACTAACCGCACACGAACGAGTAAGCCCCCGGCGGGTTGCAGCCTGCCGGGGGCTTTTTTATCTTAACCGTATTGCGCCACGACGCCGGCCAACTCGTCGAGTTTCGGCAAGATGACGTCTTCCTCCGCCGAGGGCAGGTGGAAGAGGCTCCTTCCCACGCCGAGGTTCTCGAAAGCATGCAACTGTTCCAGGTCGGGAGGCGCGAAGAATATGGTGACCGGAATGGGCGCTCGCCCCGCCTTGGCGGCCAGATCCTGAAGTTCCCGAATTCGCGGCGAGAGGTCCAGGCCACCGCGCGGCAGCGGCATCCACTCGTCTCCGTAGCGCACCACGCGATCCAGCGTTCTCGCCCCGTTGCCGCCCACGAGTATGGGTGGATGCGGCTTCTGCACCGGCTTGGGCCAGGACCAGATGCGCTCGAAATCCACGAAATCTCCGTGATAGCTGGCCTCATCTTCCGTCCAGATGGCTTTCATGGCCTCGATGCGCTCGCGCAGGATAATCCAGCGCTTCTCGTAGTTCGTCCCGTGGTTTTCCATCTCCTCGCGGTTCCAGCCGCCGCCCACCCCGAATAGCGCGCGGCCGTTCGATATGTGGTCGAGCGAAGCCATCTCGTTGGCGAGGGTGATCGGGTCGCGCTCGATGACGAGGCAGATGCCCGTGCCCAGCATGATTTTTTCCGTCGCCGCCGCCGCTGCCCCCAGCGCCACGAAAAGATCGAGCGAGTGCGAGTATTCCTTCGGGAGTTCCGCGCCGCCGGGCCAGGGGGTTTTTCTGCTCGCCGGAATGTGGGTGTGCTCCGGGAAAAAGATGGACTCGAAACCCCTGTCTTCCGCCTCCTTGGCGACCCGGTGCGGGGCGATGGAATAATCGGTCGGGAAAATCGCGACGCCGAACTTCATAGTCTGCTCCTTTGGTTCGTACTGTGCATCATCCTTGGATGATTTCTATCTCATGCCCAGGGGGTTCGGTTTTTGCCCCTCGGGGACGATGGGGTCGTATGTGAAACCCCTCGTCTTCTCCTCGAACTCCTCCCGCACCTGCTTCAATACGCTCTCGTCACCGATGAGTTCCAGCGCGGTGGCCGCCATGGTCTTGGCGGCTGTCATCATGCCCTTCTCCCCGATTTCCATCCCGTATTGCTGCGTGGCGAGCCATGAGTGCCCGGGCGTCCCGGGCGCGTGGCAGGTGACCATCAGGTTGCCCAGGGGCGTGAGCCAGCTCACGTTGCCGCGCTCGTTGCTCGGGCGGATGTCCGCCGGGTCGAGTGGCGAGACATCCTCCGAAAGCGGCGTCTCATAGCCAAGATTCCGGGCGAATTCCTTCGCATCTTCCGTATAGGTATGCGCGCCCACGAATTCGAGGTTTCGCTGCACGCAATTGGCGAGGGCGCTGTTGGGCAGATTCTCGTACACGGCGGTGAGCAGGGTTTCCTTCATCGTGGTGCCGGACGCCAGCGCGCCGGCCTTCGCGCAGTTTCGCACGCGCTCGCTCAGTTCGTTGACCATCGCCCTTTTTGGCGCGCGGACGTAGTACCACACGCGCGAATAGGAGGGCACGACGTTGGGCGCCACCCCGCCGTCGGTGATCACGTAGTGGATCTTGACCGGCTCGATGACGTGCTCGCGCATCATGTTGACGCCGTAGTTCATGATTTCCACGCCGTCGAGCGCGCTTCTGCCGTTCCACGGGTCTCGGGCCGAGTGGGCCGTCTCGCCGTAGAACTCGAAGACGATGGAGTCCATCGCGTTCGTGCTGCCGCCCCGGGTGAAGTTCTTCTCGCCGGGATGCCAGGTGACGGCGGCGTCGAGTCCGTCGAACGCGCCGTCTCGCGCCATGTACACCTTGCCCTCCAGGGTTTCCTCCGCAGGACAGCCGAAGCACACGACCTGGCCTTTCGTCCCCGATTCTTGCAGCGCGCGAGCGGCCGCAATCGCGGCGTAGGAACTCGCCGTGCCGAAGAGGTTGTGCCCGCAGCCGTGGCCCTGTTTTTCGTGGGAATCGCCGCAGTGGGGGAGCGCGTCGTATTCCCCGAGAATTCCCACCGCGGGGCCGCTGTCGCCCCATCTCGCGATGAAGGCGGTGGGGAGATCTCCCACGCCGCGCTGAACCTCGAATCCATTTTGCTCGAGCAAGTCTTCGAGCAGTTCCGCGGACTTGAATTCCTCTAAGGCGATTTCCGCGAAGTTCCAGATTTCGCGGGCGATTTCGCGCGCCTCGCCCGCCTGGCCGTCGAGGTAGTCGACGGCGTGTCGTTTGAGCTCGTCCATGTCTTCCTCCACATGGTGGTTCAGATGTTGATGGCTGGATGGGGCGATTATAGCCCAGACAAGACGTTTCGTATATGTCGAACCCGACCGGGGAGGGAGGGTTCGACGCGAGTGGGGAGGGGCTGTTGAAAAAGCCCTTGCGGGCCGGTCGGGATCTCACCGTAGGGGCCGCATATCATGCGGCCCTGATTTTCGCCTCCACAAAGCGGGCCGCATGATATGTCTGACCTACCAACCTCTGCGAAACGAAACGTAGGGGCGGACCTGTGTGTCCGCCCGACCCCGGAACAGGCTTTTTCAACAGCCCCGGGGAGGGGGGTTGCCGATGTGATGCGGCGCGAGGGGAAATGCGGGCTGTTGCGGGGAAATGCGGGGTTGCCGGAAAACTTTTTTTACCGCCATATCTGAGTGCGGCGCGCTGAGATTTATGTAATAACTCCTTTTATTACAATCAATTACAGGAGGTAATCTTTTCATCAATTTATCGAAAAACCCCGTGAATTTATCCAATTTTATGGGAATTATATACGAAAGTGCCGAAAAGGTGAGTGGGTTAATTCAAGCCCATTTAATTGCTAGGGATAGAAAATAGCCGTATCAAGGCGATGGTGGTAGTGATACACGCAGTAATAAGGACGCCGATGGCCCATCTTTGCAAGCTTGAGGTTTTATTCTCAATGAGGGTCTTTAGGTCAGAAATATCTTTCTCGGTAGCATAAGTTTCTGCGCGTGTTGCTAATTCCGTTAAGCGCTTCTCAAGTTGTACTACATCAAGCTCACCCACCTTTCCTTCTAATTCATTTCTGGCATTCATTCTTTGCCCTCAGCATTTTCAAGCCAATCCCACAAATCGCTGTATGTGTATCCAGCGTATGCACTGTTAATTTTGAAGACTACGCCATTCGCATCCTCAACTTGATTATCGCCTCGCAATCTTATTTTCACGGCTACGTCTCTAGCGCTGGCAGGGTCTTGTATAAGGAAAAACATGTCTTGAAGTTCATGATGTTCATCGGGATATGCTTTCTCTATAGCTTTTTTTATTTCGTTGTTACGCTCTCCTAAAGCGACAGCGAAAATGGGCATCGGCTCATCTCCTATCTATTCTCCTTTTGAGACTTCTGATTGGTTTCCGCTTCAATGCTGTTTATTGCGCGATTTCCGCCAGATAGATTTGTCCCTCCGGTGAAAATTTAGGGTCGGATCACCTCAGTCGACCAAGAGACATATCCTAGCGCAATAATTATAGAATGTTGTGGATTATGCAACACATTGAGAAATTTTTCCACGAAAGTGCCGAAACCCGCTTTACATTTTCGGCACTTTGTAGTATTATTCTCCCATGATGGCAAAGGGAGAAAACGATGGGTAAAGCACCGGGCAAGCACTACAGAAAAGGCATTTCCACCAAAGAGATTTTCCGCATGTTCCCTGACGATGAAACCGCCGAAGCATGGTTCGTGAAGCAACGCTGGCCCGTGGGCATCTGTTGCCCGCACTGCGGGTCGCTTAACGTCCAGACGGGCGCCAAGCACAAGACCATGCCGTACAGGTGCCGGGAGAAGGAATGCGCCAAGCGGTTCAGCGCGAAGACGGGCACGGTCATGGAAGGATCCAAGATCGGGTTTCAGGACTGGATGATTGCCACCTATATGTTCACCACCAGCCTCAAGAGCGTATCCAGCATGAAGCTACACCGGGAGTTCGGTATCACGCAAAAAAGCGCGTGGTTCATGGCCCATAGGTTGCGCAAGGCGTTGGAGGCGGACGGCGGTATGTTTACCGGCGCGGTGGAATGTGATGAAAGCTATTTTGGAGGGCTGGATAAGAACAAGCCGAAATCCAAGCGTGTGAAGGAAGGGCGCGGCCCCGTGGGCAAGGTGGCGGTCATCGGCGCGAAGGAACGTGAAACCGGACGGGTAAAGGCCGGGGTTCTTGAGGACGGCAAGGGCGAAACGATCAAGCAGTTCGTTCGCCAGAATGTTGCTCCGGGGGCCACGCTGTTTACCGACGAGAACCGGGGCTACGTCCATCTGGGCTATGGCTACGGCGGGGAATACAAGCACGAAAGCGTAAAGCACTCCGCCAAGGAATACGTGAAAGAGCAGGCCCATACGAACGGCATCGAGAGCTTTTGGGCCGTACTAAAGCGGGGCTACCATGGCACCTTCCACAAGATCAGCCAGAAGCATCTGCACAGGTATGTTGCGGAGTTTTCGGGGCGGCATAACATCCGCCCGCTGGATACGCTTGACCAGATCATCGCCATGAGCGATGGCATGAACGGCAAGCGGCTACGCTACCGCGACCTCATATCGTAATCGGGGTTGTTTCTACCCTTCCACGCACCACTTCCCTTGTTCGGCCTACGGCTGGACCCGATACCGTGCCGGGTGCCAAAAACAGATCGGAAGCCGACCTCGGCAGGCGTTCGGATGCCATAATGTAGGCGCGCAGTTCGTTGCGATTCGCCTCTGGCAGGTTGATGAATTTCCTTTGATCTCGTTCTGGTAGGTGGCAGAGCACTTCTTCAAGAGCAAGCGTCATTTTACGGCCCTTCCGTAAGTAAAGGGCAGGGACGCTTGCAAAATGCTGGGGAGCAGCGTATCGTTGAGAGGCTTGTTTTTCTGCTCCCGTAGCGTCCCTACCACGGTTGGCTACGGGGCCACCGTTTTACCAAGAGGCTGGGCTGGGGCCCGGCCTCTTGGCGTCCTAGTGGCCACTTCGAATGTTCGATAATGATCCCAAATCGGAATGATGCTGTCAATTGCCCCCGCCGATTTAGCGGTTGTATTTTGCGTTCTGTTTCCATTACAATCTGCGATGTCGTTACCGCAGGAGAACCCGATGCCTTAGTCGGGTCTCTCGCCGAATAAAACAGCCTTGATTCAGGCCCGGGGTCGCTCCCCAGGCGAAAGGCGAATAAGCGGGGTTCCCACACTCTCTGTGCGGTAACGACAAGGCCCGGCCTCTTTGGGTAGGTCGGGGCACTTCCTCATATCCCAAGGAAATTGATGATAGAAAAGCGCGGGAGCCTCGGTGGCCGCCGAGACTCCCGCAATGGTGGAGCGTGCCACCATTACAACTTGGAGTTGCATCATCATTGGTAGCACGCCCCACCGCCATTTTCAATTTGCGGAGGGGTAGGCCATGCGCTACGTCTTGGCGGTTCTGTTGCTGGCAGGTTCGGTTTCCATTTCCCACGGCTACGATATGGCCCGCATATCCAAGGCCGACTTAACCGGTATCTGGTTTACGAAGAACAGCATCTTGTGGCTTTACGAAGACCGGAGCATGAAGCTGTACAACAAAGTTACATGCGCCCTTAAGGCGACGGGCAAATGGAAATTCGAGTTTGGCGGCCTCCACATGTACGTGGATGGCAAAGAAGTATTCTGGCGGCAGGTGTTGGAGGTGCCGAAGACCGGCAATAGGAACATGCGGTTTGCCGACAACAGTACATGGTGGTTTTTCCACAAAAACACTGACCGGAAATGCGACTAGGGGCGGCCAGCCATGAAAGCGGTGGCGAATTTTCATTACACGCGCTATACTTTGCCCGTGAGGAGAATGCCATGAGCAAGAAACCCGACCGCCCCACCGTCGAGGTGGCCGAACCAACCTACCAGCCGAGCAAGGCGGAACTAGAAGCCGACCTGCGGGTGGATGCGACGTTCGAGCAAGCCGTCAAGGCCTTGGCCAAAGACGTAAACGTCAAACATGTGAGAATCCCCAAGGAGCGGTAGCGATCGGCCCGTTTCGGCACTTTCGTATATAATTCCCAATTTTATACAAAATATCATTATTTTCATTATCAATCGTTTCCCTGAACCCGCCGGCGCTACCCCTCCGGCGGTGAAACCCGGGCAAGGAGCGAGAATCCGTTCCAGCCGAAGAAGTCGAATCTGACCGAGCGATGACAGGAGAGTTCCGAGCACATAAAAAAGATTCGCCGTCTTCAATTTCGCCCCTGCACCTGAATCCATGAGAAGCCCTCCACCCTTTTCATTCCAACCGATGCGGGAGAAACCGTTTCCCCGCGTCGCGCGCACGATAGCGCAGGGCGGGGTTTGAGGGGGAAGAGGAAATGCGGGGAAATGCGTGGGTGAGGCTGTATGGCGACGGGAATCACTCCCCCCTTGAGGGTCGGGCATCCCGAGGGGAATGCCCGACGGTGAAGCCGAGCGTTTTGTGCAAAGGCTGAACCGGTGGGGGGACATGCCACAGAAAAATCTCCCCCCACCAACGCGGCTGCGGACATTGTCCTTGCCGCGTTGACTCCCCCTCAAGGGGGGAGTGGTTGCTCGCTGCCCGGCCGGCGACGTGATGCTCCCGTAGGGGCCGTTCGCGAACGTGGGGCGTTCATCAACGCCTCACCCCGGAAAAAAAACGGGCGCTTCACGAAGCGCCTCTACGGTTGTTATTCAAGATGGTGTTGTATGTCTGACATATCATGCGACCCGGCCTTTTTCGCCCTCCGACAACGGGCCGCATGATATGCGGCCCCTACGCCGACACCCGAACGAGGCGTGTAGCAGGGATAACCCCGAAGAGGGGTTGTCCGAACCCTCCGTGGTTGTCCCTGCTGCAACCGCAATCCCGACCAAAGGGGGCTCTTTCAACAGCCCGTCCATGCGCGAGTTCGATTGCGGAAATCGCCGGATGAAAGCTATGATGCAGCCGCCATCAAGCGCATCCACGCAATCGCTGTTTCCCGGACGAAGTTCGGGGTTTCCTGGAACCCGGCTCCGGGATTATGAAATTTTCCTCGTTTTTATGGAGACGACACATGGAGAAAAGAACACTCGGACGCACCGGTCTGGAGGTCACGGTCATCGGCTTCGGCGCCATGACCATCGGGGGCGTGTTCGGCCCCGTGGACGACGGGGAGAGCAACCGCGCCCTGCACGCCGCGGTCGACGCCGGCATGAACTTCATCGACACCTCCGACGCCTACGGCGCGGGCCACAGCGAGACCGTCATCGGCAAGTTCCTGAACGAGCGCTCGGACCGCGGCGACATCCTCGTCTTCACCAAGGGCGGGAACGACATGTCGACGGGCGCGCGGAATTTTACGCCCGAGTACATCGCCGGCTGCCTGGAGGGGAGCTTGAAGCGCCTGGGCGTGGACGCCATCGACTACTACCAGCTCCACAACCCCAACGTCGACAACCTGGCGGCCGAGGACAGCTACGCCCTGCTCGAGAAGGCCAGGGACGACGGCAAGATCAAGCACTGGGGCGTTTCGGTGAACACGGTCGAGGAATGCGACCTGACCGTGGAGCAGGACAAGCCCGCCACCCTCCAGATGGAGTACAACGTCATCAGCCAGGAGGCGGCGCCCGCCTTCGCCCGCGCGAAGGAGGCGGACGTGGGCGTGATATCCCGCGTTCCCCTGAAGCGGGGCTTCCTCTCGGGGCGCATCGACGAGGCGTTCGAGTTCGCCGAAGGCGACCGGCGAAAGGGCATCCTCTCGCCCGAAAACATCCGCAAGTTCCAGGCGCAGCTCGCCCGCACGCGCGAGGTGGCGGCGAATCTCGGCATATCGGCGGCCCAGGCGGCCATCCGCTTCTGCGTCTCGAACGAGAACGTAAGCTGCGTGATTCCGGGCATCAGGACGCCCGAGCAGTCCCAGCAGAACGCCGCATGCGGCGAATCCCTGCCCGCAGAGGCCGTCAGGAGGCTCGAGGAGGTCTAGGGCGCGTAAGAGGGGTTGTCGGGAAAGACCTGATTTAGCGATTCGGCGTATTTAACCGACCATGGAGGAGCGGTTTTTGTAGGTCAGACATATATGTCTGACATATTATGCGGCCCGCCTTGTGGAGGCGAAAATCAGGGTCGCATGATATGCGACCCCTACACCGACTCTGAATGGCGACCGTAGGGGCGCTTCGGGAAGCGCCCGTTTCTTCTCCGGGGTGGGGCGTTGATGAACGCCCCACGTTCGCGAACGGCCCCTACGGGTAAAACGTGGTTGATGCGAGAGGGATAGCTTTTTCAACAGCCCCATGCGGCCCCTACACACAAACAGCTCCATGACGATAGAGACGCCGTAATTTCTTTATTCGCGCAACGCCCTTCGCCCTCGGTCGGGCGCGCGGCGGTCGCGAAACGCAAGGAGACGAAAATGCCAGTGACGAATTGGGACGAACTGCCGGTGAAGGCGCCGTTTCCGGGGGTGGAAGTGGGCCTCGTAAGCGGAAAACACTGCATGATCAGCTACATCCACGCGAAAGGCGGGAATTCCACGCGCAGACACCACCATGAGGCGGAGCAGATTTTCTGCCTCATCAGCGGCTCCGCCCGCGTACAGGCGGGCGGCGATCCGGTGGCGGTCTTGAAGCCGGGCGACGTCTGGTACGTGCCGCCGCATACCGAGCACCAGGCGGACTATCTCGAGGACACGGTGGCCTTCGAGGCCGCAGGCCCCATACGGCTGGACAATTTCGCCGGCTACCTGCACGAGGACACGCATTTCGTCGATCAGAGAGACCTCGCGGCGGACATGGAGAGGGAGCAGGCGGGGTAGGGATGCGTAGCTGGACCGGCGCAGAGGCCTGTCCGAGGCCCCCTGAATCATGGGCGGCCCCCTGTGGCCGCCCCTACGGGTCGTTTCGATACGCGAGGTTTCCGTAGGGGCGGACCTATGTGTCCGCCCGATTGGCTAATATTTGACCGCGCTTGACGGAGGGCGAGGCGCCTCGCTAGAGTCAATGAATACGTCTGAGGACCCACTTCACTTTGGTGGGAGAAAAACGAATGACGGAATTCGAAACGGCAACCCTCGCCATCCAGCAAGCCTCTCTCGCGGCGCAGCAGGCCTCCGTGTGGGTTGCCGCCATCGTCGGGGCCGCGCAATGCACCCTGATCGCGTACGGCCTCTACTTCATGCGCCAGGCCGCGCGTCACCGAGACTCCCAGCACCGCGAAACCATGGAGGCGATGGATCGCCGACATCGCGAATCCATGGCGGCGATCGACAGCAGGCACCGCGAACACATGGCGGTGCTGGCCGAAGAGCGCGAAGCGGAAAAAGACCGACACCGCGAATCCATGGCGGTGCTGGCCGAAGAGCGCGAAGCGGAAAAAGACCGACACCGCGAATCCATGGCGGCGCTGGCCGAAGAGCGCGAGGCGGAAAAAGGCCGACACCGCGAATCCATGGAGGAGTTGACCGCTCAGCGCGAGACGCAAAGCGAACAGCATCGCGAATCCATAAAGGCGCTCTCAGACCAGAGCGAAGCGCTCAGGGAGCTCATCCGGCGCACCTCGGCGCCCCCCGCCCGGTAGAATTCGCGCGAGAATCGGACGCTTCTCGAGGCAGGGCGGCCACGGAAGCCGCCCTGCTGCAGGTTTGTTTCGGTACGTGCCGTTTTTGTAACCGGACAGGCGTGAGGGCCTGTCCGGGGTCGCGACCTGTCCTTGTACTTTTCCTCATCGCCCGAGATAAACCACCGTCATTCCGGCGAATGCCGGAATCCAGAGCGGATGAGGTGGCCACATTACGGCCCTTTCATGCCTTCTTATCTGCAGGAATCCGACAGAAGTAAAAGACAAAGGCGAAACCCCTGGGTTCCGGCATTCGCCGGAATGACGATCCAAACCAAATCGGACAGGTCGCGACCTGTCCCTACCCCCGCGCCTGTCCATGCCCCTACGCATTCGGCGCGATAGCAGCCTCCACCTCGGCGGGATGAATTTCGGTGAAGGAGAAATTCCTGGTCCGGCCGTCTGCGCCTAAATCGATGATCTCGGTTTCGTGGATCACCTTGTCGATCATGTCCCGGACGGGCAGGCGGGACTCGATCCCGCGCAGGTGCCCCGCGTGGGAGCGGATGGCGGGGTGTTTCGGCACGAACAGCGAGCAGCAGTCCTGGTCGGGCTCGATGGAAATGTCGAACGTGCCGAGTTTTTTCGCCCCCTCGATGATCTCGTCCTTGTCCATGCCGATCAGGGGCCTTAAGATAGGCATCCGCACCGCGTCCTCGATGGCCGCCAGGTTCTGGAGCGTCTGGCTCGCCACCTGCCCCAGGCTCTCGCCGGAGACCAGGGCGCGTGCGTTCTCCAGCCCGGCTATCCGCTCCCCGATGCGCGCCATGAACCGGCGGTATAGAACGACGCGGTATTCGGGCTGCGTGGCGAGAACGACCTCTTTTTGCAGGTTCCCGAACGGAACCATGTAGAGCCTGCTGCCCAACTGGTAGCCGTTCAGCACCTGGGCCAGATCCTTCGCCTTGTCGGCGGAGGCGCGGCTCAAGTAGGGCGCGCCGTGAAAGTGGATGAACACCACCTCGCAGCCGCGCTTCATGATGCGCCAGGCGGCAAGCGGCGAGTCGATGCCGCCCGAGAGGAGCGCCGCCACCCTGCCGAGCGAGCCGACGGGCAGGCCGCCCGGGCCCGGTATTTTCTCGGCGTACACCCAGGCTTCCCTGGGAATGACCTCGACGTGAACCGTAAGCCCCGGATGCTCCAGATCGACCGGCAGGTGTCTTCTGGCCTGAATCGCAGCGCCGATGGCCCTGTCCCACTCCCTCGCGCTGACGGGCGTGGTCGGGAACGATTTGCGGGTTCGCACCCGGAAACTTTTGATTTTGAGAGGGGCGATCATTTCGAGCGCGACTCTCGCCGCCGCGTCGAGGTCGAGCGGAACCCTTCGGGCGCGGGCGAAATAGGCGACGCCGAATACTTTTCTGAGGGCTTCGATCAGAGCGTCGGGGTCTTTCAGGCCGTTCGTTTCCAGAATCAGCCGTCCCGTGCGTTTTTTGACTTTCGCCTCGCAGAACAGGGACGCCGCGCGCTCGATCCTCCTGGAGAGGCGCTCGATGAAAAGCGGACGGTTCTTTCCCTTGAGCCCAATCTCATCGTAATGAATGAGGACCGAGACGTCTTTGGCTCCTTGAGAACTCACGGCGCTCTCTCCAGGAGAACCTCTTCTCCCGAGCGCACGCCCAGGAAATCTTTCGGGTCGCCGTCCACTTTGCCCAGCGGATTCACGGGGCCGGCCGCGCGGGGCGCGTCATCCACGCTCGCCGGGGTTCTGCCGAAAAAGATGCAGAACGCGCTGCCGGGGGGCCAGTAGGCGATCTCTCCGACTTCCATCTCCTCGCGCGCGGAATCCTCCAGGGGCGCCTCTACGGGAACCTGGAAATATATCTCCTCGCCCCATACGTTCGCCATGCCGGTAATCGGCAATGCGTCCCACAAGGCGTTCGCGGTCTCGCTCTCCGTGAGTTCCGCCTCGGTGCTTGCGCTGCCGGCGGTGATTCGAATTTTTCTCTGCAAGACCGTAACTCTCCCGTTGGTTGGATAATCGCCTCGTATCTGGCAACATAGCCGAGCTTCGTCTTGAGGAAAAGGGGCGTTTCATCGCCTTGACACCCATGGGCCTCCTCAATAGATTGAGTTGCTCTTGTGTTCGGTTATCGGGGAAAATGATCTGCGGAAGGACCCCCCCGTTTTAGGAGATGTGCCCGCAGTTCGGAGGTGGGATGAAATTTTCTGAGATTGCGGATTCAATCGCTTCCGAGATGAAGGAAGTGGAAGATGCGATTCACGCGAATTTTCATTCGGACGTCGTCCTGATACCCGATGTGAGCGATTATCTCATCGGTTCCGGCGGCAAGCGGATCCGCCCGATGCTTCTGGTGCTCGTCGCCAAGGCGTGCGGCTATGAGGGTCCCCGCGCCACGACGATGGGTTGCGTGGTGGAGTACATCCACACGGCCACGCTCCTGCACGACGACGTGGTGGATGACGCGCAGATGAGGCGGGGCAACCCGTCCGCCAACGCGAAATGGAACAACGAGACGAGCGTCCTGGTGGGTGATTTCCTCTTCGCCAAGAGTTTCTCGCTCATGGCAGCGGACGCCGATCTGCGAATCATTCAAACCATGAGCGAGGCCTGCACCCTGCTTTCCGAGGGGGAAGTGCTCCAGCTGGTGAACATGTACAACCTGAAGCTCACCGAAGGGGAATATCTCGACGTCATCTACCGCAAGACGGCCGCCCTCATCGCCGCGAGTTGCAGGGTCGGCGCCCTGATCCCCGACAGTCCGCCCACGATTGCGGACGCGATCCATCAGTTCGGCGCCCAGATCGGATACGCCTTCCAGCTGGTCGACGACGCCCTCGACTACATGGGCGATGCGCGGAAAACCGGAAAATCCGTTGGCGAGGATCTGCGCGAGGGGAACGTTACGCTGCCTTTGCTCCGGGTTTGCGCCCGGGCCACGGAGGCGGAATTCGAGAGATTGAATCATCTGGTGGTTCACGCGGACGAGATTCGCGCGGAAGACTTGGACGACGTTCTCGAAATGATGAACAAGTACGGCGCGGTGGACTACACGCTGGACAGGGCGCGGGGATACGTCGAGGCGGGCAAGGCGGCTCTCTCCATATTGCCGGACTCGTTCCATGTCGACGTGTTGCGCGACGTCGCCGACTACATTGTCGATCGGGACAATTAGCCCTCCGCAGGTTCGTTTCTTGCGACAGATTCGGCATTTCATTCTGGCTTCGGGTTCCCCGCGCAGAAAACGGCTCCTGCAGGATGCGGGCCTCGCGTTCGACGTCGTCCAGGCGCCCCCGGACGTGGAGGAGGAAATCGCGCCGGGGCTTGAGGCCGAAGCCGAGGCCATGCGCCGCGCCCTGGCGAAGGCGGGTTTCGTGGCGGGGATGAACCCGGGCGCGTTCGTTCTCGGAGCCGATACGGTGGTCGTCCTGGACGGGGAAATCCTGGGAAAGCCGTCGGACGGGGAGGACGCCTCGCGCATGCTCGGGTTGCTTTCGGGGCGGACGCACGAGGTGATCACCGCGTTCGCTCTCTTAGAAGCGGATGCCCGCCATGAAGAGGCGGTCACGACGAAGGTGTCCTTTCGGAAGCTTGACGGGGAAACCATCGGGCGATACGTCGAAAGCGGCGAACCCATGGACAAGGCGGGCGCATACGCCATTCAGGGTCTGGGCGGGAGCCTCGTGGACAGGGTGGAGGGAAGCTACACCAACGTCGTGGGTCTGCCCGTTGCGGAAGCGTTGAACGCCCTCACGAGGTGCGGCGTCGTGACGGACGCGCCTCTTCACTCGACGATATAATAGGGACGGGGATGAATTATGCGTCTGGCTGATCGGATGAAGCTGCTCAAAACGGAAAGCGCGTTCGTGGTTCTCGCCAAGGCGAGCGAAATGGAGCGGGGGGGCCGGGACATCATCCACCTGGAGATCGGCGATACCGATTTCGACACGCCCTCGAGCATCGTCGAGGAAGCGTACGCGCAGCTCAAGGCGGGCAAGACGCACTACTGCCCCTCCGCCGGCGTGCTGGAGCTTCGCGAAGCGGCCTGTGAGTGGCTCGGGCGCGACGGGCGCGGGGATTATTCGCCGGATGAGATCGTGGTCGGCCCGGGGGGCAAGCCGTTTCTTTACTACACCATCATGGCCACGGCGGGGCCGGGCGATGAGGTGATCTATCCCGATCCGGGTTTTCCGGTCTATGAGTCCGTGGCGCTCTACGCGGGCGCCAAGCCCGTGCCGCTGCCGATACTGGAGGAAAACAATTTCCGCTTCACGCCGGACGATCTGCGCGCGCGCGTCACGGACAGGACCCGCCTCCTCATCCTGAACTATCCGCACAACCCCACCGGCGGGACGCTTGCGAGGAGCGAACTCGAAGCCATCGCGGAGATCGCCGTGGAAAACGACATCATCGTCCTGTCCGATGAGGTGTACGCCCACATGCTTTTCGAGGGGGAACACGTCTCCCTGGGCACGCTGCCGGGGATGCGCGAGCGCACCATCCTGCTCGAGACGTTCTCGAAGACATACGCCATGACGGGCTGGCGCCTCGGCTTCATCGCCGCGCCCACCGCGCTCGCCGACCCGCTCGCCCAGCTCATCACCAACTCGGTGAGCTGCGTGCCGCCCTTCATTCAACTGGCGGGCGCGAAGGGGCTTCTGGAGGATCAGTCCGAGAGCCGCGCCATGATGGATGATTTCAGGCGCAGGCGCGACATCTTCATCTCGGGCCTGAACGAGGTGGAAGGCATATCCTGCCAATACCCCGACGGCGCTTTCTACGCTTTTCCCAACGTGAGCCGAATCCCCATGAGCGCGGATGATTTCGCCGACTATCTGCTCGACGAGGTGGGGGTGGCGACTCTGCCCGGCTCGGCCTTCGGCGTTCACGCGGACAATCACCTGAGAATGTGCTTCGCCAACAGCGTGGAGAATCTGGAGCGGGCCGTGGACCGGATCGCGGACGCCGTGAAGCGGTTGTGAAGATGGCTGATAAGGCGCCCCCTGGAGGTCTCCCGCGCGTATTCCTCTCCCGAAAGTTTCCTGCCCGTCATTTCGAAGAACTCAAGCGAATCTCCGAGTTCGCCATGCACGCGAAAGACGTGCGGCCGAGTCCCGCCGCGTACAGGCGCGCCGTGCGCCGCGCGGACGTGCTCATCTCGATGGTGGGAGACGAGATAGACGCCGGATTCCTCGATGCCGCGCCGCGCCTCAAACTGGTCGCCAACTGCGGGGTCGGCTTCAACAATCTCGACCTGGAGGAGATCACCGGGCGGGGAATTCTGGCCACGAACACGCCCGGCGTCGTCACGGAGCCGACGGCGGAATGCGCCATGGCGCTCCTGCTCGGGGTGAACAGGCGGGTGGCGGAAGCGGATTCGTATATCAGAACGGGGCGATGGAAGGGTTGGACGCCCACGCTGCTGGAAGGCCGGGGGCTGAACGGCCGGGTGCTCGGGGTCATCGGTCTGGGGCGCATCGGCTGCGCCGTGGCGCGCATGGCGAACGCGTTCGGCATGAAGGTCCGCTACTGGAGCCGGAACAGGAAAAGCCCCGAAATGGAGAAGCAGACGGGCGTCTCCTACCGCGCATTCGGCAGGCTGTTGCGCGAATCCGATTTCCTGAGCGTGCACCTGGCCCTGAACGATGAGACGCGCCACCTCATCGGCGCGGCGGAGTTCGCCCGGATGAAACAGGGTGCCGTGATCATCAACACCGCCCGGGGCCCCATTCTGGACGAGAAAGCCCTGGTCGAAGCGCTCCGCTCGGGCCGCTTGGGCGGAGCCGGACTGGACGTGTTCGAGAATGAACCCGAGCCGCACCCGAGGCTCCTGCGGATGAAGAACGTCGTCATGATGCCGCACCTGGGAACGAACACCGACTTGGGCCGGGACGCGGTATCTGATCGCGTGGAGAGGAACGTAAAGGCCTATCTGCTCGGCAGGCGCCCTCCTGATCTGCTGAACCCCGAAGCCTGGCCGAACAGGAGGCGCTGATGCCCGCGCACAAGGCGAAGACGCTCAGGATCGGCGTCGACACAGGCGGCACCTTTACGGATTTCATCTCCTTCGACGGCGCCCGTGTGCGCGTCCACAAGGTGCCCTCCACGCCCGATGCGCCCGAGCGCGCCATCCTGCAGGGGCTGGATGAAATACTCGAAGGCCGAGGCGTGGCTCTCGACATCACGCACGGCTCCACCGTGGCGACGAACGCCCTCCTCACCCGGGGCGGCGCCAGGACCGCCCTCGTGACGACTGCCGGTTTCGAAGACCTGATCGAGATCGGCCGCCAGAACCGGAAGGAACTCTACAATCTCGCGTACCGCAAGCCGCCTGCGCTGGTGCCGAGAGACTTGAGATTGGGCGTGGCGGAGCGTCTGGACGAGAAAGGCGGCGAACTCCTGCGGGTCAAGGCGTCGGACTTGAGGGCGCTGAACCGCAAGCTCAAGCGAGCGGGCGTCGAATCCGTCGCCATCTGCCTGCTGCACTCTTATGCGAATCCTGCGCACGAGGAGAAAGTGGCCGACGCCATACGCCGGAGCGGCATCCACGTGTCGACCTCCAGCCAGGTGCTGCCTGAGTTCCGGGAGTACGAGCGGATGAGCACCACGTGCGTGAACGCCTACGTCTCTCCCATGATGAACCGATATCTCAAGGACCTGGAATCGCGACTGGGTTCGGGCCGTTTGCGGGTCATGCAGAGCAACGGCGGCGTCATATCGAGCGCGATGGCGGGCGAGGAGGCCATACGGACCATTCTTTCCGGCCCGGCCGGCGGCGTCGTGGGCGCCTATGAGGTGGCGAAACGAGCGGGGTTCGAGAACGCTATCGCGTTCGATATGGGCGGCACGAGTACGGACGTGTCCCTGCTGCACGGCGGGGTCGGCTTCACGGCGGAGACCGAGGTGGCCGGCTGCCCGATCCGGGTCCCCCTCATTGACATCCACACGGTCGGCGCGGGCGGCGGCTCCATCGCCCGGGTCGATCCGGGGGGCGCTCTGGCCGTGGGTCCGCAGAGCGCGGGCGCCGCTCCGGGGCCGATATGCTACGGCAAGGGGGATCAGGTGACCGTTACGGATGCGAACCTCTTCCTAGGCCGTCTCGACCCCGAACAGTTCCTGGGCGGCAGGATGGCGCTCGATATCGAGCCGGTAAAGATCGGTATCGCGCGTCTGGCGAAGTCCCTGCGCCTGGGCGACCGCCAGGCGGCCGAGGGCGTTATCCGCGTCGCCAACCAGCACATGGCGCGCGCGATTCGCCTCATCAGCGTGGAGCGGGGCCACGATCCGCGCACGTTCGCCCTCATCTCCTTCGGCGGCGCGGGGGCGATGCACGCCTGTTCCCTGGCGGAGATATTGGGCATCCCGCACGTCGTCGTGCCCAATGACCCGGGGATTCTTTCCGCGCGGGGCATGTTGACCGCCGACGTGGTGAAGGACTACGCCCGGACGGTGCTCCTGCCGCTTGAGGGATTGAGCAAGAGAACGCTCGCGGGCCACTTTTCCCCCTTGCTGCAAAAAGGGCGGGAGGACCTGAAATTCGAGGGTTTCGCAAGGCCCGCCTTTTCGCTCTTCATCGACATGCGCTATCTCGGGCAATCCTATGAGTTGACGCTCCCTTACCTGCCCCAGAAGGGCGTGGACCTCCGCAAGAGCCTCAGGACTTCGTTCGATGCGCTGCACGACGAGCGCTTCGGCACGTCCAGCCCGGAGAGTCCGGTCGAGATCGTGACGTTGAGAGTCCGGGGCGTAGGCGAAGTGGAGCGTCCGCCCGCGAGACGGCTTCCCAAGGCGCGCAGAGACGTATCCGGTGCGCTCATGGGGAGCCGGAAGATGGTATTTGCGGGTAAGCAAATCGAGGGTTCGGTTTATATGCGGGATAAATTTTCTCGCGGGAATCGCTTCGAGGGCCCCGCGCTGGTGTGCGAGTTCAGCGCGACGACGGTCGTCCCGCCGGGCTGGGAATGCCGGGTGGACGAGTGGGGCAATCTCGTGTTGAAAAATTTAGGCTGAGAGGGCGCGATGGCGAACACGTACGATCCGATACTCCTGGAAGTCTTCCGCAACCTGTTGTTCGCGGCCTCCGAAGAGATGGGCGTGGCGCTCTGCCGCTCCTCGTTCTCCCCCAACATCAAGGAGCGCAAGGATTATTCGTGCGCCGTCTTCGACGCGGAGGGCCGGATGGCGGCGCAGGCGGCGCACTTGCCCGCCCATCTGGGCTCCATGCCGATGTCGGTGGAATACGTCATCGAGCGCATGACGCTCGAACCGGGCGACGTGGTCGTGCTGAACGACCCTTTTCGCGGAGGAAACCACCTGCCGGACATCACGATGATCTCGCCCGTATACGGCCAGGAGAGGGGCAGGGAAAAACTCATCTACTACGTCGCCAACCGGGCGCACCATGCGGACGTGGGCGGCATCGCGCCCGGCTCGATGAGCATCACGACCGAGATTTTCCAGGACGGCGTGGTCATACCGCCGGTCAAGCTCGTGCGCGGAGGCGAGATGCAGGAAGACGTCTTCGCGCTCATCCTGGCGAACGTGCGCACCGCCGAGGAGCGCCGGGGAGACATCGCGGCGCAAATCGCGGCGAACCGCGTGGGCGAGCGGCGGATTCTGGAGATCATCGAGCGTCACGGACTGGCCGAGACGCTGCGCTACACGGCCGAGCTTCAAAAGTATTCCGAGCGCCTGACCAAGGCCGTGATTCGCGACATACCCGATGGTCGGTACCGCTTCGAGGATTACATGGACGACGACGGTTTCGGCAGCGGCTTCGTGCCGATACGGGTGGAGATCACGGTGCGCGGATCGAAGATGCGCGTGGACTACACCGGCTCGGCCCCGCAGACCCAAGGCAGCGTGAACGCCGTGGAGTCCATCGCCCGCACGGCGGCCTACTACGCCCTGCGCTGCCTGGTGCCCTACGACATACCGAACAATTCGGGCTGCATGGATCCCATCGAGGTGGTTGCGCCCTCGGGCACGGTGGTGAACGCCGAGTTTCCCGCCGCCGTCGCCGGTGGGAACGTGGAGACGAGCCAGAGAATGGTGGACGTGATACTCGGCGCGCTGGCAAAAGCCTGTCCCGGCAAGATTCCCGCCGCCTCCTGCGGCACGATGAACAACCTCACGGTGGGGGGCATGGATCACCGCGCAGGCCCCCGGCAGGGCCGTCCCTACGCCTATTATGAGACCACGGGCGGCGGCATGGGCGGGGGACCGTGGGGCGCAGGCGAAGACGCCATCCACACCCATCTCACCAACACCCTGAACACCCCGATAGAAGCGCTCGAACACGCCTATCCCTTCCGGGTGAGCCGCTACACCGTCCGCCGCGGCAGCGGCGGCGGGGGAAAACACCGCGGCGGCGACGGCATCGTCCGCGAGATCGAACTCCTCGGCGACGCCACCGTCTCGTTCATGACGGAGAGGCGGGAAAAGCCTCCCTGGCCCCTGAGCGGCGGAGAACCGGGCACGAAGGGCCGGAATCTGCTCGTGAGCGGGGGTGAAGAGAGGCAATTCTCCGGCAAGGCCCGTCTAAGAGCGAAGCGCGGGGACAGGATACGCCTGGAGACCCCCGGCGGCGGCGGCTGGGGGAGGAAGGCTTGAGCGGGTTCATCCTCTTCGGAAAATTTTTAACTCGGAGCTCGATCCATAAAGGATTGTTGAAAAAACCTGGTTTCATAATTTTGAGTATGGATCCGACCGATGAGAAAGGAGACTTCACTCCCCCCTTGAGGGGGAGTCGCAGAGGATGAGCCTTTAGGCGAAATCCGATGCGGTGGGGGGACATGCCACAGTAAAAAGCTCCCCCCACCGATTCAGCCTTCGCAAAAACCGCTCGGCTTCATCGTTGGGCTTTCCCCTCGGGAAGCCCAACCCTCAAGGGGGTAGTGAACTTCAAACACGGCGTGCATGGCCGCGATGGTTTTGTAGGGACAGGCCCCCGTGCCTGTCCGAGGTTCCTGTGCCTGCTTCTGCAAATTGCAACTACGGGGATGGATATATCCGATACGGGCGGCCACGGGGGGCCGCCCCTACGGGTGAATGCGGTTGTGGTCGTCATTCCGGCGAAAGCCGGAATCCATTTTCGCCTTTTGCCTTTCTTGAGGGTTCCTACACATCGGCGGGGGATGAAACGCCGCAGTTCATTCACCCGCATCCGCAAATGGATTCCGGCTTTCGCCGGAATGACGGTGAACACTCTCGATTGGTAAGCTTCTCCAACAACCCCCGTAAGCATGAACGGGAAGACCCGGGGCCGGTGGTAGCGGGCCGGCGGAATTTCACGGAACGATTTTGCCCTTTGCCCTTTTCTTTTATAAGATGAATGAGGTTGAATGATATTTCATCTTACACGTGGCTGTGTCCGTCCTTTCGGGCCGGCCTTTCTTTGTTGATGCGCATGGGAGGATCG
This sequence comes from bacterium, assembly GCA_963692865.2. Lineage (GTDB taxonomy): Bacteria > UBA8248 > UBA8248 > UBA8248 > UBA8248 > Bin107. The sequence continues at coordinate 45,338 of OY843592.1, read as the reverse complement.
TCAGATGCCCGGTGAGCGATTCGTCTATCTCAACGGCGAGATCATGGAAGAAAACAGCGCCAGGATATCGCCCTTCGATCGCGGCTTCCTCTGGGGCGACGGGGTGTACGAGGTTACCCCGTGTTTCGACGGCAAGCTCTACAGGCTCGACGACCATATCGACCGCCTCTATCGCTCGCTCAAGTACGTCCGTATCGACTTGGAGCTAAGCAAAGAGGAAATGAAGCAGGCCACGCTCGCCACCCTGGAGTCGAACCTGTGCCGTCTCGAAGAGGGCGCCATGTACCGCGTCGGCCACTGGGTGACCCGCGGTTACGACGACCCCTCCATGGCGGCGGGCGCGGCGGGGCCGGCCTCGGTGTTCATATTCTGGCGGCCCGTGAACGTTGCGTCTTTCGCGGAGCGGTATCTGAACGGCGTGCGCCTCGCGATAACGCCCACGAGGCGCAATCCGCCCGAGTGCATCGAGACGAGAGCCAAGGTGACGAGCAAGATGAACCAGATTCTGGCGGAACTCGATGCCGCTGCGTCCGGCTCACTATCCTTGATGCTCGACGTGCGCGGCAACGTGGCGGAAAACTCGGTCGCCAATTTCTTCATGGTGAAAGACGGCGCGCTCTGGACGCCGCATGAGAGGAACATATTGCAGGGAGTGACCCGTCTGGCGGTGTTCGAACTGGCCGCGCGCCTGGGTATCGCCGTCGAGGAAAGGGACATGACGACCTACGATCTGGCGCAGGCGGAAGAGTATTTCATCACCTCGAGCGCGATATGCGCCATGCCTGTGCGCGAGATCGACAGCTTCCGGCCGAGCGCGCCGGTTCCGGGGCCGGTCACGAAACGCCTGATCGATGCGTTCGTCGAAGACACGGGCTATGACTTTCGCGAGCAGGTGAAGGAAAAAATAGCTGAAGGCGCCTGATGCGCGTTTTTTCGATTATTTCAAAGGGTGGATGAGGAAGAAATGCCGTACTACATCACCAAAGCGAGCCTCGATGGGCTGAGAAAAAAGGTCGAAGAGATTCAATACCGCCTGAAGCATGAGGTGTCGAAAGAGATCGGCAAGGCGGCGAGCCTGGGTGATTTGAGCGAAAACGCCGAGTGGGAGGCGGCCATCGAATTGCAGGGCAACCTCAAGAACGAGGTGAGCCGGATCATGGACAAGATCCGCGAGGCGAGCGTCATCGAGGAACTCCCAATCTCCGGCGATAAGGTCACCATCGGCACGCGGGTCACGCTCTTCGACCTGGACAAGAACGAGGAGCTCACCTACAAGATACTGGGCGAGGAGGAAAGCGACCTCCCGAACGGCATCATCTCCTTCAGCGCGCCGCTCTCGCGCGGGCTCATGCAAAAAGAGCCGGGCGACGAGGTGGCGGTACAGTTGCCTGGCGGCGTGAGAAATTTCGAGATCGTGGACGTCGAAAAAATCGAATTTTCCTGATTTTCATGCGAAGACTCGATATCGGCGACAGGCTGCTTGCGTACCTCGTCTTCGCGGCGGCGGTCGTTCTGGTCACCTTCTTCGCGTTTCAAAATAAATTATCGAGCGAATGGCGCCTGCCCGGCTCCCCGACGCTGTATCTGCTCGGCGTCGCGGGCACGCTCCTCCTGTGCGTGTCCCTGGTATTCGTGATCACGAAGCGAACGGGCGCGGGCGGTTCTCCCCTCGGCTGGTTCTCCGCCCATGTCGTTACGGCCACCCTGGGCGGCGTGCTGGTGACGGTCCACTCGGCCGGGTTTCTTCGCTATGCGCCTGCGCTGTTGCTCGTCGCACTTTTGCTGCTGGTGATCCTGGGCGTGTGGGCGCGCGTTCGCCTCTCGAAAGACATGGCGGCCACGTTCGCCACGAGGGAGCAATCCTTCTCCCCGCCCGGTTCCGAAAGCCGCGAGCGCCTGGCCCGGCTCATCGAAAAAAAAGAGTCCCTGCTTTCGAGACTCGATCCGGGAGCGGATGAGGGCGTCTTCTCTCCCAGACTCAAGCATTGGTTCACGAGACCGGGACTTACGCTCGCCTACGCCCGGCTGATCAGCGAAGAGAACAAGATTTTGGGCGCGCGCTCCGGCGTATCGACCGCGCAGGCGTACTGGCGTATCGTTCACGTCGTTTTGGCGTTTCTCTTCATTCTCGGTATTCTGGGACACGTCGTCACCGTCACGTTTTTCGCCGGTTATGTCTCGGGCGGGGGAGAGATATATTGGTGGCATTTGACGAAGTGGTAGCCCGCGCGTCCGGGTTGTTGAAAAAATCTACCTGAGGAGGGGACGGGGAGGTTGGTTTTGTAGGTAGCGCTCCCAAGAAGGGAGCGCTACAGATATGCGGCCCGTTCGCAGGAGGCGCGAAAAATCAGGGTCGCATATATGTCGGACATATATGTCCGACCTACAACAGCAGCGGCATTCACGCCGGAATGACGGCGGTGGTGAATTCCGAGCGAGGAGGGGTTTTTCAACAGCCTCATATGTGTGGGACAACCCCGAGGAGTCGGTTCCGACCGAAGAGGGAGGAACCGCCACCTGTAAATCCCTTCCTCAGGGGTCTTTTCAACATCCCCTTCCTGAAGGAGCGAGACTTGGGCAAGCTGGCCTTGATGATCGATCTGGAGCGGTGCTTCGGCTGCAAGAGCTGCGAGGCGGCCTGCAAGCAGGAGCACAGACTCGGGCCCGGCCAATACCGCAACAAGGTGGTTTGGCTGGGGAACGCCTCCACGGGCGCGCCCGATTTCCTCACGCTCACCTGCCAGCACTGCGAGCGCCCCGCATGCCTGAGGGCCTGTCCCGTCCATCCCAAGGCGATAACGAAAGACCCCGATACCGGTGTTGTGGAAGTTCATGAGGCGCTTTGCACGGGTTGCGGGGAGTGCGTCATGGCGTGCCCCTACAGCGCGATGGGGTATGACGCCCAGGGGCATCACTCGGTCAAGTGCGACCTGTGCCCCGAGAGGCGGGAGAAGGGGCTGGAGCCCGCCTGCGCCGAAATCTGCCCCGGCTTCGCCATCTCGTTCGGGGAGCGGGAGAACCTTCTCGAAAAAGCGCATCAGGAGGATCGCCATCTTCGGGATCACGATCATTTTCTCCTGAAGCCGCAGACGATATATCTGGAGAAAATCGAGAGAGAAAACGGCCGCGTGAACGGCAAGGATGGCTTGGGTTTGTCTGAAAAACCGAGCCGTCCCCGGTTCGTGGATTCACCTGAGGCGAAGGACGTTTTCGAGGAGAAAGGCCCGGACTTCCCCTACCTGCATGACAAAAAGACCCTTCAGGCGGACCGCGTCGTGCCGGGGGGATGCAATTTCTGCTTCAACTGCTGCAGCGCGAAGTTCCATTTCCAGGGCGATAAGCTCATCAACGTGACGGGGAACGACGAGGACCCCGTCCTGAACGGAAAAATCTGCCCCAAGGCGCAGTTCACGCTCCAGCTCCATCACAACGAACACCGCCTGCAATATCCGCTCAAGCGCGTCGGCCGCCGGGGAGACGGCGAGTTCGAGCGCATCTCCTGGGAGCAGGCGCTTGATGAGATCGCCGCGAAACTGGAAGTCTTGAGAGAAAAGTGGGGCACGGAGGCGCTGGCGATGTTCGTGGGCACCCGCACGGGCCTGATTACCCAGAAAGGCTACGCGCGGTTGTTCAGCCAGATGTGGGGCACGCCCAACCTTCAGGGGACGGACCCCTTTTGCGCGGCGGGCAAGGTGGTCGCCTACGAGTTGACGCACGGGATCAACGGCAACGGGAACAGCTACACGCCCGAGGACATCGGCAGCGCCGGGATGTATCTCTACGTCGGGGACAACCAGGCGGAGACGCGGCCGGTCTACTTCGGCAAGGTGAACGACTGGCGCATCAGGAACAAGACGAAGATGGTGGTGGTGGACCCCAGATACACCGCCACGGCGAGCAAGGCGGACAAGTGGCTCGCCATCCGACCGGGAACCGACTTAGGGCTCGCCCTCGCCATGGCGCATCATATTTTCGCAGAAGGTCTGCACGATAAGCGTTTCTGCGAGGAATGGGTGCTCGGCTGGGAGCGCTGGCGCGATTTCATATTCTCCAAAGGCTATTCTCCCGATTGGGCGGAGGCCGTTACGGGCATCGCAGCGGATGAGATTCGCGCGCTCGCCGGGGACGTGGCCAGGGCGGACGGCTGCGTCATCTTCGGGAGCCGGGGACTCAACCAGCACACCAACTCAGTGCAGACGAACCGTGCGTTCATGTTCGTCGCCGCGATTACGGGAAACTGGGGCCGCAAGGGCGGCGCCTACGTGAACATGACGGCGGGGCCGCCCATCGCCGCCAACGCGCCGGAGGACAGACGGGCGGAAATTCGTAAACCTATGGTCCGCAGGAGTCCAGCCGGCTGGCTGAGCGCCATGCGCGAGGGCAAGCCATACCCGATGAAAGGACTCATCACTTGCAACAACCCGCTGGCGCAGTGGCCCGGCCAGGACGACGCGCGCGCGGCCTTCCAGGCGCTCGACCTCATCGTCCACATCGAGTTGTTCGCGAACGAAACTTCCGCGTTTGCGGATTACGTGCTGCCCGCGGCGGGCGGGATCGAAAAAGGAGAACTGGGCCGCACGAACGACGACAGGCGAATCGTTTGGATCGACAAGATGATCGACCCGCCCGGAGAGGCGAAGCCCGATGGCTGGATATGGATAGAGCTCGGGAGGCGCCTGGGCTTCGGCGACGTGATGAAGGAGGAATACAAGGACCCGGGCAGGTTCTGGGACGAGATGTGCATCGACAACGATTTCCTGCGGGGCGTTACGCAGAAAAGGCTCCACTCGGTACCCTGGCGGTGGGTGCGCTTTCCCGTCGCGAGCGAGGACGCTCCCGAGCAGGAGACCCTGTATCTCGAAGGGACGACCGCCGCCGGGCAGCCCGAGGGCAAGCGCTTCCCCACGCCGAGCGGGCGGCTCGAGTTCTGGACGGATGAGCTTGAGGAAAAATTCTCTCAAGTAGGGTTGTCGGCGCTGCCCGAGTTCTACGGCGAGAAAGAGAATCTCCAGGGGTTGCCCTATCTCGAATATGAACACGCAGACGACGATCTGGAAGTCATCTCCCCGTTCAGCAAGGCGCCCACGGGTTCCCGCGCCGCCAGAATCGTTCAGCCGGAAGAGAAGAACCCCGGCGATGCGCTTCGCGGGCAGGGCTTCGAGACGACGTTGATAACGGGCCGCCCGCCCGCGCCGCATTTTCACAGCTGGACGCATTATTTCTGGCAGGCGCAGGAGATGTGGCCGGATCTCTATTGCCAGATTCATCCCCGAAAAGCGGGGGAATTGGGTATCGAGGACGGAGAGAAAGTCAAGGTGGAGACGGCGCACGGCGCCATCGAGGCGATGGCCTGGGTGAATTCAGGAATAAGGGAGGACTCCGTTTACGTCCCCATCGGCTGGGGGGAGCGCCAGCCCTACCATCCCTGGCGATCGGTGAACTTCCTGACGGACATCGCGCAGCGCGACCCGTGCTCGGACCAGACGAATCTCAAGAGCCTGCTGTGCCGAATCACAAAGGCATGATGGATCGGGAATATAGGGAAGTATGATCGCGACCTGTCCCTACATTCTTGTTTGCCGACCGAGCAAAAGTATCGTCACTCCGGCGGCGCGATTCCGTTTTGCCGCACAATGGTGTAGGGGCCGCATATATGCGGCCCTTGTAGTGGGTGACAAAATCAGGGTCGCATATATGCGACCCCTACACACCAACAAATTTCCCTCTCCGGTTTTTTCAACAACTCCCTCAAGGGGGGAGTGATTCCCGATTGACAAGGATTCCGTAGGGCGCTTCGTGAAGCCCGTTGCTCCGGTAGGGGCCGTTCGCGAACGGCCCCTACAATCGAGATTATTCACCGTCATTCCGGTGAAAGCCGGAATCCATTTTACGCCTTTTGCCTTTCGTCAGGATTCCTGCGCATCGGCGGGGGAGGAAACGCCGCCGTTCGTTCACACGCATCCGCAAATGGATTCCGGCTTTCGCCGGAATGACGACCAAAGGCGAATCACGGGTGGCCACGGGGGCAGGGCAGCCACGGGAAGCCACCCGATTGGCTCACTCAATCGGATCAGGCTGAACGGGCACGCAGATTTCGGTCCTGATGTCGGCCTCCGCCGTATCGCGGGGGTCGGTCAGGTAGCGGTACACTACGGGGCCTTCTCTTCTCCTGAATCCGCTGTGCGGCAGCCACTTTTCAAGCATCTCGCCCAGTGTAAGCCCAAGCGTGTCGTATCCCCCGGTGTGCGCTCCCACCGCATGCCAGCCGCCCGGAAAGTCCGTCTCGTGAAGCGCGTCGGGCATGGGCAGGTCTGTGAGCGCCCGCCGGCAGGCTTCGTATCCCTTCTCTCCATAGTCGAGCCCATAGGCGGGGCCGATGGTGGGGAGATTCCCGCATATCCTGAGCAGGCGCGCCTGGGTGAGACCGATGATTTCGGGGCCGGCGGCGGCCTCGGTGCGAAGCGCCCAAAACTTCAAGCCGTCCAGTTCGAGTATTCTGACGGGCTGCGGAGTCCTCATGGAGGGTCAGCTTGCGCTTTTCGATTTCAGGGCGTTTTGCAGCACGCGCCGGGCGAGGGTGGCGCAGTGGCGTTTGTGGGAGGGGAGGCCGCCGACGCTTTGCGCGATTTCCTCGGCGGTGATTTCCAAAAGCTCCTCCGCTGTTTTTCCGCGCACCATGTCCGTCAAAGAACTCATGGCGGCGGTAATCGCCCCGCAACCGAGAATTCTTATCCTGGCGTCCGAGACCGCCTCGCCTTCGAATTTGAGATAGAGCGTCACCTCATCGCCGCAGGCGGGGTTCGTTCCGCTTCCCTCGGCGTCCGCGTCTTCGATGACGCCGATGTTGCGCGGGTCCGCGATATGGCCGAGGACTGTCTCGTTATAGTGGTAGTCGTCTCTTGGCGCCAAGGGTTCTTCTCATGCTTTTGTTGATTTCAGACGAGGCGCCATTTCGCGCACCTTGCCGACGGCTTCGGGCAACACTTCGAGCAATCTGTCGATATCCGCATCCGAGTTGCCGTAGCCCAAGCTGAACCGCAGCGATCCCTGCACGGTTTCCTTCGGCAGGTCCATCGCCAGCAGAACGTGGCTGGGCTCGGGGGAGCCCGAACTGCACGCCGCGCCCGTGCTCACGGCGACCCCCTCCAGATCGAGGCGGATCAGGAGCGTCTCCCCTTCCGCGCCGATAAAGCCCAGGTTCGACGTGCCGGGAAGCCTGTGCGCCGTATCGCCGTTCACCAGCACGTCGGGAACGTGTTCGCAGATTTCGTTTTCGAGCCGATCCCGCAGGGCGGCGATGTTCTTGGCGGATTGCGGGCCTTCGGTTTTCGCTAGGCGGCAGGCTTCTCCCATCGCCACGATGCCGGCCACGTTTTCCGTCCCCGAGCGCAGTTTCTGCTCCTGTCCGCCGCCGGTGATGAAGGGGTCGATACTGGTTCCCTTTTTGACGTACAAAAACCCCGCGCCCTTCGAAGCGTTGATTTTGTGTCCGGTGGCGGAGAGCAGGGAAACGCCGGCGCGCTCCACGTCGATCTCCACCTTGCCGAGCGCCTGCACGGCGTCGGTGTGGAACAATACGCCGCGCTCCCGGCAAATCGCGCCGATTTCATGGATCGGCTGAACCGTGCCGACCTCGTTGTTCCCCCAGATGACGGAGGCGATTTTCGTATCCGGCCGAATCGCCGCCGCCACGTCTTCGGCCGAGACGCGCCCCTGGCGGTTCGGCTTCACGTAGGTGACCTCCACCCCTTCGGCTTCCAGGGCTTGGCACGTCGCGAGTACGGCTTCGTGCTCGATGGCCGTCGTGACGACGTGGCTCGCGCCCTCTGCGGCGGAGACGACGCCCCGAAGCGCCCAGTTGTCGCTTTCCGTGCCGCCGGAGGTGAAGAATATCTCATCGCCCTCCGCCGCGCCGATGAGCGCCGCCGCATGATCGCGGGCGTTTTCTATCGCGATTCTGGTTTCACGCCCGTATCGGTGAATGCTGTTCGGGTTTCCGAATTTCTCGCCGAGATAGGGCTGCATCGCGGCCAGAACCTCGGGCCGCATCGGGGTGGTCGCGTTGTGGTCCATGTAGATGGTTTTCATGGGGACTCTTGTTTTTCCCGTGCCGGTTCTCGCAAGTGGGAGAGTTCTTTCTCCAAAGCCGCGATGCGCTGGTTCAGCGCCTGAATGGCCGCCTCCACCGGGTCGGGCAACTCGTGGTGCTCGAAAGATACGGGGAGCAGATCGTCGGTTTTGCCTTGCCCCTCCCGGTAGACGATGCGCGCGGGCACGCCGACGACGGTGCAGCCGGGCGGAACGTCCGAGATGACGACCGAACTCGCGCCGATGCGGCTGCCCGCGCCGATGACGTGCGGACCCAACACCCGGGCGCCCACGCCTACGACGACGTTGCCCTCCAGGGAGGGATGCCTTTTTTCCTTCTTGAGGCTCACGCCGCCGAGCGTCACCCCCTGGTAGATGGTGCAGTTTTTCCCGATCTGCGTCGTTTCACCGATGACGACGCCCATCCCGTGGTCGATGAAAAGCCCCTCGCCGATCTGCGCGCCGGGGTGGATTTCGATGCCCGTGATGAACCGGTTCCAGTGGCTCAGCCACCGCGCAAGGATCAGAAATCCCCGTTTCCAGAAATAGTGGGCCATCCGGTGGAGGCAGACGGCGTGGAATCCCGGATAGCAAAGGATCACCTCCAGTTTCGATCTGCAGGCCGGGTCGCGCTCCATGACGGCGGCGATGTCCTTTCGAATCGATTCGAATCCGCGCCCGAAACTTCCGAGTAGTCCACCCATGGCTTGTAACCTTCAGTCAAAGAAAAACCGGGGAAACAAACGTGTCCCCCCGCGTTGCGCATCCATGATAGCACAGAGTATTCCGGTACGCCTTTCGCAATGAAGGTTCATGCTAATACTTCCTTGAAAAATAATCGCTTAGAATGTCCGCGTGATCAAATGCGATTTCAGCGGGCAGGGAATTCTTGCCGAAAACGCCTGCGCGCCTCGCATCGTCCCGCGCCTTGAGCGCGCCGCCGAGGGGTCTTGCAATGAACACGATTGTGACGTTGTGCTGCCTCTCGTCGCGCTCGGGGTCGCTGTATGCGTGGAACTGGCGGATCAACTCCACGTCGAGCGAGGTTTCTTCCCTGGCTTCTCGAACGGCGGCCGTTTCAAGCGATTCCCCGTAGTCGACGAATCCGCCCGGCAGCGCCCAGCCATGGGGCGGATTTTTCCGTTCGATCATCACGACGCCCCGCTCGCCGCTCTCGCGCTCGAACTCTATGATGACGTCCACCGTAAGGTAAGGATTTCTGGGGGTTTTCACCTGTGCGCTCGCTTTTAAGGATAGATAGCCATGGACGCCGAGCGATTCTCGCACATCGGGCCGCGCTCTTGCGACCACCTTTCCCTGGCCCATATAATGCGGCGGTTCAAAAAGCAGTTCCGCCGGGAGTCGATTCATTCTAATCGAGGTATTGTCAATTCTTGGTTTCCAATACGCAGGGGTGATGAAATGGTGAAATTCAACATGGCGCCTACCGCCAGGCGAATCGTAGAGCAGGTTCTCGACGTGAAGGAGGGCGAACTGGTGCTTCTCGTGACGGATTCGGATCGTCCCGCCTCCGTAACCGAAGCGCTGGCGCATGCCTTGAGCGCCGCGGGCGCGAAGCTCTCCGTCATGCACATGCCCCCTCACATGAACGGGGGAATCGACCCGCTGCCCCACGTGGGGGCGGCGATGGCGGCTTCAGACGTGGTGATACTCCAGACCAGCTTCGCCACCATCCACACCGAGACGGCGAGGAACGCGCTCAGGGAGGGCGCGCGCGTCCTGGACATGTGGGGATGGCGCGAGGACATGATGGTCGCAGGCGGCGCCCTGGCCGATTACGACGAGGTCGCCCGGGTCACCCGAACGATTTCCGACATCTACACCGAGGCCAAAACGGGCCGGTTCACGACGCCGGATGGTTGCGACATGGAGTTTTCGCTGGAGGGCAGGACTTGCTTCCCCCTCATCGGCGTGGCGAGAAAATCCGGTGAATTCGCGGCGTGTCCCGACGGGGAAGCGGCCATGAGTCCCCTGGAGGGCACGTCGAACGGCGTGATGGTGAATCCCTTCTCCATCGAGCGAAAGGATTTGGGTTTCGTCACCGAGCCCATGCGTCTTGAAATCAAAGACGGGAAAGTGGTGTCCATCACCGGAAGCGCCGCCGCGGACCGGTTCTGGAGACTGCTGGATGAAAACGGCGACTTGGCGAAGAACGTGGCGGAGTTCGCCATCGGCACGAACCCGGCGTGCAGGCCGCGCGAGACGATGCGGGAGGCGAAAAAGACGTGGGGCACGTGCCACATGGCGGTGGGCGACAGCGGCAGCATCGGGGGCGTGGTCGAAGCCCCGCTCCACATCGACATGATTTTCGACAACCCCACCGTGTGGGCGGATGAACGGATGATCATCCAGGACGGAAAAATTCTGGTGTAGCGCTTATTCGAGATGATAGTATGTGACCGCCGCGCCCGATGATGAAGGATGAAGATGGCACAAGCCCTGCTGCTTGAAGGCAAACCCGTGGCGGAAAAGGTGATGGAGGAGCTCAAGACCTCCATCGATGCCTTGCTTCCCAAGGTGGGCAGGCCGCCGGGTCTCGCCGTCGTGCTCGTGGGCGAGGACCCGGCCTCCCAGGTATACGTCCGCATCAAGGGGCGTTCCGCCAAGAAGCTCGGCATCCGCACCTTCGATCACCATCTCGGCGAGGACGCGAGGCAAGAGGACGTCGTCTCGCTCATCGAGGAGTTGAACCACGACGACGAAGTGGACGGGATGCTGGTGCAGCTGCCGCTCCCAGGACACCTGAACGAAGAAGAGGTGTTGCGCAGGGTCTCCCCCCGAAAGGACGCCGACGTATTCCACCCGGAGAATTTCGGAAAGCTGGCGCTCAAGCAGGGCACGCTCAAGCCCTGTACGCCCGCAGGCGTGCTCGAGATTCTGAAGTTCTACGATATCGGCCTGGAAGGCAAGAAAACCGCCATCATCGGGCGCAGCAAGATCGTCGGGCTTCCATTGGCCATTTTGATGATGCACGAGAACGCGACGATTACCGTGTGCCACTCCCGGACGCGCGATATTCCCGCCATCACCAGAGAAGCCGACATCGTTGTGGCCGCCATGGGGAGGCCGAAATTCCTGACCGCGGACATGGTTCGCCAAGGGGCGGTGGTGGTCGACGTCGGCATCAACCGTGTGGATGGAGAGTTGGTCGGCGATTGTGATTTCGAACCGTTGCTCGAGAAGGTTTCCGCCATCACGCCCGTGCCGGGCGGCGTGGGACCCATGACGGTCGCCATGCTGATGGCGAATACGGTGCGCGCTTACTCTCTCAAGTCGCAGGAAGCGATGGCGTAGCGCCGATGCGGGTTCTCGAATGAACGTAGACCTTCTGGGCGGCGACACGCCTCGCGCAGCACCTGCGGTGCTCACCGTCTCGCAACTCAACGCGCGCGCGAGAGAATTGCTGGAAGGCGAATTCGGCGAGGTCTTGGTCGAGGGGGAAATCTCCTCCTGGCGCACCTATCCGTCGGGACATTCCTATTTCGACCTGAAAGACGCCGCATCCAGGGTAAGCGCGGTGATGTTCTCTGGCCGCAGGCGGTTTTTGCGCTTCGAGCCGGAAGCGGGCATGCGCGTGATGATCCGCTGCCGGGTGACGCTTTACGAGAAGGACGGACGCTTCCAGGTTTCTGCGCTTTCCATGGAGCCTTTGGGAGAAGGCGCGCTTGAGGTCGCTTTCCGCCAGTTGCACGAACGCCTGGAAAAAGAGGGCTTGTTCGACCCTTTGCGAAAAAAGGAGATACCCGAACGTCCCCGCCGCGTGGCGTTGGTGACGAGCAGAGAAGGCGCCGCCCTCCAGGACATGTTGCGGGTCTTCCGGGAGCGCGCCCCGATTGTCGAGCTCGTCGTCGTCCACACCCTGGTGCAGGGAGAGCGCGCCGCGGCTTCCATCGCGGCGGCGATCCGAAGGGCGGATGAGAACCTCGGGAACCTGGGGCGCCCCGTGGACCTCGTCATCACGGGCCGCGGCGGAGGAAGCCGGGAGGATTTGTGGGCGTTCAACGAAGAGGAGGTGGTTCGGGCTATCGCCGCTTGCAGGGCTCCCCTCATTTCGGCGGTGGGACACGAGATTGATGCCTCGCTCAGTGATTTGGCGGCCGATGAGTCGGCGCTTACGCCCTCGGCGGCGGCCGAGCGGGTGGCAAGAGGGTGGCAGGGCGTCGCCCGGGACGTCGCCGACCTGATCCATGATGCGCTCCGGGCGGTGGAAACTATTCTGGTCTCTCTCGATGAGCGGTTGTCCCGTTTTCTTAGAGAACCCGCATTCAGAAGGCCCGAAGCCCCGCTCGAATCCCTGGCGCAGCGCCTGGATGCGCTCTATGAGAGAATGTGCAGAGAAACCAGGCAACGACAACGAATGAGCCGGGCGTATCTGGACGCAATAGCGCCGAGACTGCGGATGCTCTCGCCCGGAGAAAGAATAGGCGGGTTCATATCGAGACTCGAAGGCGATTTGAAGCGCCTGCACGCGGCGCATGGGTTGTTGTCGAAGACGAGGACGGACGCGCTGCGGACGGTTGCCGGACGTCTCGAGTTGGTGTCGCCGCTGGCCGTTTTGGCGCGGGGATACAGCCTGGTGTACAAGGAACCGGACGGCGCATTGGTGAAAAAGGCCGAAGACGTGAAGGCGTCGGAATCCGTGCGGGTTCGTTTGTCGCAAGGCGGCTTGATGTGCCGGGTAGAAGAAGTCTTCCCCGAGGGAGAGGGCCCATGAATAATGAGAATGAATCCGCGAACGTAAGCGCGGAACCAAAAAACTTCGAGGCGGCGCTGGAGCGTCTGGAAGCCATCGTCGAAGAACTCGAAGGGGGCGAGCCTTCCCTGGAGAAGGCCGTTTTGCTGTATGAAGAGGGCGTGAAGCTCTTCCGCTATAGCCGGGAGCAGTTGAACGCGGCGCAAAAGAAGGTGGAGGAACTCGTCGGGGAATCGGAAGATTCGTTTTCGCTGCAGCCGCTCGAAAATGGTGAAGATGATGAGTGAGGCCGAGCTTCCCGGTCGTATCGACGCAGCGGCTTACCTGAGCAACTGGGCGAAGCGCGTGGAAGAAGAACTCGATCGCCTCGTGCCGAAATCCTCCGCGCCGCCCGAGATTTTCGAGATCATGCGTTACAGCCTTTTCGCCGGGGGGAAACGCCTGCGCCCCGTGCTTTGTCTGGCCGGTTGTGAAGCCGTAGGCGCAGACCCCGAATTCATCCTGCCCGCCGCGTGCGCCCTGGAGTGCATCCATTCTTATTCTCTGATCCATGATGATCTGCCCGCCATGGACGATGACGACCTGAGGCGCGGGATGCCTACGAGCCACAAGGTATACGGCGAGGCGGCGGCGATCCTCGCGGGTGACGGGTTGCAGGCCCTGGCCTTCGAGTTGATGGCGAATGAGCAAATGGGTGCGAAAGTTTCACCTGAGCGTCATGTGAAAGCGATTCGGATGGTCGCCGATGCGGCGGGCGCTACCGGCATGGTGGGGGGACAGCTTCTGGACGTTCGGGCCAATGGCCTGGTGAGCGACGTGGCGCATCTGGAGGAAATCCACAGGAGAAAGACGGGTGCGCTTTTGAGGGTTTCCGTTTGTTTGGGGGGCCTCCTCGGCGGCGGTGATGAAGCGCAGATAACAGCGCTGCATGTTTATGGCGAGAAGATTGGACTGGCGTTTCAAATCGTGGACGACATTTTGGACGTGGAAGGTGATGAGGCCCTCATGGGAAAGCCCATAGGCTCGGATGAAGGATTGAACAAGGCAACTTATCCCGCCTTGTATGGAATGGAGAAATCGAAACAACTTGCGCGCTCCACTTGCGAGGAAGCATTGCAAGCGCTTGAAATTTTCCCGAATAAAGCGCCTGAACTGGAATCTTTGGCGCATTTTATTATCTTGCGTCGCTTCTGACGATTGATTATCATTTTGTAGTTAATCTTTGAGTGACCGTGGAATGTCGTCGTACGAGACGTTCCCTTGATGAAATAAGATTCGGTTTAAGATGAGTTCCCGTGGGGGAGATGATATATGGGTGAATTGCTCGAGCGTATAGACAACCCGGTGGATTTGAGGCGATTACCGGAGGAAGAACTTCCCCAGGTCGTGGATGAGCTCCGCGACATGGTGATTCAGGTAACCTCCAATACGGGCGGGCACCTTGGCGCATCGCTGGGCGCCGCGGAACTCGTTGTGGCGCTCCACTATCTCTACGATACGCCGAAGGACAAGCTGATTTGGGACGTCGGCCATCAGGCTTACACGCACAAGATCCTCACGGGGCGCCGGGACCGGTTCCATACGCTGAGGCAGTGGGAGGGAATCGCCGGTTTCCCGGACAGGCGCGAGAGTGAATACGACCACCTGAACGTGGCGCATGGAGGCACGTCCATATCGGCGGCGCTGGGCATGGCCACGGCGCGGGATCTTTCGGGCGAGGATTTTCAGGTCGTCGCCATCATCGGAGACGGCAGCCTGACCGCGGGCATGGCGATGGAAGGTCTCAACAACGCCGGTGATGCGAAGAGAAATCTCACCGTCATTCTCAACGACAATAAAATGGGAATTTCGAATAACGTGGGCGCCATGTGTTCCTACCTGGCGCGAATCATGACGGGCGAATGGTCGAACCGGGTCCGCAAGGTGCGCGCCGAAGTCCAGAAAATACTCGGCCACCTGCCCATGGTGGGCAGTCATGCCGTCACGCTCATGGACAGGGTGGAGGAGTCTCTGAAAAACATCATCGTCCCGGGCATTTTGTTTGAGGAACTGGGTTTCCGATACATCGGCCCGGTGGATGGTCACAGGCTCGACTTGCTGATTCCTACTCTGAGGAACGTGAAAAACCTGGACGGCCCCAATCTCGTTCACGTCGTCACCCGCAAGGGATACGGGTATCCCTACAGCGAGGCGGAACCCATCACCTATCACGGCGTGACGAAATTCGACCCCGAATCCGGCAAATTCCACAAGAAAGCGCCCGGCCCTCCGGGATACTCTAAAGTTTTTACCGATACGATGGTCAAACTCAGCCAAAAGGATGAAAAGATTGTCGCCATCTCGGCGGCCATGCTCGAGGGCACGGCTCTGGTGAACTATCAAAAAGTGTTGCCCGATCGCTGCTTCGACGTAGGGATGTGCGAACAACATGCGGTAACTTTCGCCGCAGGGCTCGCGTTGGAAGGCATGAAGCCGGTCGCCGCCATTTACAGCACGTTCTTACAGCGCGCCTACGATCAGATTATCCACGACGTTTGCCTCACGAACGTGCCTGTTACCTTCGCGCTGGATCGGGCCGGTCTCGTAGGCGATGACGGCCCCACCCACCAGGGGGCCTATGATCTGGCCTATCTTCGGTGTTTGCCGAACATGATGATCATGTCGCCGAAGGACGAAAACGAACTTCAGAAAATGGTCTTGACGGCGATTGAACATCCCGGCCCGGCGGCCGTGCGCTTTGCGCGCGGTTCCGGTGAGGGCGTGCAGATGGATGAGGAAATCGAGACGATTCCGGTTGGTGAGGCGGAACTGCTTCGCGACGGCGAAGATGTCGCTCTCATCGCCTTGGGCCCCATGGTGGGTCTCTCGATGGAGTCCGCCGCGCAGTTGGAAGAACTCGGGATACAGGCGTCGGTCCTGAACCTCCGCTTCGTGAAGCCGATGGATGAAGAGAAAGTTCTGGAACTCGCCGGGCGGTGCAGGCGCGTCGTAACGATTGAGGAGGGGACGCGCGTCGGCGGGATGGGGGCCGGCGTTCTGGAGCTTTTGGCGGAGCATGGCGTCCGGGACGTTTCCACCGCGGTTTTGGGCATTCCCGATAGGTTCATCGAACACGGGGCGCCTCAACTCCAGCGCGAAGATTGCGGACTTACGCCGGGCGATATCACCCAGGCGGCTCGCGATCTGATGGAAGGCGAGGCTGATTCTGCCGATCTGGCGGAGCATGGCAAAAAAACAGAGGCTCGATAAACTACTCGTTGAACGTGCGCTGGCTCCCAGCCGGGAGCGTGCGCGCAGCCTGATTTTGGCCGGTCTGGTGAGTGTCGACGGCGAATCCGCCTTGAAGGCGGGTTCTTTATTTCCCGAAGAAGCGTCCATCTCCCTCAAGGAAAACCCTTGTCCCTATGTGAGCCGGGGAGGCCTGAAACTCGCAGGCGCGCTGGATTTTTTCGGCGTCGACCCCCTGGAGAGGTATTGCATGGACGTGGGCGCGTCTACCGGTGGATTCACCGACGTGCTACTCACCCGAGGCGCCCGCCGCGTTGCGTCGGTGGACGTGGGCAAGGGTTTGATTGACTGGAAACTGAGGAATGACCCAAGGGTCACTCTTTTGGAGGGTGTGAACGCCAGGCGCCTGACGCCTGAGATATTTCAGAAATTGGCCGGGGATGAGAGGCCTGGTTTATGCGTCGTGGACGTTTCGTTCATCTCCGTCGTGAAGGTTCTCGGGCCGGTTCATGACTTGCTCGAAGGTGGCGGGGAGATGCTCGCTCTCGTCAAACCGCAATTCGAAGTCGGGAAAGGACGTGTCGGCAAGGGAGGGATCGTTCGCGACCCGGAGCTTCACCGCGAAGTGCTCCTCCGCACCTGGGAGGAAACGCACCGGATGGGATTGTCTCCCCAGGGGGTCGCTTCGAGCATGATTCCGGGCGCGAAGGGGAACCGGGAATTCTTTCTCCATTTGAAACCCGGCGCCGGTTCACAGGATGCGCGGGACGTTGTGGAAGCGGTGTTCGATACGGAGGATATGAATTAACTTATCCGGATGACCCCGTTATCGACTTTGGGAACGATGCGCATAATATCCTTCCGGGCGCAGAACGATATGTCCTCATCAAGACCCAGAGACGACAGGTGTCTGCCCCACCAACTGTGAAAAAGCATCTTCTCCAGGTTTTTTTCGGCTCCTCGAGCGACGTGCAAAGCCGCGCGAGCGGTGTCGGATAGTTCCGGCTTCTCAATATGTGCGGACAGGATTTGTAGCAGCATGCCCGCCCCAACGGCGTCTTCTTCGCTATAGGCGCCTTCGCGGCCCGAGCAGGCGATCAAGAGGGACTGGTTCGGGTTGGCATCGAGAACGGACGCGGCCCGTTCGGCGGCGGCGGTGACGTTCACGAAAGCGGCGGTGAAGACTTCTCCGCAACCCCCTGCGGCGGAGAGTGTTTTGGTTCCGTTGCTCGTTGAGAGTATCAGGGTCTTGCCGCCGATTCTTCGGCGCGTGTATTCGAGCGGCGAGTTTCCCCCGTCAAACCCGTCAATGGGCTTGCCGTCTTGCTCTCCGCCCAGGATGATTTTTTCGGGACCATGGCGAAGCCGCAGCTTTTCCGCCAGCGCAAGCGCCGCTTCCGGAGAGGCGCACGGATGTATCTCGGTACAGCCGTTCTCCAGGATGGCGGCGATGTTCGTCGTGGCTCTCAGGATGTCGATCACGACGCACAAGATGTTTTGCGCATCTCCTCCGCGCGCCCGATGCGCGTCGTTGAGCCTGGCGGGGATTTCCGGGTGAGAGAAAGCGACGTCGCACCAGGTGCTCTTGCTCACGAGGGCGATTCCCAAATGATGTCCAGATAGAAAAAATCAGGACCCAGCGCGGACAGGAGAATTTCCGCCCGTCTTTGTTGATCGCCGTTTTGTTTGGGAACGCGCACCCGCAACAGGGTATCGGGGTCTCTCATGTCGTCAATAGCCCGAAACCAGTCGTCCGCCGTGGTCCCGTCTCCGGCGGAATATGAAAGCGTTTTCATGGTGCGCGCGTTGATGGGTTTTCGTTCGAGTCGAACCAGGGAGCCTCGCTCGTCCATCTCTCCCAGAACGATGGAGCGCTCCCCCAGATTGTGATCGCTGAAGCGCAATCCTTCAGGCGAGCCGCTGTAGCATGCGCCGCCGCCGCTCCAACGGGCGACGTCCACTGGCTTGTGGTAATGGCCTATGGCCACGTACCCGAAGGGCAGACGCTTCAATTCATCGGCCTCGAATGGATGTTCCTTGAACGCCGGGTGTTCGGCGGCCAGAGCGGCTTCCGAGCCGTGCAGGAGCAGGATGGACCTGTCGTTCAATCGGAACTCGCGCGTGAGGATTTCCTGCAAAGGCGGTTTGAAGGCGTCTTTGGTGTCCCAGGGGATTCCGGCAATCGTCAGATTGAGATCGGCGACGTTCGCTTGCGCCGGCCCGGCGGCGGGGTCGCCATGAAAAAGATGAATGTTGTTCAGAATTTCGGGCCGATTCCACACGGAGTTTGGACGCATCGGGTCATGGTTGCCGGGTATGGCGAAACAACGCACCCCTTTTTTGGATAAATGCGCGAGGTTCTTCGAGACGATTTCGACGTCACGAGCGCTTGGATGGGGGGTATCGAACAGATCCCCCGAAACGAGGAAGACCTCCGCGCCCCATTTGAGCGTTTCGCGAACGGAGCGGAAAAACGCTATCCGGATATCGGCTTGCCGCGCCGCTGCTTTGCGGGGCGGGAGGTAGCCGAAGTCGTAGCCGAGATGGAAATCACCGCAGTGGGCGAATCGAAGGGGCACATTATCTCCCAGGGTCGAAATTTCGGCGATTGTGGCACGTGTGCGTTGCGGTTGGCAAAAGCGAAAAGACATAACGGCGCTTTTCTCCTTCGTCTTGACAGTAAGCATTGCGCCCGCTGATGATTCGTATTTTAGACATTTTTTCAGGAGATACGTTTTGGCGAAGAAAGCGAGGGCGCAAGCCTCGAAAAAAAATTTTTCCAAGGAAGATTTAAGCCGGGCCATCGCCATAGCGGCAGGCCTGGAAGCGTCGTTTACCGAACCGGCTCCGCCGGGCGCCATGGCGCCTGCGCCTCTTATGGACGAAATCAGGGAAATGGGGGAGGTCGGGCTCGCCGGCGTATTGAACCACCTCTCCTCCACGACGCCGGAGGGCCGCATTCCCACACTTCTCGCCCTGCGCGAACTGGGCGACCCATCCGTCGTGCAAAGGCTCGTATCTCTTGTTCGAACGATGCGCTGGTCGATACCGGGGCTCACGGCGCTCTTCGAGACGATTCGGGCGTTGGATGCGGAAGTCGGATTGCCGGCGGGTTTCGATGGCGAAAATTTAAGCCGGGCGCAGGAAATTTCCGAGAAACTCAGCGGGAATGCTCTTCTCACGCTTGAATCCGCGGAGTCCATCGTATCGTCGTTGAAGGACCTGCCTTCTTTTCTGCAGGAAGTGGTATTGCGTGACGGCCTGGAGAGTATGGGTGAGGGTACGGAAGAAACCTCGCTCGTCCTGGTTGAGGCGATGGCCCGGGAGGGGTCGCCGCCGCCCGCATTTTTCATTCAGCTCCTGGCGGAGACGGCTACGCAAGACGCCGCGGTTGCGCTTCAAAAGCTCTCCGAATCCACCAGGGACAAAGATACGTCGTCGCGAATTCGCAAAGCGTTGTTTCGCTTGAAGAACAAAGGCGTTGAAATTGAAAAATTGCCCGATACGGGCGTTCGCACCGCCCAGCGGACCGGGTATCCCGATTATGTTCATGCGGTGGCGAGCGCCGTGGATGGACGCGGACAGATGCTGTTGTGGCTCGCTCGCTCCCGGGTTCCCCGGGGGAGGTATCTGGTGCAAGCGCGGCTGCATCGGGGCCGGGGTATCGTCGAGTTCACCGATGCGGAAATGAGCGCGAAGGAGGTGCGCGATGTTTTCCGCCGGATTTCGGAAATTTCCACCCTGGCTTCGTATGAAGTGCCCGCCGGATACGCCATCTGGCTTCTGGAGCGCGGCCAGCGCGAGAACGAAGAGGCGGAAACGCCGCTGCCGCGCGGTTTTACGCATTCGAAACTCATGCTCGATCCCTTGTCGGAGGCCGACGCGTATCCCCTGGAGGGGCCGCACCCTGTCCGCGCGATAGTGAGTCCTCTGGAAGAGGACGAGAGCAGGATGGAAGCGCGCACGATGTTCTCCCATCGGCCTTTTTGGGGTTGGTTGATGGATGTAGAGCGCGTGGAGCCGTATTTTCAGGAATTTTTGGAATCGATGGAAAGTCAGGTGGCGCTGGACGAAAGGCAGAAAGAAGAGCGTCTTCTGCAAATCGTGGAAAACGGCGCGAAAGAAATGTTTCAGGATGCGGCGTTGCGCGAGCGTATTTCGGGCCAACTGGAGGACAATGGATACATATTCCATCGAGCGGGCGATGAGGCGATGGCCCGTGAATGCGTGACGTTGGCGGATGAAGTGCGAACGGCTGCGGATGAACCCGCGCCGCTATTCGTCGAAATGGTTCAGTATTCCATCAGCGTCATGCTGGATAGGATTATCCGCCAGGTACGCGAATCTCAGGGCGAGGAAGGGGAGGTGCGGGAAGAGGATGTCGAGGAAGGGGGCGTTTCGGAAGAAACCGGTCCCGAGGACTCACCGATCATCATTACGCCGTAATCTTATACTTGAGGAGTGTCATGGAATTCGGCTTTGATCATATCCACTACGTGTGTGCGGACGTGAGGGCGTTTGCCGATTATTTCCGAAATACATTCGACGCGGAAATCGTCCGCTACGACGAGGACTTCAAGGGTTCGCCCAATGCGGCGATTCGGATTGGCCGCTTGATGATATTCGCGCGCGGCGTCCGGCCGGAAGAGACGCCCGATTCCGTAGGGCCGGAACTGGTGCAGGGGCTGGATCATTTCGGCTTCGGCGTGCCGGACGTGGAAGCCGCGGTGGAATGGCTGAGAGCGAGAGGGGCGGAGATTATGGTGGAGCCCGTGCGCCGCGGCATCGGGGGGCGGATGATCGCCTACGTCAGGGGACCGGGGAACATACGCATCGAGTTGTGCGAGAATCCCTCGGCCCATTAGAATGCGCGAATATCCTGCGATCTGAAAAAAGCGGAGGAGCATCGGCGGGACTTTCTCGGCATGATGGTTCGCGTCTGAATCGCCATGACGATTTTTCTCTTGGAGGATAATGCAGATGGTCGATTTCCAGCTTACCCCCCGGCAAATGGAACTCAGAGATACCGCGAAAAGATTCGCCACCGAAGTCATGATTCCCGCCGCCGAGGTCGCGGACCGCATTCAGGATCCCGAAGAATCCTTTAACTGGGAGGTCATCAGGGAAGGCTCGAGGCGCGGCTTGAGGACGCTTACCGTCCCGAAGGAATTTGGAGGCGAAGGCGCCGACGTGCTTTCCTGCGCCATCGTGGGTGAGACGCTGGCCTACGGGGATTTGGGACTCGCCGTCGCATTCGATCAGACGTGGAAGATCATGACCTCGATTGCCAACATGGCGAACGATGAGCAGAAAAGCCGGTGGCTTCCCAAAATCATGGATGATGACGAGTGTATTCTGGCGACGGCCTGGACGGAACCCATGGCGGGCAGCGACAACGTCTGGCCGAACCAGCAGCCCGGCGCCGGAATACAGACGTATGCCGAGAAAAAAGGAGACCGCTGGGTTTTGAACGGCACGAAGCGCTATATCTCCAATGGGGGACTCGCCAAGGTCTACCAAATCGCCGCGCGCACGGATAAGAGCAATCCGATGATGAACAGCCTCACGGCCTTTCTGGTTCCCTCGGACGCCAAGGGTTTTGCGGTAACCGAAGTATGGGACAAACTCGGCCAGCGGTGCGTTCAGAACGGCACGCTGGAGTTTCACGACGTGGAGGTTCCGGCGGAAGACCAGATCGGGGAAGTGGGGCAAGCTCTGCCGGCGCTGGCCAATTTGTTCATCAGGCACGGGAGCAACATCCAGGCGGGCGCCACCGTCCTGGGGGTGGCGCAGCGCGCGTATGACCTGTCTTTGCAATACGGGCACGCCAGAATCCAGGGAAGCGTGCCTTTGCTCGATCATCAACTTCAGCAAATAAGACTGGCGCGCATGGCGATGAAGATAGAGGCCTCTCGTTCTTATTTGTGGCGGACGGCGTGGTCCACCCAACTCGAGGAGATGGACCGGAAGAATGCGATGCTGAGCAAGGTGTTCGCGTCCGAGTCCGCCGTACAGGTCTGCCAGGAGGCGATGGAGTTTTGGGGAGCGGCGGGGTACATGCGCAAAAATCCCATCGAAAAACTCATGCGCGACGCCTTGAGCTTCCTGCACTCTGACGGCACGAACGACGTTTTGACGCTGAAAGCGGCGGGTTTCCTCGAAGATCCGCCCCAGGCGGATGACCTCATTTATTCCCCCCGCGTCGCCGAGGCGGCGGCGGGAAGGTAGGGTATTGCCGGAAGGGGAAAATCCGGCCGAGGGATCCGGTGCTTTGCGCGCTGTTTGAGGGTCAGTTCCTGAAGGCGGTGATCAGCACGCCGCCTGCGACGACGCAAATCGTGGCCAGAACGGTTTTGCTGTTGATCGTTTCGAGTTTCCCCAGGAAGAAATAGCTCAGTATCAACACCCAAATCGGCGCGATCCGGCTCAGGGGCAGAGCGGTGGAAACGCTCGCCATCGTGAAGGCCGTCCAGAGCATGAATGAACTGCAAATGCCGATGGCGCCTGCGCCTCCCACCCATATGAGTCCTCTCCTGTCCCCACGGATGTCGCTTTGGCCGGGCAGAATGGGCTTGGTGACGAGAAGAATGCAATTGGCCGTGGCGAAAGAGACGGCCATGCCGACGCTCGGCGTCATCTGGTGTGTATATGCGAGCTTGGCGAAGATGGGCGCTATGGCGTACGCCAGTGATGCGGCGAGCGGGAATATGAGCGCTCCTCGAAACCAGCTTTTGAAAGATTGCGATTTATCGTCCTGTATCCCGAGAATGGATACCCCGATGACGATACCCAGGGTGCCGAGTAAGACCATGGTTGTCGGCCTTTCTCCCAAAAGCAGGATTGCGAAAAGAGTTCCCCAGATAGGGGCCGCTGATGAAATGGGCACGGTGCGGCTGAGCCCGATACGGGAGACGCCCACCAGGTAGCAGTATCTTCCAATGGTGGGACCCGCGACGCCCACGGCGGCGTACCAGAAGATCGCTTCCGCCTTGGATGCGAGGAGCGCGCCGTTCAGCAGGGATATCGTGAGGCCGCCCAGGCTTACGATTCCATTGACTATCAAAGCGGTGGCCAGCGGCGATACGCTTCGCATTCCCTGTCTGAGAAAAGTCTGCGCTACGGAGAATGTGATGGAAGATGCGATGGCCAGCAGTTCGCCCGGCCCAATCCATTGGATCCATTTCATGGGCTGACTTGCTTTTGCGAAAGATGAATTTCTCCGCCTTTGGGTTTTCCCGGGTTCTTGTCTTTATAATAGGGGCACATTCGCCTCATGTCACAAGCGTTGCATTTGGGATTGCGGGCGGTGCAAATGGTTCGACCGAAATTCAGCATGTTCATGTGTAATTCGTGCGCACGGCCTTTTGGAATGAGTGGCGCAAGCACCGGGTGAGATTTTTCAGGCGTGGTTTTCTCCGAGATGATGCCCAGCCGAATCATGATCCGGTGAATGTGGACGTCGATGGGGAACAAATCCCGATTGGAGGCCAGCATCAAGGTGACATAAGCGGTTTTAATGCCGATGCCTTTGTGCTGGGTAAGATACCGCACGGCGAAATCATCCGCTTCACCATGCAGGAACTCCAGGCATAGTTCACCACGGTCCTCGCGAAGCCATCTGAGAAAATCGCGGATTCTCCCGGCTTTTTGATTCCCCAATCCAGCCGAACGGATTGCGCGGGCGAGAGATTCTTGAGGAGCGTCGGCGACTTCATCCCAGCCGGCGAACGTTTTTTTCAGGGAATCGAACGCCATGTCGCGGTTGTGATCGGTCGTGCTCTGCGAGAGCAGGGTTTCAACAAGCGCGTCCAGGAGGTTGCTTCGCTTTTTGCGTTTTGGATTGCCGAAGCGGGACGATAACCTGTCCGCCAGTTTCAGGACTTTCCGCTTCAGGGTCGCAGGTGAGGCAGTTCTCGTCGGCATTCCATTTCCGGTCTGGTTTGGTTTCCAGCGTATCGCGGTCGAGGCGCTTCTTTGTTCGTTAAAATATAGAAATCACCTCCGGTTTGGCAATGTGATTTCAGAACGATGCATCATCGCCATTCGCCGCGAACCTCCTGCACCAGACGGGCGGCCGGCATGAGGTGCGAAAGAGGTAAGATGAAAAAATCACAACAAGTCCAGGATGTCTTCTATTTTTCCTAAATATCTATCCGGGTTTAACTTCATAATCTCATCATGCCGGGAGTATTTCCCCTTGATGATCCATGCCGGGATGGACGCGTTTCTGGCGGCTTGCAGGTCCGTCGTCGTATCCCCGACCATCACGACTTCCTCCGGGTTGACTCCAAGCGATTCGATGGCGGCGAACAGCATTTCAGGGTCCGGCTTCGGCGCGTATCCCTGGCGGTGTCCGAAAACCGCTTGAATGTAGGGCAGAAGCCCGACGTGCTCCAGTTGCTCCTTGCAGAAAAACCATGCCTTGTTCGAGACGCAAGCCATCCGAACCCCTCGGCGGGCGAGGGTGTCGAGCGTTTTTTTCACCCCGGGGATGATGTGAGTGCCCGCGGCGTTATGCGCCTTGTAATGGGAGCGGTAGATGCGCACCGCTTCGTTGGCCGCCTCTTCCCCCCACAGCTGGGTGAATCTTTCTTCGAGCGTGGGGCCGATGGACGCGAGAATCTCTTCGTCCGTCATTTCGGGCACGCCCAGGTCGCGGCACATGAGTCGCATGCACTTGGCGATGCCCTCGTAGCTGTCGACGAGCGTGCCGTCGTGGTCCAAGAGAAGCGCGCGTATGGCCATGTGGGCATCTCCATCCGGGGCATGGACAACCATGATATGATTCATGCGAGAAGCGAAATCGGCAAACCATAACACCATGAGTCCATTGATGAAACAGGACGAGAAATCAAAAATCGCAGCAGGCGCGGCGGGTCGAACGCCGAACTCCGAGCCCCTCGACCTTCTCGGCATGGATGAGGAGGAACTCGTTACGATGTGCGGGGAGATGGGGGAGCCCCCCTACAGGGGCCGGCAGATTTTCTCCTGGCTCTACGCCCACGGCGTGAGCGAATTCTCCCGAATGACCAATACGCCCAAGGGTTTCAGGGCGAAGCTGGCGGAAACGGCCCGCCTGGTGGTCTTGCAGCTCGATCAGGAGAGCAGAAGCGCGGACGGAACGGAGAAATACGTGTGGCGGCTTCACGACGGCGCGCGCGTGGAGAGCGTCCGGATACCCATGAGAAACGTAAACGGCGTCATGCGGTGGTCTCTTTGCGTCTCCACGCAGGTGGGATGCGCCATGGGATGCGCGTTTTGCCTCACGGCGAAGATGGGTTTCCTCAGGCAGTTGACGGCGGGTGAAATCGTCGGCCAGTTTCTCGCCGCGAGAAGCCTCCTCGCCTCTGGAGAGCGCTTTCACAACGTCGTGTTCATGGGAATGGGGGAGCCGCTCGATAATTTCGACGCCACCGTGAAGGCCGTGAGAATCCTCACGCACCCGCGGGCGAACTGCGTCAGCGCGAGGAGGCTGACCGTATCGACCGTCGGGGTCGTTTCGAGGTTGAAGGATTTCGTCTCCGCCGTTCCGGGCGTGGGTCTGGCGGTATCGCTCCATGCGGCGGACGATGCGACCAGGGGGGAGCTCGTGCCCGTGAACCGCAAGTGGAATCTCGGGGCGCTGCTCGATGAATGCCGGGAGTTGCCGGTCGGCGAGCGCCGCCGCATCACCTTTGAATACGTCATGCTGCGGGGGGTGAACGACTCCGGGCGGGACGCGAAGGCGCTCTCTCGGCTTCTGGAGGGGCTCAAGTGCAAGGTGAACCTCATCCCCTGGAATCCGTTTCCGGGCGTCGCCTTCGAGCGGCCCGAAGATGAGCGCGTCGAGGCGTTCCGCCGCATCCTCCTGGCGGCGGGCGTGGTGGCCACCACGCGCACTGCCAGGGGGAGGGACATCCTGGCGGCGTGCGGACAGTTGGCCGACCCCCGCCGCCTGGCCGCCGAAAGCCCCCTGAAACAGCTTAACCCCATATAAATCAATATTATAAACTTTCAGTTGTTTATCGAAAAACGTCGTGAATTTATACATATTTATCCAATTTTTCGGTTTTGCCCGGTCGGGAAACGGGATGCGCGCCGGGCGATTTTTCGCTCATGAGGCTGGTGTCGTTCGATAATGCATCGGCCCATGCCGATTGCGCCGCGCAACGTCGGCGGCCTCCTTCGGCTGGGGTGAGGAGCAAACCCGGCGGGAGGACGGATGCCGCTCCTTGCCCGCGCGCCCGCTGTGTTGATATACCTTGTTCTTTACGTCGCGGCGTCGCGGCAAATGCGGGCGAATGCGCCGTGAGGGGCCGCGGCGAAGCGCGGGGGATGAGCGGACATGACGGACGAAAATCCGGAAACGCGGGATCTGCTCAAAGAGCTCTTCGGCGACATTTCTTCGATCCTGAAACGCCAGCAGGAGTTCGCCGGGGAGCTCAAGGCGCTCGACGCGCGCTTGCGGCGTCTCGAGGAAGAAGCCGGCCTCGCCGGCTCCGCTCCCCCGGCGGAGAGGACGGGGGACGACGGGTACGACTACCGCGTCCTGCGCCACGCCCGCGCCTACAAGATTGAGGACGCCGAGGGCCGGAGCGCGCGCATGGAGAGCGTCCGGCGATGCCTGGCCCGGCGGGAGATGCCGCGCATCCGCACGCGCTACCACACGGGCAGCGGGGAGCGGGAGGCGGCCTATTCCTACCGCCTCGTGGAAGAAGGGGAGGCCGACCCCCCCTGGACGCCCCTGGAATACCGCATCGAGGGCGAGACGGGGGAGGATTATTCCGCGCACCTGCCGCTCGCCGAGCCGATTCCCGAGGGCGCGCTCTTCGAGCTTCGCCACGAACTGCGCCTGCGCGATTCGTTCACCTCGCGAAACGAATGGGTCACCCTCGTGGTCGAGTACCCCACGGACGAGTTTCACCTCGAAGTGCTCATTCCCCCCGGCCGCAAGCTCGCGGGCGCGCGGCGCGAGGAGTCCCAGGGGGCGTCGAACAGCTTCAACAAGCGCCGCGTCTATCCCCGCCTTCTGAACGAGACCGGCCAGACCCGCCTGGAGTGGCGCGAAACCGGCCCCGTCACCGGCAGGGCCTATACCCTGTTCTGGGACTGGTAGGGGTAGCGGCGGGTTTTCGCCCTCCTTTTGGGTTGGAAGGTGAATGGCCGTGCGCTTTACGAGTCCATCGCGGACGGGGCGCGGCATCTGCGCCGGCAAGGCAGTTCCCAAAGGGTCGAGAATGGGTGGTGAGTGAGAATTTGACTTTTGGTAGGGACAGGTCGCGACCTGTCCTTGCTGATGCGGCGAAAATATGGGCTTGAGCGAAAGAAACCGAAAACCGAATCGATTGAAGGGATACGATTATTCCCGGGCGAGGCATTATTTCGTGACGATTTGCGCGCAAGATCGCATCAATCATTTCGGGCGTGTAGAGAACGGAGAGATGAATTTGAACGGGGCGGGAGAAATCGTGAACGAGCGGTGGGGATGGTTGGCCGAGCGGTATGAGTACGTCGAATTGGATGAATACATCGTTATGCCGGATCATCTGCACGGTATCTTGGTAATCCGGCCCGGTGGCGCGGACAGGTCGCGACCTGTCCCTACGGATGAGGCGAAAACCAAATCGTTGTCGGAATTGATCGGCGCGTTCAAAACCACGTCATCGAAACGAATACGCGAAGGCGGCCTCGCCTTCTTCCAATGGCAGCGTTCCTTTCACGATCACGTTATCCGCGACGATGAAGACCTGAACCGTATCCGGGAATACATTCGGGAGAATCCGGCGCGGTGGGCGTCCGATGGGGAGAACCCGGACAATCGGGTGAGAGGCTGAGGCGCCCGGCGAAATGACGAGTGTGACCCGTAGGGACGAGGGCTGGATTTATCCTTGCGGAAACGGAGAAACCAAGCGGTTGCAGGTGAAACGCCCCAAACGTTTCATTCCCGGATAGCGATATAACGGATTTTATTTCTTGTCCCCCGATAACCTCCCGCGGGCATTCACGCTGCAATTTAACGGCAGGGCGTATACCCTGTTCTGGGACTGGTAGGGGGAGCGGCGGGTTTTTCGCCCTCCTTTTGCGGCGGGAATGTCAATCGTATATACTGATGGCATATAACTCGCTGGGGACCCGCCCGCTGAATCGACGCTGTCCGCCTGGACGCACGGCGTGAATGCCCGAGACCCCATTCGGGCGCAGACGAATCGGTTCAGCCTCTTCTCGAACGCTTGTATCGTTGTGGTTGTGCGGAAAACATCCGAACGGATATGCAGTGGATTTCTCGACCCGCCATGGAGAGGGTTCGATGGACGCGCCGACCCTGTTGACGAGAATCGCGCTCAATATGTCCGTCAAAAGCCCGGATACAGGAATCTGGTAATCTAGTGACGACGTTGGATGTTAAAACCCGCAATGGAACCGCTTTCCGGGACCCGGCGTTCATGGCGAACCGGGATGCTCCGATCCACCGCTGGGTTCCCTGGATCGCGGGATACTCCAAGCACTTCGTCGAGGATGCGCTCGCGCGCTACACCTCGGGCCCCGGCGTTGTCCTCGATCCGTTTGCCGGAGTCGGGACGACCCTCGTCGAGGCCGATCTGGCGGGGCATGAAGCCGTCGGCTTCGAGATAAATCCCTATGCCGCATTCGCGGCGCAAGCGAAGTTGAAGGCCCACCGGCTTGATCCGCATTACCTCCGAAGCACTATCAGTCGCTTCATGACGTTCATGGAGGAGTGCATGCAAAGCGGGAGGAAGCCGCGGACGAACCCTCCGGCAGCTTTCCGCACGCGCGCGCCTTTTTACAGCCCCAAGGTCGAGCAAAAGGTTTTGACGGCCCTGGACTTCATCGCGGGCGAGGAGGCTCAAATCGCCGATATCTACCGACTCGCATTTGCGGCGACGATGGTCAGTTATTCGAACTACTCCTATGAGCCGAGCCTGGGACGCAAGGCCGCCGTCGGAAGACCCGACGTGGAAGATTACGATGTGGCCGGGGCGATGGGAGACAAGGTGCTCCAAATGGTGGAAGACGCCATTTGGTATCGAGAGGCCCGTGATCCGCGAGAACGCGAGGACGGGCGGATTTTCGAGCAGTCGTTCTTCGACGGTTATTCGAGTCTCGAAGCGGGAAGCGCCGACATCCTCATCACCTCCCCGCCGTATCTGAATAATTACCACTATAACCGGAACACCCGTCCGCATCTGTACTGGCTGGGTTTTTGCGCTTCCCCGCACGGCATGAAGCATCTGGAGGAACTCAACTTCGGTACCTACTGGCAGAACGCGCGCGATAGAGAGCATGTCGCGCTCGATCCGTCCATCGAGGATGAAGAAATTCGGCAAGCGCTCACCGAAGTGCGGGGCCGGAATCCCGAGAAGGGGATTTATGGAGGAAGCGGTTGGGCAAATTACGCGGCGCGTTATTTCAACGACTGCGCGCGTTTCGCCGCTGGGGCCGCATGGTGCCTGCGGAGCGGTGCGACCGCCTTGGTGGTCATCGGCAATTCCATCCTGCAGGGCGTTCCGATACCGACGGACCGATTCCTCGCCAGAATCGCGGAATCGCGCGGCTTCGAGGTTGCGGACATCCACGTTCCCCGGCAAGCGCGGGTCGGCAACAGCATCATCAACTCGAGCGTCCGCGCGGGGAAGGCGAACGGCCGCGCGCTTTACGAGTCCATTGTGGAGTTGAGGCGCACATGATGCCGGAGCTTTGGGATCCGCTTACCTACGACAATCTTATGGCAGGCACCGTCGCGCACTTCGAGAAGCAGGAACGGATACCGCTGGACAGTATCGCAGGAGTCCAGGGGCCGGGAATCTACGCGCTCTACTATGAAGGGGCAATGGCTGAGTATCGGCCTATTGCGGATGGGACGAGACCCATCTACGCCGGCAAGGCGGTTCCCAAAGGTTCGAGAACGGGTGGTGAACTGGATGTCGAGCATCCGGCTTTGCGGGATAGAATCAGACAACATGCGCGCTCCATCGATCAAGTGGAGAATCTCTCGCTCGAAGATTTCTCGTGTCGGGTATTGGCGATTGTTCCCGTCTGGATCGTGTTCGCCGAACAGGCGCTTATTAAGCGCTACAGGCCCGTCTGGAACAGTTGCCTGGACGGTTTCGGAAAACACGATCAAGGTAGGAGGCGCGGGACGACGGAACGAAGTTGGTGGGATACCCTTCATCCCGGAAGGCCTTGGACGGCCGGGGAAACACAGATCAAGACGGTTGCAGAAGCGAGCCAGCGGGTCAGGGATTTTTTGAGAGAGGCGGATGAGTAGACGCCCACTCCCGTTTCTTCCTCGTGTCTTGCGTTGCATTTGAAAAATTCGGACTTGCGCCTAACGTCCTTTGTGGGCGTTATTCGCCAATGCCTTAGACCTGAAGAAGAGACGATCCAAACGTTTCATTCCCGAATGACGATATGCGGATTTTGTTTTTATTGGGCGAACCCAGCCCCCTTTCTCACCTCACCCCTTTCTGCTAGACTCCGCGCTTTCGCAGGCCCCGAACAGGGGTTTCTTTCATCACGCATCAAGGGAGAATGCGCCATCATGCTGGAGCCTGAAATTTTTGTGGTCGACCTCACGGAGAATTTCGGCGGGGAAATCCTCGCCGACGGCCGGGTGAAGACGACGAGGGAGCAACTGGAGAGCTGCGCCGCCAAGTTCGGCGCGAGCATATCGGTGAGCCACGCCAAGAACTTCGAACTCGGCGTCCACGTGCCGACCATCACCGTGCGGCGTCTGGAAAAGAAGGGCAAAAAGACCGAGACCGAACTCCTCTTCTTCTCCTACGAGGGCGAGGGCGGCGACATCGTGACCGACCCCGCCGAATGGGGCCGCGTGCCGACGCAGATCTTCGGCTGATCGGCACTCAAGAGCATCGTTCTCGCCCGTATCGCGTGGATAGCCGCGGGGCATACGACGGTGGGGACAGGGCCGTAGGCCTGTTTGAGAGTTCATCTGGTTGTGTGGTTTCATAATGAGGGAGCCGCGCGTTTGCGCTCACCCCGCGTTTTGGTTCTATAATGTTCACGAGAATACCTTGAGACAACCTGAATGAGGACCCGGAAAGAGAGAGGGTGTGGAAAGATGATGGATTTGCAGCCGATCACTACGGGAGACCTCATAAGCATCGCGCAATTCGCCGTGGGCATCGCGCAAAGCGCCTTGATCTGGTATGGCCTCTACACCATGCGCGCCGGCACCAGGCAGAGGGACAAGGCGCTCGATGAGATAATCGCCCAGGGCCAAGAAGGCAGGGAAGCGCTGCAGAAAACCATGCAGAGCTTGGATAAAACCATGGCGGGTTTGGATAAAACAATGGTGACTCTGGATAAAACCCTTGAGGGCTTTGATAAGACGCTGGAAGGCCTGGATAAAACGAACGAGGGCTTGGAAAAATCGAACGAAGCCCTCGGGAAATCCACCGAAGCCCTGGCGGTGCTGCTCAAAAGATCGGCGTAATTTGCGGCGTTTCGTGAAGGCTCTTTAACCTTCCTGGGATGGTTCCGTTTCGTCGTTGATATTCCGTTGAATTCCTGGACGCATTTCGCGCGCATGACCCTCACGCGGGGCGCGCGCGTTCGAGGTGATGACGATGGGTCGCTCATGGACGAGGGAAGAGGTCGAGCGGGTGTTCCAGGCCCGCTGGCGGGGGAACTTCAACGACCTCCTGGGTTTCGAGGTGCTCGAAGCGGAAGCGGGCTTCGCCCGCGTCGCGATGCCCGTGGAGCCGAGGCTCCACCAGCCCTTCGGGATCATCCACGGCGGAGCGCTGGCGTCGCTGGCCGACACCGTCGGCGGCGTGGGCAGCTACGTGAGCTACCCGGTCGGCACGGAAGTGGTGACGGTGGAGATGAAGATCAACTTCGTCCGTCCGGTGAAGGAGGGAACCCTCATCGGCGAGGCGAAGGCCCTGCATCTGGGGCGCAAGACCTCGGTGTGGGAGATGCGGATTCTCGACGATGCGGAAAGGCTCGTCTGTTTCGCCTCGGCCACCTATATGGTCATAAAAGAGGCGTAAGGGCTTCTTGAAAAACCAGGAGAAGGTATAAAGGCAACCCCCCTTACCCTCCCTTGACAGGGCTGTTGAAAAAGCCCTGATTCCTAGATTTGTCGTATGTCCCCGAAAGCCGAGAGAGGGATTCACTCCCCCCTTGAGGGTCGGCCTTCTCTAATCGGGTAGGGCAAGTCAAGTTCCTCTCCCCTGGTTCTGTCAGACCTGTTCCGCCTTTGGCTGCAGATGACGCTCCATGGGGGTCTCGCTTCTCTTCGTGATCGACTCCCGAGCCGGGGGCCGTCAACAGGATGGGATCGGAGAACGAAGTGGAACAATCTTTCCTGCGCCCTCGCATCGTCACCGACGCAGCGGGGCTAGGCCGACAGCGTACTCACTTCGTCCCTCGTCCCCACGGGAGCATCCCCCGCCGAGGCGGAAGCTACAGGGTTTGTCTGTGGTCCTCCTTCTTCAGTGTCTCGACCTCAGGCAGCCGAAGCATCCGCGCCGTCGCGCTTCCAGCGGAACTCACTGCCATCCATCCACATGCGGTGCATGATGACGCCGAGCCGGCGGGCGAGCGCAACCTTCGCGCGCGACTTGCCGCGACGCTTCGCCACACCCATCGCCCAGGCTTTCAGCCATGACCACCGCGTCGTGCGCCCGAGCAAGACGTTGGCGGCTTCGTAGAGCGCCGCGCGCATCATCGCGTCGCCGCATTTGGAGATGCTTCCCGTGCGGTCGACCTCTCCGGATTGCCATTTGCGAGGCACAAGCCCGAAGTGCGCGCCCACCGAGCGCGAGCGCGCAAAACGCGATGGCACGTCGACGCTCGCCCGGAAGGTGAGCGCCGTCACCGGACCCACGCCGGGAACCGTCATCAGGCGCCGGCAGACCGGATCGGCTCGCGCCGCCTCCAGCATCATCCTGTGCAGCCGGACGTATTCCGCCAGCAGCGCAGAGCGAGCCCGCAGCATCGGCGCCACCAGGCGCGCCAACTCCGGGCGCTCCGCGACCAGACACCCTACACGCGCCTCCAAACCGCGACGGGTGACCTTGCCCATCTTCAGCCCGAAGTTGCGCAGCGTGCCCCGGATGTGGGCCTCGGCGTCGCACAACTGCTTCAGCATGAACCTGCGGTTGGCGAGGAGCATGCGTTTTTCCTGGCTCGACACCGTCTTCACGTGCACCGGGCGAATCAGGTTCGCGCGAACCAACTGGGCGATGCCGCGCGCGTCGTCGCGGTCGCTCTTGTTCACCGTCGCCGAGAGCACCGCCTTCAGTTGCCGCGTCTCGGCGCAAACCACCGGGAACCCGGCCTCGGCCAGACCGTCATGGAGCCACTGTGACAGCGGCCCCGCCTCCAGGCAGATGCGCGTTACGCCGAAGGCCAGTCCGGTGAAGAACGCCACGAGGGCCGCGGGTTCGCTCGCGACCTTCGCCTCCCGGACGATCCCGCCCTCCGCGTCCACCACGCACACACTCGTCCACTCCAACGACACGTCGAGTCCTGCAAAGTAGTTCATGACTGCTCCTCCTGCGGGCGCGTAGAGACCGGACCATCCCGGCCTCGCCTCGAATCATAAGGCAGAGGAACATCCGCCACACGCGGTAGTTCGCAGACCAACCCGATTACCCCATCTTTCCTCCTCGGGAAGGCCGACGATGAGGCAAGGGCGAAGCCCGCAGGCGAGTTGGTGGGGGGACATGCCACAGAGTAAATCTCCCCCCACCGGTTTAGCCTTCGCAAAAAACGCTCGGCTTCACCGTTGGGCTTTCCCCTCGGGAAGCCAGACCCTCAAGGGGTTGTTGAAAAACCTGTCCCTCTCGGATCAACCACGTTTTACCCGTAGGTCGGACATATATGTCCGACATATCATGCGACCCGTATTGTGAAGGCGAAAAAGCCGGGCCGCATGATATGCGGCCCCTACAATAGAAACGACAATGACGGCGGTGGTCAATCCGAGCGAGGAGGGGTTTTTCAACACCCCCCTCAAGGGGGGAGTGAACTTCAAAAGCATGCGCGAAACCCAAAATCGCTTTCAGGGGCTTTTTCCCCAACCCCCGTAAGCGGCGCTTTTTGCGCTCGAATTCCGGATCGCCCTCGTCCTCGGCCCCCATCTGTGGTATTATCTGGCAAGTTAGGAAGTCGGTATTTCCGTAATCCAATATGATTCAATCTGTTAGCTTTTGCGCGAAATCGCCCGCGACGGGCTGGTTTCGGACGCAGAGAGCGCATGACGAGGCGGAGTCCGTTCTCCCGGCGGCGTATCGGGGAGGCGGCGCTCAGGCCGGAAAGAGGTGAAAGATGACCAACAGCTTCAACGCCCGCGCAGAACTCGAAGTCGGCGGGAAAATCTATGAGATATACCGAATCGACGCGCTGAAACATAAGGGCGACATAGACAGGCTCCCCTACGCCATGAAGGTGTTGCTGGAGAACCTGCTCAGAAACGAGGACGGCCGCGCCGTGAGCGCCGCCGACGTCGAGGCGCTCGCCTCCTGGGACGCGAAGAAGAACGAGGCGAAAGAGATCGGCTTCATGCCGAGCCGCGTGCTCCTGCAGGATTATACCGGCGTTCCCGTGGTGGTCGACCTCGCCGCCATGCGCGACGCCATGAAGGAGTTGGGCGGCGACCCCGACTCCATCAATCCCTTACAGCCCGTCGACCTGGTGATCGACCACTCCGTGCAGGTGGACGAGTTCGGCGCCGAAACGGCGCTCGAGGCGAACGCGCAGCTCGAATACGACCGCAACACCGAGCGCTACGCCTTCCTGCGCTGGGCGCAGAACGCTTTTGACAACTTCCGCGCCGTGCCGCCCGACACTGGCATCGTCCATCAGGTGAACCTGGAGTTCCTCGCCCCGGTGGTGGGCACGGACGAAAAGGGAGGCGCGACGCGCGCCTTTCCCGACACCGTCGTGGGCACGGATTCGCACACCACGATGATCAACGGCATCGGCGTCCTGGGCTGGGGCGTGGGCGGCATCGAGGCCGAAGCCGCCATGCTGGGCCAGCCCTACTCGATGCTCATCCCCGACGTGGTGGGCTTCAGGCTCTCGGGCGACCTGAGAGAGGGCGCCACGGCGACCGACCTGGTGCTCGTGGTCGTGCAGATGCTGAGGGAAAAGGGCGTCGTGGGCAAGTTCGTGGAGTTCTACGGGCCGGGTCTCGACAACCTGCCGCTCGCCGACCGCGCGACGCTCGCCAACATGGCGCCTGAGTACGGCGCCACCTGCGGCATCTTCCCCATCGATGGCGAAACCCTCAAGTACATGGAGCTCACGAGCAGGCCCGCCGAGCAGATCGCGCTCGTGGAGGCCTACGCCAGAGCGCAGGGCATGTTCCGCGAGGCGGATTCCCCCGAGGCCGTCTACACCGACACGCTGGAACTGGACCTGGGCGACGTCGTCCCGAGCATCTCGGGCCCCAAACGTCCGCAGGACCGCATCGAACTCACGGACGCCGGCGCCACCTTCGAGCGCGAACTCGACAAGATGCTGGCCGAAATCGGCGGCGGGGAGGGCGGCGCGGTCGCCGCGCCCGCGGCCGTCACCGTGCGGGACGGGACGAAAACGTACGAGATAACGCACGGGGCGGTCGTCATCGCGGCGATTACGAGCTGCACGAACACCTCGAACCCCACCGTCATGCTGGGCGCGGGTCTGGTGGCGAAAAAGGCCGCTGAACGCGGCCTCAAGACCAAGCCCTGGGTCAAGACCTCCCTCGCGCCGGGTTCGATGGTGGTGACGGAATATCTCAGGAGCGCGGGCCTCACGCCCTATCTCGAGGCGCTCGGCTTTCACAACGTGGGCTACGGCTGCACCACCTGCATCGGGAACTCGGGCCCGCTGCCCGCGCACATCTCACAAGCCGTGGCCGAGGGCGACCTCGTCGCCTGCTCGGTGCTATCGGGCAACCGGAACTTCGAGGGCCGCGTCCACGCGGAAGTGCGCATGAACTTCCTGGCCTCGCCGCCCCTCGTAGTGGCCTACGCCATCGCCGGGCGCATGGATCTCGACATCGCGAGAGACCCCCTGGGCGAGGATGGGGACGGAAACCCGGTATATCTCCGGGACATCTGGCCCACCCAGAGCGAGCTTCAGGACGTGGTGATGAACCACGTGAAGGCCGATATGTTCCAGAGAAGCTACGGCGACGTCTTCCGGGGCGATCTGCGCTGGCAGGGAATCCCCACGCCCGAGGGCGGCCTGTTCGATTGGGACGACATGTCCACCTACATCCGGAAAGCGCCCTATTTCGACGGCATGAAGGCCGAACCCGAGCCGGTCGAGGACGTCCGGGGCGCGCGCTGCCTGGCGCTTCTGGGCGATTCGGTGACGACGGACCACATCTCGCCGGCCGGCTCCATCAAGCGCGACAGCCCGGGCGGACATTTCCTGGTGATGAACGACGTGCTGCCCGCCGATTTCAACTCTTACGGCTCAAGGCGGGGGAACCACGAGGTGATGATGCGCGGCACCTTCTCGAACGTGCGCCTGCGCAACCGGGCGGCGCCGGGCACCGAGGGCGGCTTCACCACCTATTTCCCGACGAACGAGGTCATGCCCATCTACGACGCGGCGATGCAGTACCAGGAGGCGGGGATTCCGCTCGTCGTGCTGGGCGGCAAGGAGTACGGCACGGGCTCCTCGCGCGACTGGGCCGCCAAGGGGTCGAGCCTGCTCGGCATCCGCGCCGTCATCGCCGAGAGCTTCGAGCGCATCCACCGCTCGAACCTCGTGGGAATGGGCGTGCTGCCGCTCCAGTTCAAGCCGGGCGATTCAGCCGAAGGACTGGGGCTGACGGGCCGCGAGACCTTCGACATCGAGGGAATCGAGCAGGGCGAAGCCAGGGAGGTGCGCGTCACCGCCGCGCCGGAGGGCGGCGGCGAGGCGGTCGTCTTCGACGCGGTCGTGCGCATCGACACGCCGAACGAGGTCTCCTACTACCAGCACGGCGGCATCCTGCAGTACGTGCTGCGGCAGCTTTTGAAGAGCGGCGAGAATTAGGGGCTCCTTACGACTTTCGGTGGTTTCGTAGGGATAGGCCCCTGCGCCTGTCCCTACAATCGTAAATGCCTGACATTCGAGATGTCCAAAATCGGAGAATAATTGCTCTGTCCTGGATTCCGGCATGCGCCGGAATGACGACAATTTTGCAACGCTCCGTCTGGTTCAAGAGCTTTTCCATTCGGCCACACCCCAATTCTTCTCGCTTCCGATAAGCAAACCCACCGTCATTCCGGCGAATGCCGGAATCCAGAGCCGATGAGGTCTCCAAACAAGTCATTCCATTCAGGATTCCTCTCTTCAATTAACCCGATTTTCCAAGACCGCGGCCAGTTTTTGAGCCTCTTCTCATGCGTAATTGCGCTCTCCATTGTTTCATGGCTCTGGTGCCAGACTAGCTTATGGATGCCGTAAAACGCTTCGTGAAGCTTTCTGCCAAATCATTTTTGTGTCTCCAGACCCGCCGTATGAGGTCTGAGGTGACGCCGATATAGAGTGTGCCGTTACGCTTGCTGGCAAGAATGTATACGCATGGTTGCTTCATCTCGAAAACCCTGGATTCCGGCATGCGCCGGAATGACGGCACGGTGGCGGCGCATCGCCTTCCATGCCTTGATCTCATAGGGACAGGTCGCGACCTGTGGGACAGCCCCGAGGAGGGGCTGTCACTACCCAAGGCGTCTCCACGCCATCCCCTACCGCTCCGCATACCCCTCGAACGCCACCGGTATCGCCTGTATGTCCTGAATCAGGTCCGGCGGCAGGTCCCTGTCCGCCGTGGGGAGCATGCCCGCGTAGAGTGTGTCGACGCCGTTCGCAAAGCGCGCCTCTATCGCTCCCCTGATCTCCCCGTGCACGCCCACGGCGGCGAAGAGGCGTACCAGGTCGTCCGGAATCTCGCCCGCGAGCGCGTCCCATTTCCCCTCGCGCGTCATCTGCCTGAGCTTACGCCCCAGATCGCCGTAGCCGTGCATCTCGAGCACGGGCCAGTAATCGGGCGTGGAGCCGTAAAAACCGAGGCGCACCTTCACCTCGTCCATTCCGCGCCTGATGGCCTCCTCGTCGCGCCCCGTGACGACGTAGCCCCCGCCCGTTATTTCGAACTGCTCGCGCGTAATCCCGTTCTCTGTGAATCCCCCGGTGAGCTTCGGCAGGCAGAACTCCTCGAAATACCTGCTCGTACAAAACGGATGCAGACGCACGCCGTCGCAGCGGCGTCCCGCGACGGAGAGCATCCCCGGCCCCACCGCCGCGATGGTGACGGGCGTCATGGGCTGCCCTCCCGAGGGCGGCGTGAAGGCGGGCGTCATGAGGCTGAACTGGTAGTGTTCGCCCTGGTAATCAAGCTTTTCCCCGTTCCGCCACGCGCGCCATATCGCGCGGAGCGATTCCACGTATTCGCGCATCCTCGCCGCGGGCGCGCTCCAGGGCACGCTGAAGCGCCGCACGTTGTGCGCCCTGATCTGCGGGCCGAGCCCCAGGACGAACCTCCCGCCCGAGGCGACCTGCAGGTCCCACGCGGCGTTCGCGCACACCATGGGGCTTCTGGGGAAGGCGATGGCCACGGCGGTCAGAAGCTCCACGCGCCCGGTCTCCACCGCCGCCACCGCCAGGGGCAGAAACGGGTGGTGCGCGTTCTCCATGGTCATGGCGCCGTCATAGCCCGCCGCCTCGATATCGCGTGCGGCGGGACCCGCTTTGTTCAGATCGTCCATCGGAAGGGTGGTCGTAATGCGCATCTCGAAACTCCTGTAGTCGATAAAGAAAACGCCGCCGGGCGGCGGCGCGGCGCCATGATACACGATCCATCCCGCGCGCACATCGTGATATGATGGGCGCATCGAACAACGAAAAGCGCGCTTCCGATGGAGGAGCCTCCATGACCCAGCCGTGCCGTCTCGAATACCGGGGCTTCCACCAGCTCGAACTCGTGCGCCGCGGCGGTGAGGAGATCCGTATCGGCGGGCGGCTGCGCGTTCTGCAGGAACCTCCGCCCAACGTGGCCTCGCGGCCACCCGTCGATACGGTGCAGTACGTCTACGCGACGTGGGATGCAGGACGCGAGCGCGTGAAGCTGATCGCTTCGACCACCGGGCATGAGACTTTGGACGGCGAGGAGGTGATGCGCGGCGACGCGGCGGCCCTGCTCGTCGGCATGGGAAGGCCCTACGAGAGCAGGCCCAAACACTACCACTGGGCGGACAGGCCCGAGCACAGGACGCTCATCCTGAGCCGGCACAATCGGATGCCTGTCGAGTGGCGGCAAAGCCTGCGCGCGGATGCGGCGGTTCCTGGGGGCGAATGGCGCGAGATATCGCCGGACCTCGCCGTCTCTTTTCTCGTATGGGGAGAGGAGGAGGCGCATCTTACTATCGAGGGCCGCGTGAGGAGCGAAAACGCCGCCTCGCCGCTGCTTCTGGGCGTGGGGCTGGACGGCGCGCCGCTCGAATCCATCGATTTGGAGATCGCGCCTCGTGAAGCGTCGCAGGCTTTCAAGGTTGAATTCGAGAGGCGCTTCTCCCGAGATGAAGAGGGTTTTCACACCCTATCTTTATTCGGAAAGACCGAAGACGCATCGTGGATTCTCCTTCAAGGCGCGGCGGTGCGCTATTCCACCTCAGGCTGAGGAGCAAGGCGATTAACGAATCCGCGCAAGACCCCAGATTCTTGCATGACCTCGGCGTCCGCCGCGTCATCAGCGCGCGCACGCGCCAGACCGTCTTCGGCGGCTCGAAAATGAGGCCCGAGGTGTGGGCCGCCATGCGGGAGGCGAACGCCGCCCAGGTGGACATGAACGAGTTGCACGCGAAGGCGGGCGCGCGAATCGCCGGGATGACGCGAAACGAGGCGGCCTACGTGACGAGCGGCTCCGCCGCCGGCCTCGTGCTGTGCGCCGCGGCCTGCATCACGGGCAAGAACCCGGCCCTCATGGACAGGCTCCCCTTCACCGACGGTCTCAAGAACGAGATCGTGATCCACCGCTTCCAGAGAAACCACTACGACATCAACATCCGCCAGGCGGGCGCGCGGCTCGTGGAGATCGGCTCGCACCGCCAGACCCACCCCTGGGAGCTCGAAGAGGCCATCGGCGAGAAAACGGCGGGCGTCTTTTATTTTCCGGGCCGCTACGCGGGCGAGAACATCCTGAAGCTCGAGACCATCATCGAGATCGCGCACGCCAACAACGTGCCCGTGGTCGTGGACGCCGCGGCGCAGCTTCCCCCGTCGGCCAATCTTTGGCGCTACACCGAGGAAATGGGGGCCGACGCCGCCATCTTCAGCGGGGGGAAGAGCATCGGCGGGCCGCAGAACACGGGGGTCATCCTGGGCAAGAAGGAGATCGTCGCGGCATGCGCCATGATGGGAAGCCC
The DNA here is from genome assembly GCA_963692865.2 of bacterium. Taxonomy (GTDB): domain Bacteria; phylum UBA8248; class UBA8248; order UBA8248; family UBA8248; genus Bin107. The sequence goes on along the minus strand of OY843592.1, from coordinate 4,934 downwards.
CAGGTATTCGGTCGGCCGGCCCATGAAGGCGGGGCGCGACGACGTCGTGGGTTTGCTATGCGCGCTCGAGCATTATCTCGACGGCGGCGAGGCGGAGCAATACGCCCACAACGAGCGGTGGTGCGAGTTCTTCATGGAGCGCCTGGCCGGAATGAAGGGGCTCTCGCCGCGTCTGAGGCGCCCGAACTCCCTGGGGCAGGATTTGCCCGAAGTCGTCGTCGAAATCGACGAGGAAACGCTCGGGAAAACGCGCGATGAGGTCGCCCGCGCGCTGTGGGCGTGCGAGGTGCGGGTTCAACTCGGCGTATCCGGCGAGTCGGGAATCTTCATCTCCCCCGATCCCCTCACGGATGCGGACGCGGAATACCTCTGGGCGCGGCTTCAGGAGGCTGTTTCATAGCAGGGCCAAGGCCCTATTGCCTGCCTTGAAAAGGGACGACCACAGGAGGCTGGCCAACCCGAAAGGGTTGTCCCTGCGGGTTGGGAGGGCAAATTAGCGGGGCTCCTCCCTCACCCTCTCGGCCCGATCATGTTCTCGGGCCTGACGGCCGCGTCGAATTCCTCGCCCGTGAGGAGCTCTAGCGCAATCGCAGCGTCGCGCAGGGTGCCGCCTTCGGCGAACGCCTTTTTCGCCACTTTGGCCGCGTTGTCGTAGCCGATGACGGGATTCAGCGCCGTCACGAGCATGAGCGAGTTCTGGAGATAGCCCTCTATCGCGGGCCGGTTCGGCTCGATTCCCGTCGCGCAGTGCTCGTTGAACGAATCGCACGCATCGGCCAGCAGGCGCACGGAATTGAGCAGGTTGAATATCATCACGGGCTTGAAGACGTTCAGTTCGAAATGCCCCGTCGCGCCGCCCACGTTCACCGCCACGTCGTTGCCCATCACCTGGGCGCACACCATCGTCATCGCCTCGCTCTGGGTGGGGTTCACCTTGCCGGGCATAATGGAGCTTCCCGGTTCGTTCTCGGGGATGAGAAGCTCGCCCACGCCGCACCGGGGGCCGGACGCCAGCATGCGGATGTCGTTCGCTATCTTCATGAGCGACGCCGCGAGCGTCTTCACCGCCCCGCTCGCGAAGACGACCGCATCGTGCGCGGCGAGCGCCTCGAACTTGTTGGGCGCGCTGCGGAAGGGAAGCCCCGTCATCTCCGCGATCCGGGCGGCGGCCTTCTCCGCGAAGTCGGGGTGCGTGTTGAGGCCCGTGCCCACCGCCGTACCGCCGAGCGCGAGTTCGTAGATTCCGTCGAGCGACATCCTGACGCGCGCGAGGCCGTTTTCCAGCTGCTGGGCGTAGCCCGAGAATTCCTGGCCCAGCGTGAGGGGAACGGCGTCCATCAAGTGCGTACGGCCGATCTTGATGATCGAATCGAAGGCCTCGGCCTTCTGCGCGAGCGTCGTCCGGAGCGTCTCCACGGCGGGGATGAGCTTCTTCGTCATCTGCTCGCCCGCCGCGACGTGCATCGCCGTCGGGAAGGTGTCGTTCGAGGACTGCGCCTTGTTCACGTCGTCGTTGGGGTGGATCGGGTCCTTGGAGCCCATCTCGCCGCCCGCCAGTTCGATGGCGCGGTTGGCGATGACCTCGTTGGCGTTCATGTTCGTCTGCGTGCCGCTGCCGGTCTGCCAGACGACGAGCGGGAAGTGCGCGTCCAGATCGCCCGCGATCACCTCGTCCGCCGCCCGGGTGATGAGCGCGGCCTTCTTCGAATCCAGGATTCCCAGCTCCTCGTTCGTCACCGCGGCGGCTTTCTTCAGAATCCCCAGCGCGCGGATGATCTCGCGCGGGAAGCGGTCTCCGCCGATCTTGAAGTGAACGAGCGAGCGCGCCGTCTGCGCGCCGTAGTATTTCTCCTCGGGCACTTCGATCTCGCCCATGCTGTCCGTTTCGATTCGATACGCCATGCCGCCTCCTGCTGATGCGTTGTAAAGGTTTCGTTGGTCTATGGTTTCATCGGAATGCTCGTTGTTTTCTTGAGGACTGTCCTCTGCGCGCGCCTCACCAGGTGAGCACGATGCGGCCCACCGGGTCGCCCGCGCGAAGGGCGGCCAGCGCGTCGTTGGCGTCCGGCATCGGGGCCTCCTCGGTGATGACCGCGCGCACGCGGCCGTCGTTCACCAGGCTCGCGGCGTCGGCCACGTCGCGCACGGTATGGTTGTGCGACGCGACGATCTGTATCCACTTGTAGACGAGTTGCGCGGGGTCGATCTCCACCTTCTGGCCGAAGGAATAGCCCAGGATGACGAGGCGCCCGCCGGGCCGGAGCAGATCGATGCACTGCTGGAGCACGGGCGGCACGGCGGCCCCGCCGACGATCTCGAGCGCGATGTCCGCCCCGAATCCCCCTGTTATGTCCATCACGGCCTTCACGGGGTCGGTCTCCATCGCGTTCACCGCCTCGAACGCGCCGAGTTCGCGCGCCTTGGCGAGCTTCTCCTCCTTCACGTCCACGGCGATCACGTTCGCCCCCAGGTGGCGGAGTATCTGCAGGGCATGCAGCCCCAGGCCCCCGACGCCGAAGATGACGGCGCACTCGCCGAGTTCGGGACGCGCCATGCGGATGGCGTGGAGCGGGGAGCCGAGCGTCCCGCCGATGAGAGAAGCCGCCGCCAGCGATACGTTCTCCCCGATTTTGACGAGGTTCCGCTCCGAGGCCGCGACCAACTGGCCGAAGCCGCCGTCTATCTCGATTCCCAGGCGTCCCGGCGAGTTCAGGCACATCTCCTCGTGGCCGGCGCGGCACATGCGGCAGCGCCCGCAGGTCTGTTTGCTCACGACGACCACGCGGTCGCCGGGAGCGACGGATTCGACCTCCGCGCCGACTTCGAGCACGACGCCTGAATTCTCATGGCCGAGCATCAGGGGCGTGGGGGCCGTCTTGACGCTCCCGTCCACGATTTTGAGGTCCGTCGCGCACAGGCCGTTCGCCTTCGATTCGACGAGCACCTGGCGGGGGCCGATCTCGGGCTCGGGCGCCTCCTCGTAGACGAGGGGCCGGCCGAACTCTTTCAGGATCATGGCCTTCATGGCGGCTCCTCCGATTGCGTTGTTTACCGGGGTGATACTGCGGCGATTCTAGCAGGCCCGCCAAGGGGATGCCAGATGGGGAGAACGGGGAGCGAGGGTTTTCGTCTGTAGGGGCCGTTCGCGAATGGTGGGGCGGTCCCGAAAAGGGAATCGCCCCTACGGTTGCTGATCTCTATCCGTTCGAGATGTCCGGATCAGAGAGAAATTGATCGGTCCTGGATTCCGGCATTCGCCGGAATGACGGCAACTTCGCAATGCTCCGTCAGGTTCAAGGCCTTTCCATCCGGCCACACCCTGAATTCTTCCCGCTTCCGATAAAAAGACCCCACGTCATTCCGGCGAATGCCGGAATCCAGAACCGACGAGGTCTTCATATAAATCGCGCCATCTCGGATTGCCCTCTTCAATCAAAGAGATTTTCCCCATCCTTGTCCAGTTTTTAAGCCTCTTCTCGCGCGTAATCGCGCTCTCCATCGTTTCATGACTCTCGTACCAGAGCAACTCGTGGACGCCGTAACGCTTCGTGAAATCTTCTTCCATATCATTCTTGTGTTGCCAGACTCGCCGGATGAGGTCTGAGGTGACGCCGATATAGAGGGTGCCGTTACGCTTGCTGGCGAGAATGTATACGCATGGTTGCTTCATCTCAAAAAAACCTGGATTCCGGCATTCGCCGGAATGACGGCACGGTGGCAGCGCTTCGCCTTCCACGCCTTGCTCTCACGAGGGACAGATCGCGACCTGTCCCTACGGAAACCGAGCAAATCAAGCGGCCCACGTTCGCGAACCGCCCCTGTGGGTAAACGTCTTGCTTCGGGCGTTCATGACGCCTCCCCCTACATCCCCAGTCCACCGTCGATTCTGAGCACGATGCCCGTCACGTAGCTCGCTTCGTCCGACGCCAGGAAGACGAAGCCCGCCGCCATCTCCTCGGGCTCGCCCCACCGGCCCAGGCAGATGCGCTCAAGATACTTCGACTCGAAACGCTCATCGGTGCGGATCGTCTCCGTCATCGGGGTGATGGCCGCAGGCGAGACGCAGTTCACGGTGATGTTGTGGCGCCCCAGTTCACGCGCCGCGCTCTGCGTCGCGCCGACGATGCCCATCTTGGCGGAGGAGTAGTTGATCTGGCCGATGGTGCCGCGAAGCCCCGCGCCCGATGTGACGTTGATGATGCGGCCTTCCTTGCGGGGAATCATGCGCTTGGCCGCCGCGTGGATGCCCGCCCACGTGCCCTTGAGGTGGACGGCGATTACATCATCCCACTGCGCCTCGCTCATCTTGTGGAGCATGGCCGCGCGGACGATGCCGGCGTTGTTCACCATCACGTTTATCGGCCCGTGCGCGGCTTCGGACGCGTCGAGCGCGCCCTCGACTTCCGCGAGGCTGCTCACGTCGGCCTTGTGGAAGAGCGCCTCGCCGCCCGCGTCTCTAATCAGGCGCGCCGTCTCCTCGCCGCCTTCCTCGTTCATGTCGACGACGAGCACCTTGGCGCCTTCTTCGGCGAAGCGCCGGCATACCGAGCGTCCGATGCCCTGCGCCGCGCCCGTGACGAGGGCGTTCTTTTTTTTGAGTCTCATGGAATTCCTCTCTTTCGTTGGATTTCAGTCCAGCCAGGCCTGCGCCTCACCCCTGGTGACGACGCGGCCGCTTGCGTCTGCCGCCTCGATATCGCAGGCGGCGTATTGTCGGCCCCTCTCTTGCGCGATGTCGGTCACGACGCCCCGGCAGGTGATGACCTCGCCGAGCTTCACCATGCCCTGAAAACGGACTTCGAGCCTCTTGTAGCTGCCCGCGCCGAAGGCGGTTTCGATGAATTGCCCGAGAAAGCCCATCGAGAGCATCCCGTGGGCGATGACGCCGTCGAGACCGCCTGCGCGCGCCGCCTCGTCGTCATAGTGGATGGGGT